>JBKJUK010000136.1:0-15888 GCA_046590705.1 Thermoanaerobaculia bacterium
GGT
This sequence comes from Thermoanaerobaculia bacterium, assembly GCA_046590705.1. Taxonomy (GTDB): domain Bacteria; phylum Acidobacteriota; class Thermoanaerobaculia; order Gp7-AA8; family Gp7-AA8; genus JBKJUK01. The sequence continues at coordinate 4 of JBKJUK010000136.1, forward strand.
TAGATCGTCGAGGATCCAGAAACCGCGACCCTGGGTCGATGCCACCAGATCTCCATTCGTCAGTTGTAAATCCGTGATCGGAACGATGGGAAGTTTCAACTGCAGCGGCTGCCAATTCCCTCCGTCGTCGAAGGAGACGTACACACCGCGCTCGGTCCCCGCGTACAGAAGACCAGCACGTGCGGGATCGGCACGAATCACTCGGGTGAAATGGTCATTGGCGATGCCCTGGGTAATGAGCGTCCAGGTTTTTCCGTAGTCGGTAGTTCGATAAAGATAAGGACGGAAGTCGTCGGATTTGTATCTGGTCGCAGCGACATAGGCGCCCCCATTGCTGAATGGGTGAACGTCGATGCTGTTGATCATGCTCCACTCAGGCATTCCTGCTGGCGTGACGTTCTTCCAGTTCTTCCCGTCGTCGCGGGAGACGTGAATCAGTCCGTCGTCCGAACCAGTCCAGAGCAGGCCAGGTTCGCTCTTTGACTCAGCCGCTGCGAAGATCGTCCCGTAGTATTCGACGCTGGTGTTGTCCTTGGTGATTGGGCCGCCGGAGGATCCCATCCGACTCTTGTCGTTCCGGGTCAGATCGGGACTGATGGTCTCCCAACTCGTTCCGCCGGTTCGTGACCTGAGCAGATGCTGGGACGCGCTGTAAAGCGTGTCTGCGTCATTAGGCGAGAAGAAGAGCGGGAAGTTCCATTGAAAGCGATGCCGCAGGCCTTCAGCGCCTGCCCCCATCGGATTGTCAGGCCAGGCATTGAGATCGCGGAATTCGCCGGTCTGGTGATTGGCCCTGACCAGCAGGCCCCCATAGGAACCGCCGAAAACGACGTCAGGGTTGTCAGGCTTGGCGACGATGTGACCGCTCTCACCCCCAGCGGTTTCGTCCCAGTCGCGCAGACCAATCCCGCGTCCGGAAGATCGGCTGCGGATACGTACCGCACTGTTGTCCTGCTGTCCACCCAGAAGTCTGTAGGGAAACGCCGAATCGGTCGAGACCCGGTAGAACTGCGCGGTCGGCTGGTTGTCCTGACGGGACCAGGTCGCGCCTCCATCCGTGGAAACATTCGCTCCGCCGTCGTTCGATTCAATCATCCTCATCGGATTGTCAGGTGCGATCCAGAGATCGTGATTGTCTCCATGAGGCGTAGGAATGGCGGTGAAGGTTTTTCCGCCGTCCTTCGACTTGTGGAAATTCACATTGAGAACGTAGACCACGTCAGCATCGGATGGGTCTGCGTAAATCCGGCTGTAGTACCAGGCACGCTGGCGGAGATCTCTGGCCTCGTTGGTTTTGTCCCAGGTAGCACCGCCGTCGCGCGAGCGGAATACGCCGCCCTCGTTCGCTTCGATGATGGCGTAGACATTCTGCGAATTGGACTGCGAGACGGCCACGCCGATGATGCCGATCGGGCCTTTCGGAAATCCTTTACCTCTGTTCAGGCTGACCCAACTGTCGCCACCATCGGTGGATTTCCAGAGTGCCGAACCCTCTCCGCCGCTCTCGAGAGAGTAGGGCGAGCGGCGCACTCTCCAGGTGCTCGCATAAAGCGTACGCGGATTCACAGGATCCATGATGAGATCGATGGCACCAGCGTTCTGATTGGCGAAGAGCACACGTTCCCACGTTTTGCCGCCGTCTTTTGAACGATAAACACCGCGCATCTCGTTGGGGCCGAAAAGATGTCCGAGCACCGCTGCGTAAACCAGTTCTGGATTGCGGGGGTGAATGCGTACACGCGGAATGTGTCTCGAGTCGGCGAGCCCGGAGAACGTCCAGGTCTTTCCTCCGTCGACAGACTTCCAGAGTCCGTCGCCATGCGAGACATTTCCGCGTACAGTCTTCTCGCCGCCACCGACGTAGATCACGTTCGGGTCTGACTCAGACACCGCTACCGCACCAATCGAGCCGCCGAAGAAGCCGTCGGAGATGCTGATCCAGGTGACCCCGCTGTCAGTGGTCTTCCAGACCCCGCCACCGGTTGCGCCGAAGTAGTAAGTGCCCGGCTGGCTGCGTACGCCCTCAACCGCTGCGACGCGTCCACCGCGGTAAGGCCCTACCTCGCGCCATCCGAAGCCTTTCACGGCTGGCTCGAAGAGTCTGGCGCTTTTTCCAGCGGGAGTTTTAGGAGCGGCCGCTGCTTCGGCAGAGAAAGTCAGGCTCAGGAGCGTAAGAACGACGGCGATTGAAGATCTTCTGAATTGCATTTGAGAGCATCCTTTTGGACCTCAACATCAGATTGAGGCGCGCGATCACTTGGATCTTGATTGTGCATCATCGATCATTCGGCTGCGCTAAAATTACAGCGATCGTTGCGGGGCAGCCCGGTTCACTTGATACAGTCTCAGTGAAGAGGATCTCTTTTATGAACGATGATGAGCTTGGCCCTGCCCGTATCGAAGATTTCGAAGCGGGCCAGCACGTGTCCTGCTCGAAGACGTTCACCGAAGAGGATCTCGAGAACTTCATCGCCATCACTGGTGATATGAATCCTATCCACACCGACGAACAGTACGCTGCGTCGACGAAGTTCGGGAAGCGTATTCTTCACGGACTTCTGACGGCCTCGATGTTTTCCACGCTGGTCGGGATGTTCCTGCCTGGAAAAGGAGCGATCTATCGTGCGCAGACCTTGCGCTTTCTGCTGCCGGTGTATCCCGGCGAGACGCTGACCGCACACTTTGTGGTTCGCTCTGTCGATCGAGAAAAGCACCGGATCGAGATCGATGCCTGGATTGAGAATGAAGACGGCGACCATGTCATCGAGGGCGAGTCAGAGGCGGGACTTTTGCGGGTGAGTGGTTGATGAACGCAGAACGCATAACGATGAAGTAAGAAAGAAAGAAGATTTGACGCTGTCGTTGACTCTTTCTTACTTCGACGTTCTGCGTTCTGCGTTCACCAGCCTTACTTCGAAGTCAGCGGGTCCCGTCACAGGCAGGATTGCCTGTGCTCCACGCTGAGGCGCCCTGAGCGCAGTCAGGCGCTCTCTGGATCCGACTTTTCCAGCACCCGCGCGATCGTATGCGCGAGGTCCGCTGGCTCGACTGGTTTCTGACGGTAGGCCGTGAAGCCTGCTGCGGTGATTCGTTCGCGATCGTCGGGCCGGCTGAGTACCGTCAGTGCGATTGCCGGAACATTCCCCCCCTTGCTTGCGGGGCGGGCACGCAGCTGGCGGAGTAATTCAATTCCGTCGATGTCCGGCATGAAGATGTCGCAGACAATCGCATCCGGCTTTACCCGGTCGATCAACTCGATCGCTCCGAGAGCGGAGGTCGTTGCGGTCACCTTCGCGCCGCAGCGTTCGAGGATTGCTGAAATCATCTCCACCGTGTCGTACTCATTGTCGATGACCAGAATGGAGGCATTGGACAAAGAGGGGAGCGTCTCAGTGCGGGCTTCTTCGGCTCGCCCGACATACGTCAGCGCCTGCTGCTGCTCCGGTGTTCCCCTCATTGCCGGCAAGGTAACCGTAAAGGTAGAGCCGAGACCTGCTCCATCGCTGGCTGCCGAGACGGATCCACCATGAAGTTCAGAAAGGTGCCGGACGATGGCCAGACCGAGTCCGAGGCCGCCGCGTGAATGCATCACGGCTGACTCCTCCTGCCTGAAACGCTCGAAGATCAGCGGGAGGAAATCGGCTTGAATACCGATGCCGTAGTCCCGAACAGTGATGGTTGCGGATTCGCCCTTCAACGTGATCCGAAGCTCCACGCTCGACTTGACGGGAGAGAACTTCACAGCATTCGTGAGGAGGTTGGTGATGATCTGATGGATTCGATTCGGATCTCCGCTCACCACGCACACCTCGCAGTCGGACTCGAACGACAAGTGGATCTCTTTCTCTTCCGCCTGAGGTCGAGCTCCTTCAAGTGAAGCCTCGGCCATAGCCCGAAGATCCACGTTACGGAATTCGAGCCGGAGCTTGCCGGTGTCGATGCGGGAAATGTCGACCAGGTCTTCAACGAGTTGAGCCTGTACCTTGGCGCTGCGGTGGATCGAGTCGATGGCAGTTTTCAGAGTCTCCGCGTCGAGATCTCCGATCTTCAGCATTCGAACCCAGCCAAGAATTGATGTCATCGGGCTGCGCAACTCGTGTGAGACGGTCGCCAGGAACTGATCTTTGGAAACGTTGGAGCGGGTGGCCTCCTCGGCTAAAGCGCTGTTCTCCAGCAACAGCGAGATCTGCGTTGCGATGGTTGCCAGATGCGGTGATTCAGTAAGGCCGGCACCACTGAACGAGAGAGTGCCGATCTCTTTCTCGAAGGAGTGAATGGGAACGGACAGTGTCGCTGGCTTCTCTTCGCCATGTCTGATGACGACTCGTTCTTCGTCGGAGTAGCTGAAACAAATCGTGACACCGTCGGCATGTGCCAGTTCCGAAGCAAGCGTGGCCAACGCTGTCAGCTGGTGATGAAAGCGCTCGCGCTGAGGGGCCGAGAGGCGCCTCTCGGCGTGTTCGCTGGCAGGTTCGGGGGTCGGCTCCACAAGGAGTACCTTCACACAGCTTTGCTTTCGAAGTAAACATGGACAGGCAGATAAGTGAAGCACAGGCAATCCTGCCTGTGGCTGGACCCACTAACTTCGAAGATCAGGCTGATGAACGCAGAACGCAGAACGATGGTAAGAAAAGAAGCAACGACGCTAATGATGCTGCTGGAACGCGATTGTGGAGCACAGGCAATCCTGCCTGTGACTGGACCCACTGACTTCGAAGGCCATGCCGATGAACGCAGAACGCAGAACTCACGTTTTGCTGGTGGTGCGATCGATGTTCGCCCAGATCCATTCCTGCTCAATCAGTACGTCGAACGCCGCCACCTGCTCTGCATCGCTGCCTGCATGCTGCTCCAGGAGGGCCTCGATTCGTTCGCCCGTCGCTACCTTCGAGTTGAGCGCTGAGGCGTCGAGCACATGGAACTCTCCGTCGTCGTTGACGATCAGAAGCTGAATGCCGCCGGTCTCGAAGACTCTTGCCGTTCCTGGCGGGACGTCGGCTGCAGGCGACAGCTTCCGGTAGCCGAGGTTCCATGCTGCTTCTACCTGTGGCGAAGGCGTATGTACACTTCGCTTGAAGATCAGAACTGCGTCACTGACAATTCCACGGAGTGTGAGTTTTTTCATGAGAGGGTCGCCGGTGCATCAACAGGCGGTAGGTCGGCTTTCAAAACCAGGATGGATGCGTCGTCCGTGCCGCGTTGGTGATCTCGAAAGATCAGTGAGGCGATGATCGATGGATGCTTGAAGGCGATGCCCCGATGATTGCCCAGCTTCCAGCGCGATCCGATCCCATCCGAGTGAAGGACGAGGAGCGCGCCTTTCGGGAACTTGTGCGTCTGCGGTGGAACCTGCCGCCTGTCCAGACCGACGATTCCGTTCAGACCAAGAAGTCCGGACTGTTTCTCTCGTGTGACGATGGCACCGCTGATATTTCCCATCGCGGAGAAGGACAGCTCGTTGGATTCGCGGCTTATGGTCGCGATCGCGATGGCAGCGCCGCGCGTATTCGTCAGCGCGTCCTGAAGTGGTCTGAACCGCGCCTCCTGTCCCTCGCTGGATTCCAGATCCTGTCGGAAGGCCGCCACTGCGGCATTCGCCGCGGCGGCAGCGTCTGGTCCATGTCCCAGGCCATCTGCCACCAGCAGGTCGATCGATCGAGGAGACGAGGATGCGATCCAGGCGTCTCCATTGAATTCTTCACCAGCAAGAGGAATCGCGATTCCGGAAATCTGAGTAGATGACGGAGCGACTCGTCCTCCCGACCACACTTGTGCAACGATCAACGTTCCCTTCCCCTGCTCCGAGTAGATGTCGAAAACAGTGGCCAGGCGTGCAATGGAACCGAGTCCGGAGCCGGTAGTTCCGGTCGTGGAGTAGCCGTCGCGCATCGCCCGTCCAATCTCCTGAATGCCGGGACCTCCATCGATGGCCAGAATTTCGACGGCCAGACAGTCCTGAAATTCGAGCACGCGCGCCAGCATGGCTCCGCTTCTGGCGTGCTTCACCAGATTCGTACCGATCTCGTTCACGATGATGTTGAGGTTTCCGCTCTCGGTTTCGCTGAGTCCTATTCTTTCCGCGAAGGAGGCAGCCAGCCGGCGAACTTCGCCGAACCCGGTGGCCTCGACGACCGGCAGAAAGCGTCCGTGCTGGATGGTGATGAAGTCGCGAACGTTATTCACGGTATCTGTGCTCACGCTTTCCAGCGGATGAGCGTGATGATCGTGCCAACACCGGATGAACTGCTCAAGTCGAATTCATTCACCAGCCGCCGTGCTCCGCCCAGGCCCAGGCCAAGGCCGTTGCCGCTCGTGAATCCGTCTTCCATAGCCTGGGTCTTGTTCTCAATGCCGGGACCCTGATCGGTGAAGATGAGCTTCACACCGCGACGGCTGTTCAGTGATATTTTCTGCGCCTCCATCGAACCACCGCCGCCGTGGATGAGGGTATTGCGCGCGATCTCACTTGCAGCTGTGACGATCTTGGTCTGCTCGATCAGGCTGAAGTCCGTTTCGGTTGCCATCTGACGGACCAGCTGGCGGACCAGCACCACGTCGTTGGAAGAGGCCAGTGGGAGTGTCTGACGGCGTTCAATCTCCATTCTCTGAATCCTCGCCCGAATCGGAGATGATCTTCTGCAGCAGCAGAACGCCGCGGTCGACATTCAACGCCGTTTTGATCCCCGGTAGCTCCAGGCCGAGTTCGACGAGCGTAATGGCCACCTGCGGCTTCATTCCCACCAGCACCGTGTCCGCCCCGAGAATATGGGCCATGCCGGCGATGTCGGCCAGGATGCGCCCGATGAACGAGTCCACGATCTCGAGCGCGGAAATGTCGATGAGGACCCCCCGCGCGCCCGACTTACTGATGCGGTTGGTCAGGTCTTCCTGTAGGTTCATGGCCAGATCGTCGTGCAGCTCAACCTGAATGCTTACCAGCAGGATCCTGCCGATCTGCAGAATCGGGATTCTTTCCGTGCTCATGCGATCTTCTCGACTTTGCATACGCGCTTGCCGAGACGGCTCAGTGCCAGTCCGAAGGCGTCCGCGAGTGTGGCCCGAGTGAGAACGCCTCGCATGTCCAGCCCGAGGTGAATCATGGTCTGGGCGATCTGGGGCCGGATCCCGCTGATGATGCATTCCGCGCCCATGAGCTGTGCAGCGGCGATGGTTTTCAGCAGGTGCTGTGCAACCAGCGTGTCGACCGTGGGCACGCCTGTAATATCCAGGATCGCTATCTGTGATCCGGTGTCCACGATGGTCTGAAGAAGCGCTTCCATCACTGTCTGCGTCCGGGCGCTGTCCAGCGTTCCGATGATCGGCAGTGCCACGACTCCGTCCCAGAGTTTGACCACCGGGGTCGAAAGCTCGAGTACCTCACGCTGCTGCCGCTCGATGATTCTGTTTCGCGTTTCCTGGTAAACCTCCGATGTGAAAAGTCCCAGCTGATCGAGAAGCTCGGTCGCACGCCACACTTCTTCTGCGAGCCGCTGCGGTGTGGACCCCTCCTGCCGGCCGATTGCCAGAAAGAGCGGGCGCTTGAACGAGAAAACGAAGAGGGCAACCTCGCGCGGCGTAAATCCCTGTTGTGCCCGCGTATCGGAAATTTGTTCGAGCATTTTTCTTACCGGCTGCCACTCCGGTGCTCTGAAATCGCTGGTGTCGCCTGAACCCGCCGCGGGAGCCAGGAGTTCGATGAACTGGCGGCATTGCTCACGCAGTTCGGAGTCCCCAATCAGATCTGCTCGTCGAACCTCACTTGCCGCAAGCTCGGCAATCCATCCCGCGAGAATCTCGTCCTTGTGCTGATTTAAAACCAGGCCGAATTCATTCGTATCACTCATGCTTGTTCTCCTTGCGCTGTGATGCAGCAGACGTGGTCGCGACCCCAGCTCGCCGACGGAATGCTCTCACATTTCGGGCACCCCGAGTCATCTCTCCCTTGCAATTTTGGGGACAGTAGTAACATTGACGCCATGCCGAACAGGCGCGACTTTCTCAAGGCCGCTGCGCTTGCTGCCCTCGGCAGTAGTTGCAGCACGTCCAGGCTCGTGCCGGCGCTTCCCTCGTTCAGGTATGCGAACGATATTCACTCGCAGTTGAATGCAACTCGTCTTCTGGACATTGTCCGTGTCGATTCCGCGAGAGAACTCTCCAGACTCGTGACACGAGCAGGCCGGGAAGGCACGAAGATCTCCCTCGCTGGTTCCCGTCATGCCATGGGCGGGCAGCAGTTCGGTCGTGACACGCTCAATCTCGACCTGCGAGGGCTGCGGAAGATCGGACCGTTGAATCGCGAAAAGGGGCTGATCGAGGTCGGCGCCGGTGTCGAATGGCCCGAGCTCATTGCTCACCTCGTGGAAACACAAAGAGGCCTGGACGGCCAGTGGGGAATCGCGCAGAAGCAGACCGGTGCTGACAGGCTCACCATCGGCGGCGCAGTGTCGGCGAACGTGCATGGCCGAGGACTGGTCATGAAGCCATTCGTGCAGGACATCGAGTCGTTCCGAATCATGGTGGCATCCGGCGAGATGCTTCGCTGCAGCCGTACGGAAAATGCAGAACTGTTTTCACTGGCGGTGGGAGGCTATGGCCTCTTCGGCGTTCTTCTCAGTGTCGAGCTTCGACTGATCCCGAGAGTACGGATTGAGCGGGTGGTCGAGTTGCGAAACATCCGCGGGCTTATGTCCTCCATGGATCAGCGCATCAGGGACGGTTACCTCTTCGGTGATTTTCAATTCTCGATCGACGAGAGGGCAGATGGATTCATGCGGGATGGCGTCTTCTCCTGCTACCGTCCGGTCGAAAGCGCGATCCCTGACAATCCGAAGCAGCAGGAACTTTCCAATGAGGGCTGGTCGCAGCTCATGCAGCTGGCGCATTCGGACAAGAAAAAGGTCTTCGAGCTTTATACCGGCTACTACATGAGCACCAATGGGCAGCTTTACTGGTCCGACACGCATCAGTTGAGTGTCTACCTCAACGACTATCACCTGGCGCTCGACCGCAATCCGGGATCTCGCGGTAGTGAAATCATCACCGAGATCTACGTGCCGCGTGAAGAACTCGAGAGCTTCATGGAAGAAGCGCGAGCCGACTTCCTTGCGCACTCGACGAATCTTTTCTACGGCACAGTGCGGCTGATCGAGAAAGAAGAGGATACGTTTCTGGCCTGGGCCCGGCAGTCTTACGCCTGTGTCATCTTCAACCTGCACACCGCGCACACTCCAGACGCTCTCGAGAAGACTGCTGACACCTTTCGCCGCCTCATCGATATGGCCATCCGTCGCGACGGCAGCTACTACCTGACCTACCACCGGTATGCGCGCCGCGAGCAGGTGCTGGCCTGTTATCCGAAGTTCGCGGACTTTCTTCGCGCCAAGAAACGACTCGATCCGACGGAACTGTTCGAGAGCGACTGGTATCGGCACTACCGGGCCATGTTCGCCTGATCATGATTGACTCGAAGGCGAGCGGCACGGCCATCCTGATCTCCCGGGCCACCCTTTTCTGGTCCAGGGATCCGCAGTTCGAGTATCTCGTACCGCCGGAGGCGGCCTCGCTGAGTGCGCAGTTTCTGAAAGAATCCGGCGTGAACCTTTCACGATTCATGCTTCTTCTCGAGTCACGTTTCACGCGATTCCTGGTCCGGAGTTTCGAACGGCTGATGCTCCCTGGAATCAGCATTCACTTCATGTTGAGGAAGCGATTCATCGAGGATCATGTTCGCATCGCAATAACGCAGGGTGCAGGGCAGGTGGTCGTGCTTGGTGCGGGTTTCGATACACTCGCAGCGCGTTTGCACCGCGAGTACGAGGATGTGCTCTTCGTCGAGATCGATCATCCCGCGACGCAGAGAGTAAAAGTGGCGGTGCTCAGCTCTGCCGCGGGGAAAAATCTGCGCTTCGTGCCCGCGGATCTCTCCTCAGAAACGTTCGCCTCGGTGCTAGCGAGAGAGACCGCCCTGAGAAGCGACGTGGCCACAGTTGTTGTCGCTGAAGGACTGCTCATGTACCTGCAGGAATCGATGGTCATGCGCCTTTTCGACGACGTGCGCAGCGGTTTACCGTCCGAGGAAAGCACCTTCGTGTTCACGTTCATGGAGAGGGACGGAGCGGTCGTGCACTTCACTCGTCGGCGCAGGCTCATGCATATTCTGCTTCAACTCGTGGGCGAACCTTTTCGGTGGGGAGTTAGCGAACCGGAGGGGTTGGTCGAATGGTTGCGAACCCGTGGTTTCGCTGCACTCGAGGTCGTTGGACCGCAGGAACTGCGCGAGAGATACGTTTCCGGGGAACAGGACCTGCTCCTGCTGCCTCCTGACGGCGACACTCTTTGCGTGGCGTCCGCTGCGAGCGTCGGTGGATTTTGAAAGTCCTCGAGCCCTCCACGACGCTGACTGATTTGATCCTGGGTCTGTTCTCCATCTTTCTGGCGCTTCGACTTTTCAGAGGGAACCAGCAGCGATCACGTGGACGGTGGGCAGCCGCTATCGCTCTGAGTGGACTGGCAGCACTACTGGGCGCGGCCTCGCACGGATTCGGGGATCAGATCGACCTGTCGCTGCAGCGAGTCATCTGGAAGGGCACCACGCTCTCCGTTGGTTTGGCCAGCTACCTCCTGTTCATGGGAGCCCTGGCCTGCAGCGTAATGTCAGAGAAATCGCGCAGGGTTGCGCTGGCCGTAGCCCTTGGCGGACTTGTTCTTTACGGCGTCTGGATGCTGTTTCATGATCAATTCATCTTCGTCATTGCCGGCTACGCAACGGCCATGCTGGCGATTGTCATTCTGCAACTTCGCGATCTGAAGAGTGAAAGGCTGCGAGCGCACTTTATCCTGTCAGGGATCGCCTTGTCGTTCGGAGGGGCGGCCGTGCAAGCCTCCGGATTCTCGCTGCATCAGCACATGAATCAGAACGACATTTATCATCTGATCCAGTTGGTGGCGACGTACTCTCTCTATCGGGGCGGCCTGTTGATGATAGATAGGGACGATTCATCGTCGTCTTCGGTTCGCGTGTCATCGCGAGCGGGGGCCTGAGTGCGGGAGGGGCGAGTGATCTCCATCCACACGAACGATGTCGGCTGTGACCTTCGTCCGCGCTGAACAGTGCCTCCGCTGCAATCCGAGGATCTGGTGGCCTTCCGTCGTACAGGGCCAGAGGCCCGGCATCGCTTAGCCCAGGGCCGTGAGGCCTGGGAGCACGAAGACACCTCGAATCTTTCTGAGTCCCGAAGGGGCGGCATCGAGGTTTCTTTGGTGCGGCGAAGGACTTCAAAGGGTGCGCGTTACGTTGCAGCACGAGTATGCACACAGGAGCACAGGAGCTTAGGCAAACCACCCTAAACCCATCGTCGTACCCGACCCTTGAAGGCGAGGTATTCAGCGCCGAATCGGCGTTCGAGATACCGCTCTTCGCGCTGAATGACGTACCGATCGATGATGAGGACCGGGAGCACCAGGAACAGCAGCGGCCAGAGGTGGTTCAGCATCAAGGAAATACCTGCGTAGATGATGGTAAGAGAAAGGTACATCGGGTTACGGCTGACACGGTAGGCGCCTTTCACTACGAGAAATGAAGAAGGTGCCGCAGGCAGGATGCTGGTGCGAGCCCGAAGAAAGTGAAGAGCCGAGACGATCATCAAGAGCGTACCGGCCCACAGAATCAGCTGACCCTTGAGGCTGAGGAACTGCCAGTCTGAAATGAGGCGAGGGAAGTATGCGTGAAGAAGTTCGCCCGCGGCAAAGGCCAAGACGAAAATGAGCGGGGGAGGGAACCAGACTCCTGCTGAGTCAGGGCGTTCGGGTTTCTCGGACATGACCCGCGATTATGCATCGTCTCCGCTTGGATCTGTTCGCAGGCGAGGCCCTGCGGGTCTGAGCAGTTCAAGTTTCTTTTAAGAACTTTTCGTATCATCTGAGCATGATTCATTCAACTCCCCGGCTTCGCTCACTCGGACTTCTGGCCTTCATTCTCTTAAGTCTCTGCCCCGAGCATCTAGCGGCGTTCAGCGGGCGTGTGCGGCTTGCCTCCGGGATCTCCGCTCCGAACGTACGAGTAGCGGTTGTGGGACGATCATCTTCGGTGCGGGCCGACCAGCAGGGCCGCTTCGAGATCAAGCCGGACCCTGCAGTTCCCTTCCTGCTGATCATCACTGGAGCTGACGGTGAAATTTTCACGCCGGTAACCATCGACGCACTTCCTCCGGTCGGTACGATTCTGGACGTCGTTCCTGCGCCTTCGTTCACTGAGAGCATCTCGGTCGTGAGCGGCGTTGCTCCGAACCTTTCCACAACCGCAGCAGCCGCACTGACCGTGATCACCGCCGAAGACGTCGAGCAGAGGCGGGCCGAACATCTCGTGGACGCACTCGAAGGAATCGCAGGAGTGAGCCGCACCGAAGAAGGTCCCTCAGGGGTTCCGGTGATACGCGGTATGTCGAGAGGGAGAACGCTGATTCTCATCGACGGCAGTCGAGTCGCGACCGAGCGGCGAGCCGGAGCCTCGGCCACCTTCCTCGATCCTTTCACGCTCGGGTCGGTGGAAATCTCGAGAGGTCCAGGCTCCGTGGCCTACGGTTCCGACGCTCTCGGAGGCGTGATTCTGGCTCAGCCTCGCGAACCGAATCCGAAAGTCAGCGAAGCGCGTTTCAACCTGGGCGCCAGTTTCGGTGGCGGCGGGATCTCGCCGCAGGCGTCGAGTACTCCCTACCGATCAAATCGGGCGCGTTGCTCGGCCAGTTGCACGGAAGGAAAGCGGACGACTCGGAGACCGGAGGTGGTGACCGCATCCGCAACTCTTCTTACAGCGATGGTGGTGCGGCTTTGCGTTACTTCAATGCCACCCGGGCAGGCATCCTCCGTATCGGTCTCGCCGCGGATGAAGGGAAGGACATCGGAAAGCCCGACAATGATTCAGCAAAGAGCCGGGCCTTCTATCCACTCGAGCGTTCGAGTCGCTTCGATCTTTCCCTGGAGACTTCTCCCGGGCGTCTATTCGATAACCTGTCGCTCAAAGTGTTTGCCGGTCAATACCGACTGATTCTTCATCGCGAGCGTTTTCTGCGTAGTCCGTCCGTCGATACCCGGGTCGATTCGAGCGATGTCGATTCGAACGACGCCTCGTTCAGAGTAGTAGGAACGAAAGTGCTGGGAAGGTCGCGGTTCCAGGCGGGTTCGGAACTCACTTCCCGATTCAATCTTCGAGCGATAACCGGAGTTCGAGACCTCGACAGCAGCGGAGCGATCATCTCGGACAGAGTCGTTCTCACCATCGACTCCGCATCGAGACTCGATAGCGGCACATTCGTTACTGCAGACTTTCAGCTGGCTCGACTGGTTCTTCTTTCCGGTGGCCTTCGCTGGAACCTGATCACCACCGAGAATCGAGGCGGCTTCTTCGGAGACCGTTCGACGGAAAGAAGCGCGCTTGCTGGACAGGCCGCAGTCACGTTTGGCCAGGGTGATGGCTTCACTTCCGTACTGCAGATTGCACGCGGCTTCCGCGATCCCACGCTTTCCGATCGGTACTTCAGGGGACCGTCAGGCCGAGGATTCATCACCGGGAATCCGGAACTCAGTCCGGAGAAATCGCTGCAGTTCGACGGATCGCTTCGATGGAATCGCGGAAGACATTCAGCCGCATTCAACGTTTATAGCTATGAGATCGACGGCCTGATTGAGCGATATCGCCAGGGCACTGATTTCTTCTTCCGAAACCGGGGGGACGCCACCATCGAGGGTCTGGAGTTGGAAGGTTCGACGCTTCTTAGTCCTCACTTATCAATGCAGGTTGCGCTGTCGGCCGGCCGAGGGGAAGCTGATGGTTCGGCAGTCGACGACATCGCCCCGGCCGGCGGATACCTGACATTACGCTGGAGTGTGGAAAAGGGCTACGTATTCGGTAGAGCAGGAGCGTTCCTGCGCGACGACGAGCCGGGGCCGACTGAAGCTGAGCGCGCCGGATACTTCGTCGCTGATGTGGGGGGAGGACTTCATCTGACGGAGAAACTGGAGGTGCGTTTACTCGTCAACAATATCCTCGACCGAGACTACTTCGAGTCAGCGAGCGAGCTTGCGGTCCCGGCGACCGGACGTAGCGTTTCGGCAGGCCTTTCCGGAAAGTTCTGAAACCGTCTGGCGCGGGCGGTGCTTGACCTGCGCCAGACGGTTTCATTTTTTATTCGTTCGACGAGGACGACTCTTTGTCTTTGTTGAGCGTGCCGAACAGCAGGCCTGCACCTACGGTGATCACTGCCAGCCCGGCCAGCAGTTTTCCCGGGTTGTCCTTCGCAAAGTCCCGGGCTTTTCCGCTCGAGGCCTTCATGTACTCGCGCGCGGTGCTCAGATATTCATCGACGTCGACCTTGCTCAGTGTCTCTTTCACTTTCCCGAGCATCTCCGAGTTCACCCCGAGGCTGCCCAGCAGACCATCGAGAGCTGTACCGGGATCGCCGAACTGAGCTGGTTTTCCCCCCATGAGTGGAGTCCCGCAGGAGTCGCATTTCTCACTGTGCGAATGTGAGGTCAGCACTTCAGCAGTACTTCCGCCCATCAGGGGAGTGGATGTGGATTTTGTAGCTTCCGTTCCTGTGCTGAATGACGCTGGTGAGGACGACTGGATTTCCGAGTCTTCGCCGGTGCTGCTTCCGCTTCCGAAATTCGAGCGATTTTCATTCATCTGAATTCTCCTTTCTCGAGAAGATTCAATGCGATGCGGATGCCATCGGAACTCGAAAGACCAAATGTCCGCGCTGTTCGAGGGCGTTGATGACCAGGGTCTTCGTTGCGACCTTCACCAGGATGTAGTCGGTATCGAAGGTTGAGAGGACGAAAATGCTGGAACCTGTTGCAGCGATGATCGACGAAATCTCGGCTACCACGCCCACCTGGTCGAAAGGAATCGGTCCCTGCAGCTTGAGGCAACACCACCCGTGCTCCGCGCGGGTAGACGACGGAACGACTTTGCTCGAGCAGACGATGGAAAGTTCCTCGCCGGTGCTGGTAATCGACATGAAACCTCTGAGCGGTACCCAGTCCGGTATGTGATCCTCTGGTCCGAAACCGCAAACCGAAAACTCGCCGGCCAGCTCGTGAAACGTGAAGGTGCGATTCGTCGACATGCGCTGATTTTGCACGCGTGGAGAGCTGCGCGCAATCGTGATTCACCGTGTTGAAACATTCGGCGCGGAAAGCCGTCATTCCGAAGGAGCGCTCCGCGCTCGGTAGCGAGCGCAGATAGGACTGCGCACCCACCCATCCCGCCGCTCGGAATGACGGCGCTCCTGCTGATGCTCAGCGATCCTTTCTCTTTCTCTTAGACGCCGCACAGCGCGATTCGCGGCTCGGGCTGACGGCCTCCTCCCGGGTACCGTGACGCGCGTAGCAATGTAGACTCTCTTTCTCATGCCCTCGCGACAGGTTCTGCAGGTTCTGGCATCGCTGGCTTTCCTGGCCATCGGAGTGCTCTCTTTCATCCGGCAAAGAGATGCAGTCGCACCCCATTCGCCGCAGCAACAAACCGATCGCGGGCCGAACGGGGAAGTTGCCTCGGGACCTACGACTACGCCCTCAGAGTCTGCGGATCGAGGGGAAGAGACGCCGGCGCCGCGTTCAAACCTGAATCGAGAATTCGAAGCGCTCTCTGCGGATGAACGCAGTGAAATCGAGAAACTGCTACGGATCATTGAACAGGGTGATGCGCTTCCTCATCGACGCGACGGAGTGACCTTCGAGAATCGTGAGCGACGTCTGCCGCGCCGCAACGAGGGCTACTACCGCGAGTACACGGTGACCACGCCCGGCAGCCGTGATCGCGGTGCACGAAGACTGGTCCGCGGGCAGCAGGGGGAGCTCTTCTACAGCGCGAATCACTACCGCTCCTTC
>JBKJUK010000183.1:0-3316 GCA_046590705.1 Thermoanaerobaculia bacterium
ACTTCTGCCGCCCCGCCGGGGCGGTAAAACCCGCTGCTGGTTGATCCGGTGGCGGCGCTTTGCTTCGCCACCGGCTACCCTCTGCCACGCCTCCGGCGTGAGAAGCGAACTCACCCCCAAAAACCTAACTAAACTTAACGCCATTGGGCCTCACGGCCTGCGCTACTCAATGCCGGGCCTCCGGCCCTGTGAGGGAGGCGGGCGGAAACTTCGACCTCCGTTTTGGATGATTAAGCGCGAACCGTTCGCGTCGATTCCTCAGTCACTGTTCCTTCTGCACTCCATACCGAGTGCGACGTGCTCCTTCGGAATGACGGCAGCCGGACGTGGCGTCGAAGCGTTCGCGGCTCCACTACGCCACTACTCCTCGATGTCTTCGTGCAGGCCCAGCCCGTAATCTCGTCGCAGGCGCCACTGTGCGTGAATCGAATCCGCGAACGTGGGCTCTCCACCACGCATCCAACTCTCGACGACTTCCACCGCTCGTGGGTCGAGTCCCTCGATGATTCCGAGCGAGGCGGCCTCGGCTACATGCTCGATCGGTTTGTCGAGCTCAGCGAGGATTTTCGCCGAGCGAACCAGACGCCATCCGAGTTCCACGTCCTTCTTCATCCGGAGCATTCGGGTGCCGAGGATCGTCAGCAGGATGGCGGCGTTCCAGTTGGTCTTGTTCGCAATTCCGATCGGGCAGACAAAATCCTGAAGCTGCCGTTCCTCAGCGAGCGCCGCCACATGTCGCTCCGTGGCCACGGTGATGGTGTCGAGGTCGGAGTCGAAGAGCGTGAGGTAGGACTCGTGATCGGAAATCGATTTAGCAATGGTGTGTTTTGCGGCGGGAGTGAGATCGAAGGGAATGGCCGAAAGCGAGACGGCGCCGTGTTGCGCGGCGAGGTCGGCAATCCGCTGCAGAATCGCAAGGTCGGTGGTGAGCGGATAGACGATTGGAATGACGACGCCCCATCGCCACCCCTGACTGTTCAGTGCAGCAAACATCTCAGAGAGACCGTCGTCGTCGATGGGCCATGCCGCCACCAGTAGGGTCAGTTGATCTGTGGGGGATGCGTTTGGAATCGCGCCGCGCGTCGAGGTCAGGTAAATCAACTCCCTGCTTCTGCTGCCGAGACTCCCGAGTGCCTGCTCGGCCCGGCCGAAAATCTTCTCTCCGGATTCCGTCGCGTCGATGAGCAGGGGGTCGTCGAAGGGGACCGCCGATTCCAGCAGCCGCGCAGCCACGTCGTCACAGACGGCCACTTCCACGCGGGAGTGTGCAGAGAGGGTGAGATTCTGGTAGTCGAGTGCCAGCGGCGCCGTTCGGATGGATCCGTATGGAGAAACCGTGGTTCGCGACCAGAACGGCGGCTGCGGCGAACTCTGCGACACCACCCGGAGCGAGGGAACCTGCCGATAGGTGATCATTGCTGAGGCAAAACCGGCAGATAGGGTTGCAGCATCTTCTGCGCGTACTTGGCCATGAGATCGAACTCCAGATTCACACGAGCGCCCGGTCGACAGTCGCCGAGATTGGTGTTGGCGAGAGTCTCGGGGATGAGAGCGGCTGTGAAGGAAGTCAAATCCGGCGATACGACTGTCAGCGAGACGCCATCGACGGTGACGGAACCCTTGTCCACGAGTAGTGCTGCGTGGGCGGGATCGAAACTCCAGCGGAAAGTCGCGAAGGCTCCTTTCCGATCAACATCGGTGAGGACACCGACATCGTCGACGTGTCCCTGTACCAGGTGCCCGCCGAGCCTGCTGCCAAGTGTCAGGGCTCGCTCCAGGTTCACCGTGTCTCCAGGCTTCAGGTCAGAGAGCGCAGTTCGAAGAAGTGTCTCAGGAGACAATTCCGCCTCGAAGGTTCCGTCGAAAGGTAGAACTGTCAGACAGACACCGTTCACGGCAACGCTTTCGCCACGGGTCAATGGTTCTTCAGACGGAACGAAGGAAATTGTCAGTCTCATACCGTGGCTCTCGACTGCGAGCGCTTCAACCACGCCTCGTGCCTGAATCAGTCCAGTGAACATTTCACTTTTCTCTGTATGCGGTAATCATCAGGTCTGGTCCGAGGGCGGAGACCGAATCAAATCTGAACCGATGTCCTTCTGTCAACGAACGAATGGTAGTTCCTGAGAAGATGGAGGGCGCATCGTTTCCTCCCAGGACCATTGGCGCAACGAAGAGAACCATTTTTTGCCAGAAGCCGCTCTCGATGAATGCTGAGTGGAGAAGACTTCCTCCCTCAACGAGCACAGACTGAATTTTCTCCTCACGCAGCAGGTACGCGAGTGCAGCTTCGAGATTCAGCCGACCCTTGCTGCTTTTAATCTCCACGACACGTTTTGAAGAACCGAGGAAGTGTTCAGGATTCGAGGTGAGCACAAGCGTAGGATGTTCGTCGGTCAGCACTCCGGCGTTGGCGGGAATGCCGTTCGCGCCATCGAAGATGACCCTTAGAAGTTCGCGACCACTGGTGTTCATCTTCAGTCTGCGCGTCAACTGCGGATCGTCTGCTCTGATCGTTCCGCTGCCAACGGCGATGGCGTCGTACTCCTCACGCAGAGTCAGGCTCTGCTGCCGCGATGCCGGCGATGTGATCCACTGGCTCTGGCCTGTGGCGGTGGCTAACTTTCCGTCCAGGGTCATGCCGGCTTTCAACGTGACGAATGGAAGTTCGCGGGACATCACATGGAAGAACTTTTCGTTCAGCAAACTCGCCTCGGACTCGAGCAGGCCCGAGGAGACTTCGATTCCTGCAGACTGGAGAGCCGCCAGCCCTCGGCCATTTACCAAGGGGTTCGGATCGGCGGTTGCGACAACTACGCGTGCCACGCCTGCGGCGATCAGTGCGTCGACACATGGCGGCGTGCGTCCATGATGGCTGCATGGCTCGAGTGTTAGGTAGACCGTTGCGCCTTTCACATCCGCGCACTGCGCGAGGGCCAGGACTTCCGCGTGCGCTTCCCCGGCGCGCTGATGAAAACCTTCGCCGAGCACGCTGCCATCTCGAGTGATCACGCAGCCGACCATCGGATTCGGGCTCGTGGAGTAACGTCCCAGCGCCGCGAGTTCGAGCGCTCGCTGCATATGCATTAGATCGGACAAGGAGCGGTGATTGTAACTCTACGGAGAGCGGCCGGGGGCCGGGGTCGGGGGCTGATGAACGCAGAGCGCAGAACGCAGAAGGTCGAAGTAAGAAAAGGGCCAACGGGTTCAGGGTCACTTGCCCGCTGCAGGGGAACTGTGTAGGGGCGCGTTGCGCGCGCCCGCTCTCCGGTGTACTTCGCGAATACGGACGGGGGAGCGGGCGAACGCAGTTAGC
>JBKJUK010000290.1:0-11225 GCA_046590705.1 Thermoanaerobaculia bacterium
GCGATGTCTGCAGAACGCATGGCCATGAAGACACCCGTCGAGAAGATCGGGTCGATGAATCCCGCCGCATCTCCGACCAGCGCGTAATTCGGACCGACCAGATTCTGCACGCGGTACGAGAAATCTTTCCGCGCATGAATCTTCGTGACCCGTCGAGCTTCTTTCATGCGTGCTGCTACATACGAAGAACTCGCGATGGTCGCGTCGAGCAATTCTTCGGCCTCGAGTCCGGAATTCGTGTATTCATCCCGATCGACGACGAGACCGATACTGGTGATCTTTTCGTTCACCGGAATCATCCAGATCCAGGCGTTCTTGAGGATCACGATGACCGTGTTCCCCACATTCCTCCCCATCCCGCCTGGAACGACGTTCTCGAAATGAGCGAAGAAGGAGACTTTCTTCAGATCCGGCGATTCGACTTTCCTGGAGTGACGCGAACCGATGAGAGTCCCATGGCCGCTGGCATCGATGGTAAAGCGTGCCTCGTGCCGGCTCACGATTCCCGCACTGTCGCGCGCTGTGACGAAGGCGCGATCGGGATCAGAGAGGTCGACCTCGGTCACTGTAGTTTCCTGCCGCACATCGACCCCGCAGCTGGCGGCGTTCGATAGGAGTACGTCATCGAACTCCGCGCGGCTAACCTGAAACGAGCGGGAGTACTCAGGCGGGAGATTTTTATCAAAGCGAAACGTGTACTTCTTCTGTCCGTCGGCGGTGACGAATTCCGCACCGAATTTCGGCAGGAAATTTCCGCCTGACAGACGTTCCCAGATACCGAGTCGCTTGAACAGTTCGTTGCTGTATGGCAACAGCGACTCGCCGATCTGGAATCTGGGAAATCGATCCTTTTCCAGAAGCAGCACCGAGTGCCCACGCTGCGCGAGCAGAGTTGCGCTGGTTGCGCCGCCCGGACCCCCGCCGATCACTATGACGTCATACATTTGTAATCCAAAATCCGATTTGATGTTGGGGCAGTATCCCAGAAATGCAGCAGACGCGTTGTGACCTCCGCCACATCGGCTTCCCCCGCCTCTCGCACAGAGTTTCTGCTGCGGGCGCGGAGAGAGAGACGAAACGCCGCGTGAAATGCGGGTAAACTTTGCCTTCAGTCGATCCGATGCGAACCCCCCAGGACTCATCCGCGATTTTTTCAACGTTCGAGAAGCTGACCGCTGACTCACCCGCGGCTTCTGCCATGATTTCCGGCGACGACGCCTCGACTATCACCAGAACGCAGTTGCTCTCCCGAAGCGACGCGATCGCCGCACTGCTCGAGAGCAAGGGGCTGCAACGAGGCGACCTTCTGGCCGTTCAGCTGCCGAACTCGCCCGATTTTGTAGCTTCCTTCCTGGCCTCGCTCAGGCTTGGAACGTCCTTCGTTCCCATTGACCGCGACGCGCGCGAATCTGAGGCTTCGACCGTACTGTCAGCATTCGCTGTTCGCGGTTTCCTCACTCGTCCCGAAGGTGACTCGCTGCCTTCCTTGTCGATGAGCGAAAACGAAACTGCGGTCGCGGCTTCGACTTATCCACTCATCAAACTCACCTCCGGGTCATCAGGTCTTCCCCGCGGCGTACTGACCTCTGAAAAGAATCTTCTCGCGGACTGCTCGAATATCTGCAGATCGATGAAGATCACCGCCGATGACCTCAACCTCGGGGCAATTCCGTTTTCCCACTCCTACGGATTCTCGAACCTGGTCATGCCGCTGCTGACCGAGGGAACTGCTCTGGTATGGTCGAACAACTACCTGCCACTCTCACTGCTCGAACTCTCGAACCGGTTCCGCTGCACCGTCGTGCCGGGCATCCCGATGATGTATGAGCACCTCGCGCAGCTCACGCATGACGACGGACGGTTCGAGACGGTGAAAACTTTCATCTCCGCAGGTGCCCCGCTTTCCGCAGGTGCGTCGCTCAGATTCCGCGAACGCTTCGGACAGTCGGTTCACACGTTCTACGGTTGTAGCGAAACCGGGGGGATTTCATATGACCGGGAAGGAAACGCTGTCGAACGGGGGAATGCCGGTACTGCACTGACGGGCGTAATTCTCTCGCTGACAACCGCGGGGCGTCTGCGGGTTCAGAGCGATGCCGTGGCCAGAGGTTATCTGCGTGCGGCTGCAGTCGATGAACCGAATTTTCCGGAACCGGGAACCTTCATTACCGACGATCTGGTACGCCTCGATTCGGGCGGCGAACTTCGACTGCACGGCCGGCTCGGGGACCTCATCAATACCGCGGGGAAGAAGGTGAATCCACGAGAGGTGGAGCAGGTCATCCTGCAAATTGCAGGTGTGCGCGAAGTCAGGGTGTACGGCGAGGAAGCGGGTGCGCGCGGATCGGTGGTGGCTGCGGTGGTCGTTGCTGATCCTGCCGTCACGCGTGAACAAATTCGAGCGTGGTGTGGTGTCCGCCTCTCCTCGCACAAAGTGCCGCGGATCATCAAGCTGGCGGACTCGATCCCGCTCGATGATCGGGGAAAGATCAAAAGGTCGGCGCTGGCCAACCTCTGAAGAATCACTTGTAGCTGGTAGGTTTCAGAACCGGTGAAGGTCTCATCCCGGCTTTCCTGCCGAACCCGAGAAGCCGCTTGAACTGCAGGCGTATGCCGTCGACTTCTGCGTACAGCCACATCTTCAAGCCGCGAAGCGCCATCTGCATCGGGGCCAGGTTCAGATTGAAGTAAGCCTTGTAACGGCGATTGTCGTTTCTCCGACCTTCCTCTCCCACCTCGCGACGCAGCAACGCGAGATCCCTGAAACGACGATTATAGAAACGCATCATGTGGTAGCTGAGGAAAGCGGGTTTCGGTCCGAGGACCGGCATCCAGAAGAAACGTTTCAGGAATCGGTAGGCCGGCATCACTACGAAGATGTAGTACTGGGCGGTATCGAGAATGAAGGACGCGGTGAGCAGGTCGGCCTCACCCATGTAGAAATATTTGTCGCGATAGGCGGCTTCGAAAAAGCGCCGATACGAGCGAACGAAGGTGACGTTGTGCTCGGCGATCTGCGCGTCCGACAGCGATCCCATCGCATCGTCCTTGATGATTGCTGCCGTGGCCTCCACTGAGAAAGCAGCGTGATCGAGGCCGGGTGAGTAATACGGATCGAGAAATGAAGCAGCGTCACCCACAAGTGCCCACCCGCGCCCCATGTAGGCTGTCGCGTAGTAGGGAAGCTGCGAGTAGAAGCGTAGATCCTCCGCGCGGTGCGAAGCGCCTTCGAGAAGTTCGCGGAGCGCAGGAATGTCACGAAGAAACGCGAGGTAATCTGCTTCACGCTCGCGACTCTCATGCAGCTTGACGATGCGCTTGTCGAAGACTACGCCGATGCTGGTCTCGCCGTTGCCCAGTGGAATCACCCAGATCCAATAGCCGAATCCCATGTAGTGATTGGTCCCGAGACGTCTGGATCCTATATTTCTGGTGCCGAGTGCGGGGTAACGAAGCGCAGCAATCTCATCGATATTCTGAACGTTTTTCCATCGAGCCCAGACCGCGGCGGTGGGATGGTCATCATTCTTCTGGATGAGTCCCAGCCTTTTCCCGAGGAAGTTCATTCGGCCCGAAGCATCGATGACCCACCTGCAGGTCACTTCAATGGTTTCGCCGTTCCGCTCGATGCTCAGCCGGTTCGAGAAATCACCGATTTCCACGTCGCGGATTCGGGCAGGTCGCCAGAGTTCCGCGCCTTCGGCCGCAGCAGTGGAAAGGAGATGTTCGTCGAGCACGTCCCGGCGCAACTGGAAGGCGGGCACGGAACTGCGCAGGAAACCGCCCGATTCGGTGGCGTTCTCGTGGGAGGTCACTTTCTCATTCGAGAACCAGTACCGAAGACCCTCTTTCGGCAGATGTTCGCGCTCGAGATGATTCCAGAGTCCGAGGCGCCGGGTGAGAAACATGGCCGACATCTCCGTCGTCGCTTCTCCGACTTTCTCATCGAAGGCCTCAGCTTTCTCGATGATGAGCACTCGCAGCTCGGGGCTGTCACGTCGTAGCAGGAGAGCCTGGGCAGCTCCGGAGAATGCTCCCCCGATGATCACTACATCGTAGTGATTGGTCTGCTGGAGTCTTTCAGCCATTTCCATCGTCAACATCGTATACGAAAGTGCTGTTCCATTCGGACGTAGCGGCCGATGCAGACGGAATTCCTGGAGGGCGCCCTCAACCGGTCTGGCGCACCTCCTGCTAGTATTCGCGCTCGATCGCGAGAAGGGGTGCCCGGTTTGGAAACACTGAAGGATTTGTTTCACCTTGTAACCGATGTGGAAGGGATGATTCGCTGGGGCGGACTGCTTGCCCTCGCCATCATCGTCTTCACCGAAACCGGCCTCATGATCGGGTTTTTTCTCCCTGGTGATTCCCTTCTGGTCACGGCCGGACTTTTCGCCGCGAAAGGTGACCTGAATATCGTCACACTGAATCTGGTGCTCATGGCCATGGCCATTCTCGGAGATGCCACCGGATACATGATCGGAAAAAAGCTCGGTCCAGCGCTTTTCAAACGTGAAGACTCGCTGCTCTTCAAGAAGAAGCATCTTCTCAAGACCCAGGAGTTCTACGACAAGCACGGCGGGAAGACCATCATCATCGCCCGCTTCGTCCCGGTGATCCGAACCTTCGCGCCGGTCGTGGCCGGAATCGGCAACATGCCCTACCGCCGCTTCGCGTTTTTCAACATCATCGGAGGAATCGGCTGGGTCTTCTCAATGACCATGATCGGCTACAGCCTGATCAAGCTCTTCCCCGACATCGAAAAGCACATCCACATCGTGATCATCGTAGTGATCGTGCTGTCGATATTGCCAGCGGTATTTGAGGTTCTTAGGGCGCGGCGAAATTCGTAAAGCGGGCCGGAGGCCGGGGGCCGGGGTCGGGCGGCAAAGCCCTGCGGAGAAGTCATGGACATACGTCGCTGGCTGTTTTTCTTACTTCGACGTTCTGCGTTCTGCGTTCTGAGTTCTGCGTTCTGCGTTCATCAGTGTGGCCTTCGAAGTGAGTGGGTCCCGTCACAGGCAGGACTGCCTGTGCTCCACCATCGCGTCGAGCCATTTCTCTGCGCGCTCTAACTCCCGACCCCGGCCCCCGGCCCCCGGCCGAGTCAATCTCTACGCTTCCCCATGGCACTTCTTAAACTTCTTCCCCGAACCGCAGGGACAGGGATCGTTGCGGCCGACCTTCACATCTTTCCGCTTGGTCGGACCCTGCAACTCGAGCGATGGTCCTGAATAGGAGAGATTCTGCTGACGCGGCAACTCCGGACGTCGAACCACCGGCGCGGCTGCAACTGCAGAGGCCTGTTGTTGATTTGAATTTGACTCCTGCTCGACCACGATCTCGGTCTTCCAGAGATACTTCACCACGCGGTCGTGAATGCGCTCCATCATCGACTGGAAAAGATCGAACGATTCTTTCTTGTATTCGATGAGCGGATCGCGCTGGCCGTAGCCGCGCAGGCCGATTCCTTCCTTGAGGTGATCGAGAACCAGAAGATGATCCTTCCACTGCGCGTCGATGACCTGAAGCAGCAGATAACGCTCATGCAGACGCATGATCTCCGGACCAACCGCAGCCTCGCGCTCCTCATAAATGCGCAACACCACCGCTGAGAAATCTTCGCGAATGCCCTGCGGTGAATTGGTTTCGGGATCGATCCCTGCTGCCTTCAGGTCGAGCCCGAAGAAGTCGAACAACTCGGCATTCAGTTCGGCAGTATTGATGTTGCTGCCGTCTTCCGGAACATGCGTATCGACCAGGTACTCGACGATCTCCGACGCGGCGTTGAGAACGTACTCACGTCCCTCTTTTCCTTCGAGAATGTTCCGGCGAAGTGAGTAGATGGACTCACGCTGCTTGTTCATTACATCGTCGTACTCGAGCAGATGTTTCCTGATCTCGAAGTTTCTTCCTTCGACCTGACGCTGGGCGCGCTCGATTGCTCGCGAAACCATCCCATGCTCGATCGGTACACCATCTTCCATTCCGAGTTTCTGCATCAGACCCGAAATTCGATCCGAGCCGAAGATACGCATCAAATCGTCTTCGAGCGAGAGATAGAAACGCGACGCACCGGGATCGCCCTGACGACCGGAACGACCACGCAACTGGTTGTCGATTCGCCTCGACTCATGGCGCTCGGTGCCCATGATGTGAAGTCCGCCAGCGTCGACGACTTCGGCATGTTCTATCTGCCAGGCCTCGCGCACTTCTTTTTCGACTCGGACACGCTCCTCCGGCTCGGCAACTTCACGAAGTTTCTGCGCCGCGATGTACTCCGGATTTCCACCCAGCAGAATGTCAGTTCCACGGCCGGCCATGTTCGTGGCAATGGTGACCGCGCCCTTCCGTCCGGCCTGCGCCACAATCTCAGCCTCGCGCTCGTGGTACTTGGCGTTCAGCACGATGTGAGGTACGCCTTCGCGCTTGAGCTGTGCTGCAAGCGTCTCCGACTTTTCGATCGACACTGTACCGACCAGCACCGGCTGCCCTTTCTTGTTCAACTCCTTGATGTCGGCCACGATGGCATCGAGCTTCTCACCCTCGGTTCGGTACACCAGATCAGCACCATCGATTCGTGACATAGGCCGGTTCGGCGGGATGACCACAACTTCCAGCTTGTAGATCTTGTCGAATTCGGCGGCCTCGGTATCGGCCGTTCCGGTCATGCCACCGAGCTTCTCGTACATACGAAAATAGTTCTGGAAAGTGATGGTCGCGAGGGTCTGATTCTCCGCTTCGATCTTCACGCCTTCCTTGGCCTCGACGGCCTGATGCAGCCCATCTGACCAGCGGCGACCAGGCATCAGACGACCGGTGAATTCATCGACGATGATGACTTCGCCGTCCTGAATCATGTACTCGACGTCCACTTTATAGAGAGCGTGCGCGCGCACGGCCTGGTTGACCGCATGCAGGGTGTCCATGTTGTTCGGATCGTAGAGATTCTCTACCCCGAGGAGTTTCTCGGCGTGTAACACGCCCTCTTCAGTCAGAACGGCGGTGTGCTGCTTCTCGTCGATCTGATAGTCGGTCTCTTTATTCAACTTCGGAATGATCTTGTCGACCTTGTAGTATTTGTCGACCGATTCCTCCGAAGGACCGCTGATGATGAGAGGAGTTCTCGCTTCGTCGATCAGAATCGAATCGACCTCATCAACGATGCCGAAGACGTGACGCCGCTGCACCATGGCATCGAGATCGAACTTCATGTTGTCTCGCAGATAGTCGAACCCGTACTCGTTGTTCGTTCCGTAGGTCACATCCGCTCGATACGCTTCCTGCCGCTCGCGATCGCCATAGTGGTTCTGGATGATTCCGACGGTGAGTCCGAGAAATTTGTAGACCCGGCCCATCCACTCGGCGTCACGGCGCGCGAGATAGTCATTGACGGTGACCAGATGAACGCCGCGTCCGGTAAGAGCATTGAGGTAGACCGGCAGAGTTCCAACCAGGGTCTTTCCCTCTCCGGTCTTCATCTCCGCGATGCGGCCGCTGTGCAGGACCATGCCGCCGATCAACTGCACGTCGAAGTGACGCATGTTCAGGGCACGCCTGCCCCCTTCCCGACAGACCGCGAAGGCCTCCGGAAGCAGATCATCCAGGGCATCCTTGAGCGCCTCTCTGGCCGCCGCAAGCGCAGGCTCATCGAGCGGATTGGCCTCGGCGGCCTGCAGATCCTCGACCACTGGTCGAAGTCGCTCTCGAAACTCCAGCGTCTTTCCGCGGAGCTCATCGTCAGTGAGTGCCGACATCTCCGGTTCCAGAGCATTGATCTGCTCCACTCGCGGAAGCATCCGCTTCACATCACGTTCGTGCTTCGTCCCGAAAACCGAAGCGAGGAGTTTGTTCAGCATCTGTGGGACATCCTTATGTACAGGCGATCAGCGCCGGGAAGGCCGCGCGGGGGAGATCAGCGCGATCGAATCCGGAACAGCAAGCGTATCAAACGGGTAAAGGGGCAACAACAATCCCGCCACCCTCCTGGTACGACAGCATCGGGGCAAGAGTACTCGCTGCGACAGACAGTCGACCCGCATTCTCACAGAGTTTCCTGCTGCGGGCCTGGATATCGGCACGCGGCTTCGCTGCAGGACGTCCTCGCGACGCATCCATCGGAGAAATGCAGGTTAATTCTGCAGCGCTAGAATTCGGAGATGCGTGATGACGGTCTGAAGTCCGAGAAAAAGCAGCAGGGCAAAGTACGGAACCGCGATGGCCGCACGCTGATAGCCGGTAACCTGATAGAAATCTGTCGATTGCTCGTCCTTGATGGCCTTGTAAACCTGGAAGACTGACAGAACCAGGACCAGCAGCAGCAGCGGACTCTTCTGGGTAATCATCACTCCCAGCAGCGCCAGGCCCCCGAAGACCCACATCCACTTCGAAATCGATCCGGCGATACGGCCACCATCGAGAGGACCGATGGGTAGCAGATTCAATAGGTTCAGCACGTAGCCCGCATGGGCCAGCACGAGGTAAAGGAAATCTCCCGATGAGAGATAGACCATGTAGCAGATGGCCGATGCGATGGTACCGACGACCGGGCCCGCCAGCCCGATCTGGGCGTCATCGTAGGCACTCCGCGGCTGATCTTTCAGCGCGACAGCTCCACCGACGAAAGGAATGAAGACCATGGCACTCGCTCGCAATCCCTTGAGACGAATCACGAACGCGTGTCCGAGTTCGTGCACGAGTGTCAGCAGAACGAATCCAACAGCGAAAGGAAATCCAATTTTGTAGGCGTAGACGATGATGGTTACCACCATCGATCCGCCGGCGATTGCAAATTGGGCGATGCTGAATCCCTCCAGCGGATTCACCATCAGCAACTTGCTTTTCCCGACCAGCAGGAACAGAAATGCCTTGAGCTTGAGCAGCAGAAATCCAGCACCGACAGCGAACCAGATGAATGCCCGCAAAAAGCTCCGCTTCGCCGCTGGCTCGACGTCAGCTCGCGCCGGTTTCACGTCGAGCATTGAGTCTACTGGGGTGGTTTCAGAAATTGGACTGCTCCGCGTTTCGATACAACGGGTTCTTTTACGCGTTATTCCGAATCGGGAGTGCAATTCCGGTTTACCCGCGCCCGGAGGCGCGAACAGAGGGTGGCCGGTGGCAAGCGCAATCATGTACGCGCCACGGCAGGGGCGCCAGTGGAGATCGGACATCTCCACACACAGAAGTCCTCACAGGAAGGAAGAGCACCCCGCCGGCGTAACTTCCAGAAGGAGTATCTCGAGTTCTTTCAAAACCACGTCATCGGATTCGACGAGCGATATGCGTGGTGATCCCTCTGGCGCCCCTGCCGGGGCGCATGCATATGCTGCGGTTCCAGTCCGGTGGCTGCGCGCTACGCGCTTACCACCGGCTATTCTCGACGCGCGCCTCCGGCGCGTGAGGAGATCGCGACCGCAGTATGGAGAATGTTCCGGTCGCCTGGTACTACAACTACCCGCTGGCCTTTGGGCGCGCACTTCTAGTTTCCTTTCTTACTTCAACCTTCATCGTTCTGCGTTCTGCGTTCATCAGCTCCGACTTGCTACTGGCTGGCGACAATGTAGGATCGCGTTCTGTGACGCAGCGCTCTCTCGACGAACTCAGACAGGAACTAAGGCAGCTCGGCTATCTCTCGCATGGCATCGAGCGGTGGTTCGTGCCCGGGCAGACCGGAGCAGGTTCGCCCTGGCGGACTTTGCTGCTGGTTCTGACCAAAGCTGCCTTCCTCGGTGCGCTGTTCATGGCCCTGCCTCTCACGGCGGTGATGCTGCTCCGTAATTTTCCAGTGGAAGCGGCTTCGGCAGTCCTGTTGTCAGCGAGTTACGCATTCGCTGCCTTCCTCATTCTCTTCATCATGCTGCTGGCAGTAGCACTCCTTCTGCGACTCCGTCCGTCCCTGGGAATCCAGCGACCGTTCGCGCTTACTTTGATCTCGATGCTCCCTGCCGGCCTCGCCTGCCTGCTCGTAGCTGCGTGGTGGTGGAGCTTCCGAACCGCTCCAGATCTGCGTGAACTCATCCTCGGAGGAGCGCTGATCTTCGCGCTTTTCGTCGTTTCGACCTACGTTTCCTCGGCGGCTCTGCTCACTCTCAGCATTCAGCAAACCGGTACGGTTCCGTCCCACCATCAAAAACGCCGCGGCGTGCCACTCACCATTGGCGGCGTTATCATCCTTGCACTGATTCTCCTGCCTACCCTGCTGGGAGCACGCCCATCGGCGATCGCTGCTCCGCAACAGGTCCCCATCCGCCAGAACGATCGACGGATGGCCCTTCTCGCCGTGGACGGCCTCACGCAGACACTCTTCGACTCGACTCCCACACTCAGGCAGCAGTTCGTCGCGGAAGTCGGGACTCATTCGGTCGGGGCTGCATCTCCGGCCGAGCTATGGGCGTCCATCGGTACCGGGACCGAGCCGGAAACGCACCAGGTCTTCGCAGTCGATGGAGTCAAACTCATTTTCTCCGATCAACCGCTACAGTCGACCTCTGCCCTCGACCCAGTACTGCGTCAGTTTCTTCCATCGGCTGGCGCCGCCCGGCTCGTAGCGCTACGGCCCACACTTCGTAGGCGGGCATACATATGGGAAGTGCTGGCCTCGCGTGGAGTAACCGCCGTCAGCGTGGGCTGGTGGGCCTCCGAGGATCTGCAGTCGGCGGCGCTGAGTGGGATCTCGCAGGAAACGCTTTTTCTCGGGACGCCACGCGAGTTGACCGGCGGGTCAGCGGCGCTCGCTGTCGATCAGAAGGCCGGTCTGACGTTCAGGAATCTCACCGACAGGAGTCGCCCGCGAATGGCGACGATCTACCTTCCTGCTCTGGATATCGTCAACCATCGACTCGCGGTCAGTCCGACCGAAAGAATCGCCACCTCGATCCGGCTCCTGTCTGATCTCTCAGGCCTCGTTGCCTGGATTCGCTCCAGAGGCTTCGACGTGTTGCTGGTCGGCACGCCAGGTGATGGAAGCGCACCCGGCGTGATCGCTTCCACCTTCCCGCTGTTGCCAGCAATGGGACAAAAGGACGTAGCTCCAACGGTCTACGACTTTTTCGGCTTTCCCGCAACCGAGGAGATGAAAGGGCGTTCACGCCTTCCCGATACAAGCCAGACGCGCCTGACATCCTATGGCAGCCGGCAATCGAGCAAGACTGCGCATCCTGCAGATGACGAGTACTACGAGAAATTGCGGGCGCTCGGGTATATCCAGTGAGGCTTTGGCCGGGGGC
>JBKJUK010000353.1:0-4370 GCA_046590705.1 Thermoanaerobaculia bacterium
CTTTTGATCACGCTCTCATTTCGGGTGCGCGTGTTGCCGCTCGCGCTGGACTTTGTCCAGCTCTCGATCTCATATCCGCTACGTGTGGAGCACAGACAATCCTGCCTGTGACGGGACACCCTTGATCGAAGCCACTGCCTCTTCTCTTACTTCATCCTTCTGCGTTCTGAGTTCTGCGTTCATCAGCTCTGCACGTCCTCGCGATGAACCCTGTGAAATACGGCCTCCACCCCGGCCCCCGGCCCCCAACCCCGGCCCCCGTCGCTCCCTTCGTAGCACTCGAACGTTGCTCTTCGCTTTAAACTAAAGCCAGAACGTGCCTCTGGAACGTACCATGAACGTCACATCGTGAAAGCGCCCCTTCCGATTAACGAGAAGCAAAGACTCGCCGCGCTGCGAGCCTCGAACGCGATCGCGGCGTCGGAGTCTGAGCACCTGCGCGATCTCACCGCGATCGCTGCGCAGATCACCGGCGCTCCCATCGCCCTGCTGAGTTTCGTCGAAGAGGACCGACAGATCTTCCGCGCTTCTGTCGGCACCGACCTGGAAGGCACGGACCGGGACGTCTCGATCTGCGCACACGCGATCGTTTCAGACGAAGAGGTATTCGTCATTGACGATCTGGAATCCGATTCGCGATCCAGCGATAACCCCATGGTGACTGGAGACCCCCACCTTCGGTTTTACGCGGGTGCCAGGATCACGTCGGTTGACGGACTGCCGCTCGGTACGCTGTGCGTCGTCGATCTCGTCCCCAGGGAACTGACCGAGTCGCAACGAGACTCGCTCCTCAATCTTGCGCGAGCTGCGAGTCGCGAGTTGCAGCATTCCACACGTGCTCATCGCGCTGCGGCCCTGAACGAAATCGGCCGGATCTGCATCAGCGGTACGGAAATCTACGCAACCGTACAGCTGGTGGTGGATGTAGTGGCCGTAGCCCTGGAAGCAGAATTGGTCACTGCACTGGAGCTTTTACCGGAGACCAGCACTCTGCAGGTATGCGCGGTCACTGAGAAGATGTTGTGGGCACGGGGTCGTACATGTGCGATCGATGATTCCAGTCTTCCCGGATACACCGTTCTGAAGGGTGAATCTGTAGTCGTGAGTCAACGTCAGGCGGAGACGCTCTTCGGGATACCTCCCGAGATCAGCGCGATGGGCGTGATGAGCAGCGTGAGCGTGTTGATCGCGGACGAGAGTGAGGTGCGCGGCGTGCTGGTCGTGAACTCGACCACCGCTGAACGATTCTCTTCTGAAGATGTCGACTTTCTGCAGTCTGCGGCCAATCTCATCGCTCAGACGCTACAGAAAAAGCGAGTTGAAGACATGCTTCTGGCAGCCGGAGTTCAATACCGTTCACTCTACATGGGTAATCCGCTCTCCACGTTTTCGTGGAAGCGCGAGGGGGCCGACCACGTCCTGATCGATTTCAATCATGCGGCGCTGGAACTCACCAAAGGCGCCATCAAAGAGTATGTCGGCGCTCCTGCGTCGCGCTACATGGCGAACGCTCCAGACCTTCTCAGCGCGCTCTCAAAGGTGAATGCCGAACATCGAATTTCGACCCTGACACGCAGGCACCGACTCATCTCGACCGGCGAGGTCCGTGATCTCGAGTTCCACTTCGTTTTCGTCGAGCCCGATCTCATCAACGTTTTCACCAATGACATTACCGATCGCCTGTCCGCTGAACAAGCAGCAGCAACGGCAGCTGAAACCCATCGTGAGTTCGTCGAACGCTCCTCCGAGATGATTTTTGATCTCGATACCGCTGGAAAGTTTCGATCGTTGAACCCGAGTTTCACCGTTCTCACGGGATGGGAACCAGGCGAATGGGTCGGGAAACCGTTCACTGATCTCATTCCTCTGAAGTATCAGGCTGCTGCCCGGGAAGGTTTCGAACGAGTGGCCTCAGGCGGAAAAATACATCTCGACTCCGTACGATTAATTGCCCGAGGAAATCGGAACCTCATCGTCGAGCTCAAGGCTGAACCTCGAGTCGTCGACGGGACGTTCACGGGAATCATCGGTTTTGCGCGAGACATGACCGCGCAGCGAAGTGCCGAGAAGGCTCTGCGAGAGAACGAGCGGAGGCTCGAGGCGATTTTCGAGAACGCCGCCGTGGGAATCGTCGAGGCTGACCAGCATTTGATCCGACGTGTGAACCGAAGGATCTGTGAAGTGCTCGGTTACAGTCGTGATGAACTTCTGCAGATGAACTTCGCGCAGATCACCCACCCCGATGACAGCGAAGCGTCCGCGGAAGCCTTGACTTTGATTCTGTCAGGACAAACGTCGAAGTTCGAGGTCGAGAAGCGGTATCGTCATAAGGAAGGCCACTACGTCTGGCTCCAGGTGGCAGTCTCGGTCATGCGGAATGAACAGGGGCGAATCGACGGCTTCATCGGTGTATCGCACGATCTTACCGATCGTAAGATTGCAGAGGAAGCACGCATGGAGTTGGCGCAACGGCTCCAGCTGATCCTCGATTCGAGCTCCGAAGGGATGTACGCCATCGACGATCGAGGGATCTGCACGCTTGCCAACAGGGCTGCCGCTGAATCTCTGGATTTTAGGGTAACGGACTGGATCGGAAAGAATGTTCATGAATTGATTCATCTGAATCCCGATGGTCAGTCAGCTGATAACTGCGAGATCATGGCGGTTGCGACCGGCGTGAGAGGCCCGGTGAGACTTCGCGAAGACATTTTTTGGTCCCGTGATCAGACTCCGGTGCACGTCGAGTACTCGGTTGCTCCTGTCGTGCAGGCGTCGCGATGCATGGGGGCTGTGATCACCTTCCGAGACGTCACCGAGAAGAACCAGCTGAAGAAGCAGCTCGGGCAGGCTGAGCGGCTTACCAGCCTCGGGAGGCTGTCGGCGACAGTCGCTCATGAGTTCAACAATGTGTTGATGGGAATTCAGCCTTTCGCCGAGGTCATTCGAAAGAGTGCCCCTTCGGACGAGCGGCTTCAGCGCGCAGCGAATCAGATCTCGCAATCCGTCGTCCGCGGAAAGCGGATCACGCAGGAGATCCTGCGGTTCACACAACCTTCGGAACCGGTGCGGAAGCCCGTGGAGGTAGGTCCATGGCTCGTCGACCTGGCCCCTGAGCTGCGCAGCCTCCTCAGCGACGACATCCAGCTTGATGTGCTGCCGGCCCAGGATGACTTATTCGTCAGCATCGATCCGACGCAGGTTCAGCAGATTCTGACGAACCTCACCATGAACGCAAGAGATGCCATGCCCTCTGGAGGGAGACTGGTAATCACCGCCCGAGCAAATCCTCCGCACTCCAGCTTTCCCTTCGGGGTCGTTGCCAATCCGGAGCGATTCATTCACTTCATGATTCGTGACACGGGAATGGGGATGGGCCCTGATGTCGTCAGCCACATCTTCGAACCTCTGTTCACGACCAAACGCTCAGGAACGGGGCTCGGGCTTTCTGTCGTGCATCAGATCATTTCGCTGCATGGCGGAGAAGTCTTCGTCGAGAGCACTCCTGGGAAGGGCACGCTCTTCCACATGTTCCTCCCCGCGGCGACCACCCCCGTGATCCCCGCAGCGATTCCCGAGGTCGCGATGCCCTCGGTCGGGCAGAAGATTCTTCTGGTCGAAGATGACGAGGCAGTCGCCAGTGGGCTACAGGCGAATCTGGAGATGGAGGGGATCGAGGTGAGAATCGTCGGTCTCGGGAAAGAAGCTGTGCCGGCGATCGAAAAAGCGCGCCCCGACCTGGTCATTTGCGACATCGGTCTCCCCGACATGAATGGTGCTGAAGTGTATCGGGCTATCGCAGCGCGGTGGCCGGATCTTCCGTTCATTTTCTCGACGGGTCACGGGGACGAGTCGAGGCTCGAGCATTATTTAAAGCTGCCGCACGTCGGTTACCTGCTGAAGCCTTACGAATTCGACGAGCTTCTCAAGACCATCGAGCAGGTAACCACGAAGAATCGGGTGTCCTGAGTCGTCGAACTCTGCTCGGGTTAAGCAGCACCGCGCCGGAGGCGCGGTCAGAGGGTAGCCGGCGGTAAGCGCACAGCGCGCAGCCACCGGTTCCAGGAGCGCGGTGAATTGCGCTCCGGCAGGGGCGCCAGAGAAATCCGTGCGACACCCGATGATTTCGAAAAGTGGCTGTATGTGTCGGAGCTTCGGATTGATAGCGCCGGTCGAGCTTGCGCAGCGCAAAGCACCGCGCGCCTGCGGGCGTGGATAGCGATCATCCCGACTACTCTGGCGTCCCTGCCGGGACGCATCTCATTTTCCCTGTTCCTCCCCGGTGGCTGCGCGCTTCCGCGCTTACCACCGGCTGCCCTCGTGACGCGCCTCCGGCGCGGTGCTGCTCAACGGCCCGGCTTCGTTACACGACC
>JBKJUK010000379.1:0-8874 GCA_046590705.1 Thermoanaerobaculia bacterium
CTTTCACTCCGACCCCGGCCCCCGGCCTCCGGCCCTACAGCTACTTGAATTTCTTGCTCAGTCGCGTTAGCGCCATGTCATCAACCTCGGCGAGGACGCCCGACAAAACCTCACGCTGCTTCTCGAAGAGCGTAGTCATCCCTGAGCGAGCAAGCGACAGCATCTGCTGCATCTCTTCGTCACTGAAACTCGCGCCCTCCGCGGTCCCCTGCATCTCGATGTAACGCATCTTGTCGGTGGCCACTACGTTCATGTCGACTTCAGCTTTTGAATCTTCGATGTAGTTGAGATCGAGGCAGGGAACGCCTTTGACCATCCCCACCGAGACCGCCGAAACCCAATCTTTCAACGGCCAGCTTGCCAGCTTCTTGTTGAGATAGATTTTCGAGAGAGCCAGCACCAGCGCGACAAACGAGCCGGTAATCGACGCGGTGCGTGTGCCGCCGTCGGCCTGAATGACATCGCAGTCGAGCCAGATCGTGCGCTCACCCAGAAGCTCCTGATCGATGGCCGCTCGCAGCGAGCGTCCGATCAACCGCTGGATCTCCATGGTGCGTCCGCCCTGCTTGCCTTTGGCGGCCTCGCGATGCGTACGCTCGTTGGTGGCCCGCGGGAGCATTCCGTACTCGGCAGTCACCCAACCTTTTCCGGAGCGATAGAGAAATGGTGGAACTTTCTCCTCTACCGATGCCGTGCAGATCACCTTGGTGTCGCCCATCTCGATGAGCACCGAACCCTCGGCGTGCTTGATGTAATGCGGTCGAATGATGACCGGTCGCAATTCGTCCGAAGCGCGACCGTCATGACGTACTTTCGATGCTGAGTCCATTTCATTTCCTTCGATTCGAACGACGATATTCCTGCGGTTGCGTTGGTGAAAATACGATCCGGCTGCGGCCGGATTCGTTAACTGTCCTGAAGGATCGTGCCTTTCGGGACCACTACGATGCCGCTGTCCGTCACCGTGAAACGTGAACGATCGTGCTCGAGATCGAAGCCGATGGTCGTTCGCGGCGGGATCCGAACGCCCTTGTCGATAATGGCCCGTTGAATGCGGCAGTGCCGTCCTACGTCTACACCGTCCATCAGAATCGAACCATCCACCTGCGAGTACGAATTGATCTTCACCCTGGGGAAAAGAACGGACCGGTTGATCGTCCCTCCCGAAATGATGCAGCCATCAGAGACGAGTGAATCGGTAGCGACGCCGATGCGCTTGGTCTCGGTGTCGGCGAAGACGAATTTTGCCGGCGGAAAATTCATGGTCGCGGAAACGATCGGCCACTCCGAGTTGTACAGATTGAAGGCAGGCGTGATCGAGACCAGATCAAGCGACGCTGCATAATAGGAATCGATCGTACCGACGTCGCGCCAGTAACCGAAGGTGTCCTCACCCGGTACTTTGTTCGTTGCGAAATCGTAAGCGTAGACCCTCATCTCCTTGTACATCCCGGGAATGATTTCCTTCCCGAAATCGTGAGCGGCATCTCTGAGCGAGTTGTGCTCGAGAACATCCGTCATCACGTTGGCCTTGAAGATGTAATTGCCCATCGAGGCCAGCACCATGTCCGGTCGCCCGGGAATGGTCTTGACGCCTTCCTTCGGCTTCTCGACGAATCCAATCACCCGACCATCGTCATCCACTTCGATGATCCCGAACTGATCGGCCTCGGCCAGCGGGACCGGGATCGTAGCAATGGTGAGATCGGCATCCTTGTCGAGATGGTGCTGCATCATCTGATTCACATCCATCTTGTAGATGTGATCTCCACCGAACACACAGACCTGCTCAGGACGTTCATCGAAAATCAGTTCGAGGTTCTGATAAACCGCGTCGGCAGTGCCTCGGAACCAGAATGGTCCTTTTCGCATCTGCGCAGGGACGACCTCAACGTACTGACCGATCTGCGGAACCAGACGCCAGGTGCGGGTGATGTGTTCGATGAGTGAGTTCGATTTGAACTGAGTCAGAACCTTGATCTTGAAAAAGCCGGAGTTGATGAAGTTGTTGAGGGCGAAATCGATGATCCGGTAGCGCGCACCAAACGGTACGGCAGGCTTGGCGCGATCCCGGGTCAGCGGATACAGCCGCTCCCCCATGCCGCCAGCCAACACCATCGTGACGACCTTTCGGTTCCCTAACGCGCCGTACATTCAATTCGCTCCCTCTGCAACCATAGTACCGAATGGAGAATGCAGAATGGAGAATGCAGAATGTAAAAGCCTGACCCGGGACAAACTATCCAGGGAAGGTTTTAAACATTCTCCATTCTGCATTCTGCATTCTCCATTCTCTCTTGTGTTAGTTTTCCTTTATGGCTGAGAAAAGTTACTACGAAATCCTTGGGGTCAAGAAGGGTGCGACCGAGGACGAGATCAAGAAAGCCTATAGGAAGCTGGCTCGCAAGCATCATCCGGACGTGAATCAGGGAGACAAGGCCTCCGAGACGAAGTTCAAGGAAGCGTCCGAGGCCTACAGCGTTCTCAGTGACAAGGAGAAGAGAGAGAAGTACGACACCTATGGCTCCGCTGCGTTTTCCGGCGGCGGGCAGGGTGGCGGCCCGGGTGCGAATCCTTTCGGCGGATTTGATTTCAGCCAGTTTGCGGGAGGAGGGCAGAGTCGCGGCAGGCGTTCTACTCAGGGACGGAGCAGTGGCGACTTCGGCGACCTTTTCGCCGATCTGTTCGGTGGTGGCGGCGGTGGACAGCCCGCGCAGAAGGGAAGCGACCTCGAAGCTGAGACCACCATCGATTTCCGCGACGCAGTCGAAGGCACGACCACCGAGTTTTCGATCAGCAGACAGAAGCAGTGCCCGGCCTGCAACGGGCTGGGCAACGTGAACAACAGTGTATGCCGGACCTGCCGCGGATCTGGGGCAGTCACCTCGCCCGAACGCACCAAAGTGAAGATTCCCGAGGGAGTGCGTGAAGGTCAGAAGATTCGCGTTCGTGGAAAAGGCGGTGCTGGATTCGGGGGTGGAGCAGCAGGCGACCTGATTCTCACGGTGCATGTTCGAGCGCATTCCTTCTTTGAGCGTCGCGGCGATGACGTGCACACAGAAGTTCCGATTACCCTGGCCGAGGCGGTGAAGGGAAGCGAAATTGAAGTGCCGACCATCCGCGGCCCGGTGCGTGCACGTATTCCGGCAGGAACCCAGGGCGGACAGACGTTCCGCCTGACGGGGAAAGGGATGAAGCGCGGGAAGACTGAAGGCTACGGCGACCATTACTACCGCGTGCAGATTCATCTCCCCAAAGATCTCGACCCCGAAGCCATCGAAGCGGTGGACAAGATCGAGAAGGCCTACAGCCAGAATCCGCGCACCAGCCTGAAGTCGGCGCTGTAATTTGTTGCGAGTACGAGAAGTGCAAGGAGCAGTTGGAGATGATCCGAACGCAGCAGATATTCATCATTGGCGACTCGCACATCGGCTTGTCCGATGGAGACGAAAAGCCAATCGTGGCCTGGCTCGAGCGACTCAAGCAATACCAGCCGCGAGCGCTTTACCTGAACGGTGACGTCTTCCACTATCTGATCGGCGATCCGAAGTTCTTCACCAGCTCAGTGAAGCTGGCATTCGCCAAACTGCGCGAACTCCTCGATGCTGGTACGGCCATTCACTATGTGGAAGGGAACCGCGACTTCTTCATCAAACACTCCGAAGCGCGGCACTCAGTGAGTGAGGTCGTGACCGAAGCATCGTTTCTGGCGGGCGACAAACACTTCTTCGTCATTCACGGGGACATGATCAACGACCGGGACCTCCCCTACCGCTTCTGGAGACGATTCTCGAAGAATCCCATCATGCGTCTCGGCGTGAAACTCATTCCAAAACTTCTGGCGCGGCGCATGGTCGACGGTGTCGAGAAGAAGCTGGCCATGTCCAACTTCAAGCACAAAACGCGGCTTCCCGTTGAGTTGATGGAAGCGTACGGAAGGAAGAAAGGAGAAGAGGGCGTGGACATGGTCGTGTTCGGCCACTTTCACCGGAAACTCGTGGTACCCGCAGGCAAAGCAACGGTCACCGTACTTCCCGCCTGGCACGACAAGGGCGAGGCGCTCATGGTCGATCCGCTTTCAGGAGAGAGCAGCTTTGTCATCGTCTAAAGTCACATTCCTCGGAAGCGGTACTTCCACCGGAGTTCCGGTGATCAGCTGTCGTTGCGCCGTGTGCACATCCACCAACCCGAAAAATAAAAGACTGCGCCAGTCCGTGAAGATCGAACGCGGAGAATCGGTGTTCCTCATCGACACCACACCTGACCTGCGAACGCAACTGCTCCGCTCCCCCACTGATCATCTCGACTTCGTCCTCTTCACGCACTCGCATTCGGATCACATGATGGGCCTCGATGACATCCGGCCTTTCAACTTCTTCCAGAAGAAGGCGGTGACGGCGTACGCCAATCCCTTCACAGCGAAGGCCATCAGGAAAGCGTTCAGCTACATCTGGGATGACGCTACACAGACCGGGGGCGGCAAGCCACAGCTCGACCTGATCGAGATCGACGGGCCTTTCGTGCATGACGGAATCGCCATCACCCCGATACCGGTACGGCATGGCGACTGGACCATACTCGGCTACCGCATCGGCGACTTCGCCTACATCACCGACACCAACGGAATCCCTGACGAATCGCTGAAGTTGCTGGAGGGGCTGGACACACTCGCGCTCGACGGCTTGCGACCTTCGCCGAAGCACTCCACGCACTTCGTGATCGACGAGGCCATCGAAGTCGCGCAGCGAATCGCACCGAGAATGACCTACCTGATTCATCTCAGCCACGATGTCGATCACGAAAGCGTGAGCGCCACGTTGCCCGAGGGGTTTCAACTGGCTTATGACGGTCTGGAACTGGAGTTTGCATGAAGGTCATCAACGCCATCGGCGCCGCAAAAGGGGTAGTGAAAGTGCCCCCTTCGAAATCGTACACAGCGCGCGCGCTGCTGCTGGCAGCCGCCACGGAAGGAAGCACGACCGTGCTCAATCCGCTCGACAGCGATGACTCGAGGTACATGCTCGATGCACTGCGCAAGGTGGGCTACGAGACTTCCGGGAACTTCGCAGATGGACTGGTGATCGGCGAGCGACTCTCGATCTCGGCGAACGAGATTCCCATCTCCGTCGGAAACGCCGGCACAGCGATGCGCTTCCTTACAGGATTCCTGGCCTTTACGCCCGGACGGTTCCTGCTTGGAGGCGACTCCAGAATGCACGAGCGTCCCATCTCCGACCTGGTCGACGCGCTGCTCACTGTGGATGGCGAGATCGAGTATGCGGAGCGTGAGGGCTATCCACCACTTCGAATCCGAGGAAAGAAGACTCGCGGTGGCTTTGAGATTCCGGTCAGTGGGGAGGTGTCGAGTCAGTTCGTTTCGTCGCTTCTGATGGCGGGAGCGACACTGCCTGGCGGCGTCCGGATCAGGGTCGATTCGCTGTCGTCGCAGCCGTACATCGATATGACCGTCGATATTCTCAGGAAGTTCGGCGCTGAAGTCGAACAACTCGAGCCCTCGCTGTTCCGCGTGAAGGCTTCGACTCTGCTTCGCGACGAATACACAGTCGAAGGCGACTACTCTTCGGCATCGTACTGGTTTGCCGCTGCGGCAGTAACGCGCGGGTCGGTCACGGTGCGGGGCCTGGTTCGCGACTCGGTGCAGGGCGACCGAAAGTTTCTCGATCTGCTTACTGCCATCGGCTGTCAGGTCGAGTGGGAAGGTGACCAGGTCACCGTGAGTGCCAGCGAGCAACTCCGCGGCGGAACCTTCGACTGCAATGCCATGCCTGACATCGTTCCCACGCTGGCGGCGATTGCGCCGGCTGCGTCAGAACCGGTGATCATTACCAACGTCGCCAATCTTCGGGTGAAGGAATCAGATCGGATTTCGGTGCTCGCTTCCGAGTTGAGGAAACTCGGTGCGACAGTCGAGGAGTCGGCCGACGGGCTGGCCATCCAGCCGGGATGGAACGATCAGCCGGCCGTGATCGATCCTCACGAAGATCACCGCATCGCCATGAGTTTCGCCATCGCCGGCCTGCAGCGAGGCAACGTGTCTATTGAGAAAGAACAGGTGGTCTCCAAGTCGTATCCACGCTTCTGGCGAACGTTAGAGGAAGTGGTTAGAAGCAGTAGTCAGTAGTTTGAGTAGCCAGTAACAAGTAGCCGTGTCATCCCGAGCCTCGGATCGCGCTGCGCGGCGACGGAGAGAAAGAAACAGGATTGCTGTGCAGACAGGAACGCCGTCATTCCGAGCGGCGGGACGGGTGGGTGCGAGGAATCTACGCACAGGCACTGCGCTGTGAATGTTGAGCGCGAACCTTGTGCGTCGATTCCTTAGTCGCATTGTTCTCTGCGCTGGCCATCGAGGATGGCGTGCTCCATCGGAATGACGTTCCTGATCCGTATCGGCGGCAAGCCACGAATGTTGTCATAAGAAAGACTGACCGCCGCGCGCCTGAGACGTTCGACAAGTCACATCGTCCGTCGAGATCAAAGTTCCCTCGCCCCTCCCGCCGGCCCGCGCTTGCTCGGGATGACACCTGCGCGATCACTGTACGCAGATCCCTCGCTTCGCTTCGGGATGCCGTTTCCGACTACTGGTTACTGGCTACTTTGATACTAGCTACTTTGATACTAGCTACTGCCTTCGACGGTTACTCGCTACTCGACTACTTGCTACTTTCCTTACTAACTCCCAGCTCCTTCAGCAACCCCTGCGCGTTCTCCACTTTGTCGAGGAGCCAGAGCAGGTAGCGGATGTCGACGCTCACATTCCGAGCGATTTCAGGGTTGTACCCGAAGTCGTTGGCTACGTTCTCCCAGACCCGGTCAAAGTTCACGCCGACAAGTTCGCCTTTCCCGTTCACGACCGGGCTGCCTGAATTTCCTCCGGTGGTGTCGGCGTCGGCCAGAAAGTTCACCGGCACATCCCCGAGACTTGAGTCCTTCCATCGTCCTGGTGCGTTCTTCGCTGCCGCCTGCAGTATCGTGTCAGGCACGTCGAACGGTTCTTCATTGGTGTGCTTTTGTACGACGCCGTTGAGTGTGGTCTGAGCCGTATAGTTCATTCCGTCGCGCGGCGCGTAGCCTTTGACATGCGCAAAGCTCACCCGCAAGGTGCTGTTGGCGTCTGGCGCTACGGGCTTGCCGGCCCTGGCAATGACTGCTCGGCGCCAGATCGGGCGCAGCCTCGACTGCGCGCCGGCCCAGGCGCTCTGGCGGGTACGCATCTCCCTGTATGCGTCGTCGAGAGCAAATCCGAGTTCGAGCAACGAATCCTTCCGCGCCTGCAGCTGGGCCACGGTCTCGTCCAGCATCTTTCCGCGCTGCGAAAGATCGAGCACAGGACTGTCGGCATAAAGCGAGTCGATCTTCGCCACGACTGCAGCCTCACTGAAATTTCTGCCGAAAGCGCGGTCGATGGCCAGGATGCGCTGATCGTCCGGCAAGGCCAGGGCACGCTTCACGAACGACGCGAACATCCGCCTGTCGGCGGCGGGAAAGTACTTCTTCTCCTCCCCGTCGAGCTTCTGCCGCAGCCGCGAGAAGCTGCGTTCCTGATAGTCGGCCTCTCTTTCGGCGTCAACTTTCACTCTCTCCCGCGCTGAGTGTGCGAGCGTCACAGCGTGAGCGAGTGACTGGATTGAGCGGGCTGACCCGGGCTGTGCTTCAGAACCAACGGCAATGGTCGAGAGCAGGAAATCCTTCTCCCAGGTTTTCTTCTGCTGCTCCAGGATCGCCAGCAGCTCTTCCCTCGCTTTCAGCGCCGCACCATGCTGCGGATTTCCGCGGGCCCAGGAGAGCACCGCCTGATCGCTGGCCATCTGCTTTTCTGCAATGCGGCCGCGCTTGAAGCCAGCCATCTGGCCCTGGGCGTTCTTGTATCGATTGAGCATCGACTTGAGGTGGTCCGAAACTGCGATCGCGCCTGCCGAGTTCTCTTTAGTGGACTCCTCCATATCGCGAATCCATTCGCCGAATACCGATTCGCGACGAGCGTAAAAAAAGTCGCGGCGCTCCACCATTTCTTCGCCAAGCAGAGCTCGAAAAGTGGTACCGGGAAATCCCAGTACCATGACGAAATCGCCCGGCTTCACACCAGCCGTTGAAATCGGGAAAAAGAACTCGGGCTTGAACGGAACGTTGCCTGGCGCGTTCGCAGCGCTCTTTCCGCCCGGTGCGGCCCAGGCCCGTGCGATTGCAAAGTCGCCTGTGTGACGTGGCCAACTCCAGTTGTCGGTCTCTCCGCCGAACTCACCGATGGCCCGCGGCGGAGCGTAGACGAGGCGCACATCTGATAACTCGACGGTCTCGATCAGGGTGTAGAAGGGTCCACCGTCATAGCTGGCCACTCTGCAGCGAATCGAGGAGTCCGTCTCACAGGCTGCGACGAGTTGCTGCTGCCGCGCAGTGATGGCTTTCGAACGCGCGGTGTCATCGACGCCGGCAGGCACTGCCTCTTCAATGCTGCGCGTCACATCGGTGAACTTCCGCGGGATCTGGATGCGCATGGTCTTCCCGGGAAGTTCCTCAGCCCGGCTGTTCGCAACAAAGCCGCTTTCGATCAGGTCCCGATCCGGCGTGCTGTGTTCCTGCAGCAGAGGAAAGAGGCAGTGATGATTCGTGATGACCAGTCCATCCGCCGAAATGAAGGCGCCTGTACATCCTCCGATGTTCACAGTGCCGGACAGCAGACCTGTTCCACGTTGCTCGTTCCAGAGTTTCGAGGGAGGAATCTGCAGCCCTTGTTTTTTGAGCCATGCAGGGTCGAGTTTCAGTACCTGTGGCGGGGTCCACTTTCCCTCGCTGGCGACGAGCGTGAACGACATCAGAACGAGAGGTAGGAAACGAAGGATTGATCGCATATAGGAA
>JBKJUK010000023.1:0-3054 GCA_046590705.1 Thermoanaerobaculia bacterium
GAGACTCAGCGCCCGAGAACGATATCGATGCCAGCGAGGAGGAGTTCGGTCTTTGTGCGCGACAACTTTGCGACTCTGTCCGTGAGCGACAGTTTGTCCAGCGTGATCACCTGGGATGCATTCGCTACAGAATCCTTCGGAAGTCTGGTGATTCCGGCGGAGAGGAGGACGTTACCGGGCGCATCGGCCCAGGCGAGGTTGCTTGTCAGGGGAACGCAAACGACCGTGGCAATTCTGCTTCAGTTCAGCGCATCGCCCTGCACCACTACTTCGAGACTTCTTCGCTCGACGAGCGAGCCTCTCGACTTTCTCGAATACTTCGTCAGGATTGGATACGGCGGTTTTCATACCCGGAGTACAACGGGCGCCGCGCGTGTCTGCAGAAATCAGAGCGATCGCGTACGCAATGCCGCCGACAGGGATTAGGCACGTCATTCCGATGGAGCGCGCCGTGCTCGATGGCGAGCGCCGATAGGACTGCGACTGAGGAATCTACGCACAGGGTTCTCGCTCGACATTTACAGCGCGATCCATGTGCATAGATTCCTCGCACCCGCCCATCCCGCCGCTCGGAATGACGGCGTTCCTGCTGATGCTTAGCATTCGGTGCCGGTCGAATCGATGCCGCCCCGCTGGGGCTCCGAAGGATGTGGGGTGCGCTACGTCCACGGCCTCACGGCCGTGGCTACAGCGATGCCGGGCCTCTGGCCCTCTGAGGGCAGGCATCGCTCTCAACAATGATGAGCGCGGTAGATCCTCGCACCCACCCCTCCACTGCGCAGCGCGATGCGGGGACGCGGGATGACATTGCGCGCTCGCTCCTCGTCGTCATCGCGCGCCCCATGCGTTCGCCTAACAGGGCCGGAGGCCCGGCATCTCTGTAGCCACGGCCGTGAGGCCGTGGAACACGCGCCCCTGCCCCGCTTCTGAGCCGCAGAGCGGCGGCATCGCGACTTTCCGCCTTTCGGTAGGAACGATAATTCGTATGCACGGTCAGTTGTCGTAGCGTCGGGGATCTATTCGGTCCCGGTCGAATCGATGCCGCCCC
The DNA here is from genome assembly GCA_046590705.1 of Thermoanaerobaculia bacterium. Lineage (GTDB taxonomy): Bacteria > Acidobacteriota > Thermoanaerobaculia > Gp7-AA8 > Gp7-AA8 > JBKJUK01. The sequence continues at coordinate 1,049 of JBKJUK010000023.1, forward strand.
GCTGGGGCTCCGAAGGGTGTGGGGTGCGCTACGTCCACGGCCTCACGGCCGTGGCTACAGCGATGCCGGGCCTCTGGCCCTCTGAGGCGGGCATCGCTCTCAACAATGAGTAGCGCGGTATCTAAAAATTGCGGGTCAGACCCGCACTTTCCTGTGCACCGTGAAGCTGGGACCAGCGCCCACCCATCGCGCTCGAAGCGTTCGCGGATCATCGGTCACCGGAAGCGGCATGAGCGCGTTCCATCACGCGCGATTGTGCCATCACCCGCGACCAGCTTTGCTTCGAATGAGTCCTCGAATGCGGAACCCATCGGGTCAATCTCGCGACTGAAGCGGCGACGCCATTCCCCGCCGTTCCCCCATTCTGATGCCGCGGCACTCATGTCAATCGTAAAAAACAAAAGCCCAGCCTTGCGGCCGGGCTTTTTCGTTGCGGTTGCCAAACCCTTGCCGGATGCGTTTCTCACGAACGATCATCTCCGGCTTAGACGGACATAGCCGTCAACGCTCAAGGTTTGCTTTCTTTTCGCAGGACCCTCGGATCGTCATCACTGTTCACGTAGTAGATCTGCCACGGCCCCATGCCGTGAAGCTGGATGACCGTCGCCTGCTTCGTCGCCGCAAAGTGCCGAGTGCCCGGTGCCATCATCGCGAAGGAACCTGGTCGCAGCTCGTGAAGCGCGGCCTCATCAAATTTCTCTCCTCTGCCCATCCAGAAAGTCCCCTCGAGTACCGTCACATGCTCGAAGGCTGGGTGCCAGTGAGCAGGTATTCGATAGTTCGCGGGAAGTTTCAGTCGCATCGTGAAGATCCCTTCGTCGGCGGGGTTTCCCTCGAGGATTACGACCTGTGATCCCTTCGGCAGGGAAGGAGGACCCGTTGTCCAGGTCAGCTCCGCAGAGCTGAGCATCACGTGGTCGTTCTTTCCCTGTGCAAATACCGGAACAGCAAGAATCAGAAGCATGATTAGTGTCACGCGTTTCATCGAGTCCTCCTCCTGTTAGAGTTGAAATTCCGCCGCGGTGTTGCGGGCGGCGCTCCTGTTGATCATAGGGTACCCGGCGCAGAAGTCGGCTATGCCACGCGCCACAGGCTCCGGACGCTGTAGATGCAGCAGGTGCGCAACGCCGTCAATCGTGCAGGTGTCGAGCTGCGGAAACCATGTATGGAGCAGATCGTGGCTTTCGACGAAGAGCCGATCCGTCTCCGAGCCCACCACAGACAACACAGGTTGGTAGATGGCGGCTGCCTCTTTGGATCCGAATTGCCATCCGTTGAGAGCTGGCAGGTAGCTGGCGAAGAAGTTGTCGGCGTCGCTCATCAACACTGCGACGCTCCCTGGCACGAGTTTCTCGAGCTGCGTCCGGCAGGTCTCCCAGTCCAGGCTGCAGACGACGCTCATGAAGCGCCCAATTGCCTGTTCGGGATCGCCCGACGCGTATGCCTCGAGAGCCGGTCCCACGTTTTCGAAGAAAGCCGCAGCGCCTGGGACGCTCATCAGCGGCGGCTCCAACAGTACCAGCGTCTGAACGAGCTCCGGGTGATCGACGGCCAGCTGAAGTGCGATGGCCGCGCCGGTGGAGTGGCCGGCGACATGTGCGCTCCGGATTCCGAGGTGGTCGAGGAGCGCCGCGGCGTCGTCGGCATGTTCGGCGAAGCTCACAGGCGTCTTGTTGTTGCCGATTCGCTGCTGACGATATCTGATCAGGCGGTAACGATCCGCCAGCGCCTTCTCCGTCAGGAACGGAAAGAAGCTGTCAGCGATTGGCCCGGTGCTTATCAGCAGTAGTGCATCTCCTGATCCGGTGACTTCATATTGGAGTTCGATATTGTTGATTCTCGCTTTTTTCATGGCTATTCCTCATGCCTGATGCGCGACGAAGAGTGTTACCGTGGGAACTTCTGCCGTTACGGCGGCAATGATTCGAACGGCCGCCGGGGAAATTACGGACCAGGGAGGCGTGGTCGGTGAATGCTGTTGAACAAGCGCGCGAAGCAATCGGCCG
>JBKJUK010000054.1:0-12646 GCA_046590705.1 Thermoanaerobaculia bacterium
AGACTGCAATATGGCTGCATCGCCGGGGACCCTCCTCTTAGCTTGATTCGCCAAAAAGAGTTTAGAAGAGACCCCGGCGTCTCCGTCTCCAAAAGTCTAATTTGGACAAGAGTGGCAATCCTGCCTGTGGCGCGCTGCATGAGTTCTACGCCATGGCATGGGCCACCTGACACTCCGCCACAGGCAGGATGGCCTGTGCCACACAATTGCAGGCAGCGACCAGCAATCAGCGTAGATCGGCTGCGAGGATGTCGCGACGTTCGAAACCGGTGGAGTTTGACAGATCATCGATGACACCAACCGAGATCTTGTTTCTACCTCCGGCCATCAGAAGTTCCACCGCGTAAGTGAAGTGCTTCCCTTTCATCTTCTCGAGTTCCAAAGGGGAGAAGCGTAGCGGCTGATTGCGTTGGGTCACGTCGGACATATCTCCGTTCTTGTCGGCGACGCCGAGGAAGATCGAGAATCCTCCGGCCAGGGTCTCGCCCTGGGGAATCAGGGTCAGTGACTCCATGGGGATGTGAATTTCCACGGGCACTTTGAATTTATCTTCGAAGGCCACCGGGCGTCCGGTGACGACGGTGATGCGGAGGTCGTTCGCTTTGGTGGGATAGAAGAGATTTGCCACGACGCGATCGGTCATCTCGGTCGGAACCGATTTCTCGACGAAGGTCCGGCGTGAGCGGGCCACGTAGTTGCGGTTCTTCATCTTCACTTCGACCGATCGTTGACGATCGACTCGTTCAGTAGAAGACCGATAGCCGAGCGAGTAGTAGGAGCCGAGGTCGCGGGTGATTCTCTTGAGTCCATCGGCGAAGTTGTTCGTGCCGAGTGTGGCTACGCCGCCAGTCATGTCGGCCATGAGCGCGAGGGAGTCAGTGCTGTTCGAGACTGCGGACTGCTGCACCTGGAAGGAGACGGGCCGATTGTTCTCGGCCGACATTTCGTTGTTCCCCACCAGACCGCCGGCATGAATCGGGTAGATGGTGATTCCGTTGGCATTGGCGGCACGTGCCACTGCCGAGATGAGACTGCTGCTCTCGAAAGACATTCCTTCGAGCAGGCTGCTGCCGCTGCCCTGCCAGTCCTGTTTCTCCCGTTTCAGATCGTCGATGTATTGAAACATCTCGCGTCCCGGCTGCATCGGAAATCCTTCGCTGGTCATCACCATGACTTTCTTGCCCTCGACGCCGGCGAGAGTGGAGAGCAGGCCGGTTACGGCGCTGACGGTCTGGCGCAGGTCATGTTCGACGGACTGGGCGTATTGTCTCGCAGCCCCGATGGCAGATTCGTAGGTGCGCGCCTCGCGGATCTGTGACTCGACGCCTCTACGCTCGCTCATGTTCTGCGCGCCGTAGCTGCTTTCACCGAGGATGCTGTCGAGCGACTGCTGGATCTGAATCACGTCGGGCGTGAACGGGACCCGGATCTTCATGCTCCGGTTCCAGGTGGCGACCATTGCTTCATCGCCGGGACGCATGGTCTCGGCGGCGAACTCTTTCATCGACTTGAAAACGCGGTTCCTGCTGAGCGGGTTGAGCGAAAGGTTGTCGACGAAGAAGATGATCTTCCGCTTCTGCTGATCGGGAAGTTCTACGGGAAGCGGCTGCTTGACAGCGGTGGGCGAGGTCCCTCGCGCGGGTTGCTTCGGGGTGGTCGTGCCTTTGGTCCGATCGGCCACTTCGTAGAAGTTGGTGATTTTCTGCTGGATGCGATTCTCGACGATCTCGAATTCGCTGACATCGAGTCCGTGCACCGGGTTGCCTTTTCGATCGGTGACCACGACATCGACATTCACAACCCGGACGTTGACGGTTTCCATGAGCTTTGGCAGAGGCTCAGGCTTCTCCTGTGCGGAGAGGGGAACAGTTGGCGTGACGAGTAGTGTTGCCAGCAGACAGGTTGCGATCGATCGTTTCAAGGGGTCTCCTCCGGGTCAACAGCGGCGCGTGGCGCAAGGCCGAGCACTGCTATCGTAGTTCAGGACTTATGGTAGTTACATCTTTGACGAGCCAGCATGCGAAAAGACTCGCTCGCTGGCTGGTCTTCCCTGAATGAAAGGGATGGAGGCAAAATTCCGATGCTTCGCGGTCTGACGACGGCACCAGGCGGCAGTAGTGCCACTCCCTCCTTTTCCAAAATGGCGGGAGGCGGAAACGACTTCATTGTGATCGATAACCGCACTGGCTTCATTACCGAGCCCGGGCCTCTGGCGCAGCGATTCTGCACCCGAAGGCTGTCTGTGGGCGCGGATGGACTCATCCTCATCGAGTCCTCAGTACGCGCAACCTTCAGGATGGTCTACCTCAACGCTGATGGCACGCGAGCGGACTTTTGCGCGAACGGAACGCGCTGTGCGGCACGCTTCGCGTTTCTGAATGTCATCGCTCCCCGAAAGATGACCATCGAAACTGACTCCGGAATCGTGGGAGCCGAGATCGCCGAGCAGAATGTGACTCTCCTGCTTCCGCCACCGCACGGCTTCAGGTTGCTCCGCCCGCTGCAGGCTGAGAGCGGGCGGATGATCAATGGAAGTTTTCTCATGGTCGGAGTGCCGCACTACGTGATCTTTCTTCGAGACGAGATCTGGCGTCACGACGTGACTCCTCTGGGACGAGAGCTTCGTCATCATCCCGAGCTGGCCCCTGAAGGGGCGAACATCAACTTTGTGAGAGTGAGAGGGCGGAATGCTCTGGAGGTGAGGACCTACGAGCGGGGAGTGGAAGAAGAGACGCTGGCCTGTGGCTCGGGTGTTGTGGCCTCGACTGTGACCAGTGCGCTCATGGGACGAGTCGAGAGCCCGGTATCGGTGAGAACACGAAGCGGAATCGTCTTCAGTCTGAGTTTTCGAACAACGGGGGAAGGCGCGGAAAAAGTGATCGATCAGATTCGGTTCACCGGTGATGCGCGGCTGATCTACAAGGCCTCGACGACGGCGGAAACCGGTCAGGGGTTCGATCCCGACTGGGTGCGCGCGCCGACGGAGTTGCCTCCGCCGCCGTAGAATAGAGAGATTGATAGCCCGCATTTCTCACGCTCCTTCGTTGCTATCCGCCGCCCGCAGGAGAAGGGATGTGAGAAATGCGGGCTAGACGCTCTCTGATCCCGCGGTTTTGCGCGGCCGTCGCTTCCTCGTTCGCCATCGCCTGGATCTCTTCGATTCTTCCGGCGCGGACACCCGTCGATCAGGCCTCGTCGATCCTGCCGTTGGTGCTCTGGCTGCTGATGGTGATCGACGGCGGCTGGGTAAGACTTCGCTTCGCACCGCTGGCCGGGTTCCTGCTCGCGGCCGCTACTCTGATTCCCGACCCCTTCGTCCGGACAGCTGCCATCGGGGTGGTGTTCTCGACGGCCATGTTCGACTTCCTTCTGCAATCGTCGGATGGCAGGTCGGTGCCGCTCCGTACCGCGCTGCTGGTTTCCTGTACTACCCTCCTCGCGGCGCGGCTGATCCCTCTACCGGATTTCCAAGTTGCTGCCCTGGCCACAGTTCTCGTGGCGCTGACTCTGATGCTGATTGTTGCAGTGAGTCGGGAAGGCCTCGTGCCCTGGCACCTGCTGACGCTCTGCCTGATGATCGGGATGACGGCGGGTGATCTGGAGTTTGGCCGAGTTTTTCTGCCGTTACTCCTGATTGGACTGATCGCAGGGAGCCGTCGGAGCAATCCGGTCGTGTTACTGATGGTCGCAGGCGCTGCCCTCGTGGTCGGGAAACCGGCCATGCCTTTTTTGCTCGCCGCTGTGACGGCGATCGCGTTCGATCAATTCCTGCGGTTCTCGCGCAGGTTCGCACGCTTCGATGGAAGTCTCGAAGTGCGAAGTCAGGATCCCGCGCGCCGCAGTAACGCAAGCATGATCGCTGCTGGCGTGATCCTTGGTCTCGGGGCCTTCACGCTCGGGCCGTATGAAAGTCTGCTACTGCTCCTCTGCGCCTTCACTCTGGTGGCCGCTGGGTTTGATCTCTCGATGGACGATGCAGGTTACGTGGCTGCCAGGGGCCTGCTTTTCGGCATGCTGATCTTTCTGGGATGGAGTGGCGCGTTGCTGGCCGGCCTGTTTCCTTCGACCTTTCCTGCAGGCTTACTTCTGCTGGCCCTGATCGCGCTGCCCTTCCTTCTGCCTTCGCGAATCCCGCTGATTGTGCATGGCGCCGGTTGCGCGGTCCTCGTTGCGCTGCTGTGCGCTGGACCGTTGGGCGATCGGCGCCTGGAGCATTCCTGGGGGATTGCGCTTTCTCCCGGACAGCATTCGGACATGCGCATCGATGATCGCTGGCGCGAGATCGGAGTGGTGATCTCCGCCGCTGCTACGGGTGGGCTCGACTCGGAGACTGTGGTGGGCACGGTCGAGATGATCGACAGCAGCGGTCGCGTCTATCGCAGGAAACTGACGCTGCGCGATCTGCACGACTGGGCCGTTCTTCGGATCGATCAGAAGTGGCGAAGCGCGTCACTGCTGCCGAGGAAGCCGGCGCCACGTCTGACCGGATGGGGACGAGAGGCTTTTCTGTCGGGAGATGGCGAGATTGGCCTTGCTGACTTCGAAACTCCCGGTCTGCTTCGGGTGACCGCGTCGCCTGACCTTCCGCAGCAGGTTCGTATTCAGCTTGAAAGGGTTCGGTATGCTGCAGTCCATTGAGCGTCTCCCTCTGCTCTTTCTGCTGACTCTGGGAACAGGGTTGATGCCGTACCTGCTTCTGCGTTCGGGGCGACGCGCATGGCTCGGAATCGATGTGGTCATTTCGTTTGCTGCCTGCTCGATCTGGCTGGCGGCATCGGTCCTGCGCATCCCGGTGGATGCCGATCTGTTTGTGGCGCTGCTGGCCGCTGCAAAGTGCGTCGCATTTTTCTCGCTGGTGGCACTCGACGCTACCGAGCTTGCGCGAATGACGGCTGGACGCTTCGCGGCTTACGCGCTCATGGCCTATGTCTGCCTCATTCCGCACACGCTGCAATGGCCGATCGACGGTGACGAGCCGTATTACCTGTTGATGACCGAGTCGGTGATCTCGGATTCCGACTTCGACCTCCGGAATCAGTATCAGCACCTCGATCAGTCGGAGACCGGCCGCCTCGACCTGCAGCCTCAGCCGGGCGACCCTGTTGGACGGGAGGGCGAGCAGCGGTCCCGTCACGAGCCCTTCCTCGCGGTTCTGCTTGTTCCAGGATACGTTCTTGGTGGCCTGTACGGCGCAGTACTGACCATGGCGCTCTTCGCGACATTGCTGGCCCGATCGCTTTTTCTTCTTCTCGAAGAATACGGCGTGGAAGCGAGAGTCCGGATCGCAGTGGTGGCTCTGCTGTCACTTGCCGCTCCAGTCATCTTCTACGCCGTACGGATCTGGCCGGAGATTCCGGCAGCGTGGCTTCTGACTGAGGCACTGAGAGGTCGCAGACGCAACGAGCCTGCTCGCATCCTGCTCGCGCTGGCGGCTATGTCACTTCTCAAATTACGTTTCGTGGTGATCGCTGCGGCCTTTCTTCTTGAGCTACTCATCAACAGGCGTCGCGACCGAAAGGTTGTTCTGCTGGCGGCCGCGGCGCTGTTGTTACCGTCGCTGATCGTTTTCTACCTGAGCGGAAGCCCGTCGAATGTTCATACAGCTGGTCAGCTCTCGACGTACTCCGCGCTGAAGCTGATGCGCGGAATCTTCGGCGTTCTACTCGATGGTCAGGCCGGACTTCTCTTTCATGCGCCATTCTGGTTGGCAGCTGTGATTGCTGGAGCCGCTTCGCTGCGATGGAAGCGAGACTGGTTTTATCTGCTCGTGGCACTTCCTTACCTGCTTCTGCTACTTCCCCGCGACGAATGGCACGGAGGATGGGCTCCGCCTCTTCGCTACCTGGTGGTCTTCACACCGCTCATTGCGCTTGGTGGAGCGAGGCTGCTCGTTCGATGCAGGCCCGCTGTCCCTCTGCTTGCCATCACTGCCTCGCTGATCACCATCTTCGGTCTGGCAAAACCCTGGGCCCTCTTTCACATTGCCAATGGAGAAAGCCGGATGGGCGAGGCCTTGAGCCGGACTTTCTCTGCAGATGTATCGCGCACGATTCCGAGTTTCATACGCATGAACGATGCTGCAATCGTGGCCTCCGGCGCTCTGATCGTGTTCTTTCTTTTGATTTCAATCAGACCGCTGCGTCGGGCCATGGCGTCGCACGTCACTTCGCTCTTTACCGCGATTGCGAGTCTGGTGCTGGCAGGATGTGTGGCTGTGGCATTCACTCCCGCAGAGACTGTGCATCTCGAGGATGCGCATGTGCGCAAAGTGGGAGGCTCGCTTTATCCTGACGAGTACATGGTGGCCCGATTCAGGTTCGAGGGTGGGTGGGAAATGAAGGCTGGTGATTCCGCCTCGTTCAAGATGGCATCGGGGCCGGTCAGACTTCGCTATTCCAGTACCGCCGGGGCAAGCATGCGCTTCAACGCCATCACGGTCGCGCTTCCCTCCACGAACGGTTCGTATCAGATTGTGTCGATTCCTTCCTTTCCCGGCGGCCTGGCGGAGATCTCGATGATCGAGGGTGGGGCAGTGCTGGAGAGGATCTCGGTTGACTGAAGTCACTGCGATCGTGCTCGACTTCGACGGTGGTGACATGACCGCGACATGCTTAGTGTCATTGCTACGGCAAAGCCGCGCTTTCGCTCGGGTGGTCGCTGTCGATAATGGTTCGAAGGTGCCACTGGCGCTCCGACTGACGAAGTCTCTGCGCGACCAGATCGAGTTGATTCGTCTGAACGAAAACTGCGGGTTCACCGGCGGAATCAATCACGCCATGAAGTCGGTGCAGACTCCCCTCGTGGCCTGGATCAACAACGATGTCACTCTCGACCCGCGATGGCTCGAGGAAGTCGCGAAAGTGTTGGAATCGGCGAGCGGTGTGTCGGGAGCGCAGTCGCTCATCCTCGATGTTGATGGCCGCGTCGATGGCGCGGGGATTGAGATCGCTACTGGTACATATCAGCAGCGCTTTCATGGGATGCCTCCGGCTGCTTTCACGAGCGACGGCTCGGAACTCACCGGAGAGCGGGCGCGCGCAACGCGCCCCTACACCGCCCCGGGCCTCCCGCTGGGGAAATTGAGCGAAGAGATCTGGAGCGTGTCAGGGACTGCGGCTCTTTTCGCGGTCGACAGCCTGCGCGCCTGTGGAAAGGACGGCGCTGTGCTTCATCCGGCCTTCTTCGCTTACTACGAAGATGTCGAACTCGGCGCGAGATTGCGCGCGTCTGGTTTGCGCTCACTGCTGGTCGGTGAACCGCTGGCCATGCATCGAGGCTCGCAGTCACGCGCGCGCCTTGGAAAGCTGGCGCTGCGATTGTCGGTGCGTAATCGATACTTCGTGAAACGGCTTCACCCGACCGTCGGATCCTGGGTCTCGTTGTTGCGGGAAGATGTCGCAAGAGTGACGGGATTGCTGATGCGGGGAATGTTGGGCGAAGTTGCGACGATCGTGACTGCCATGATTGAGGGTCTCGTTCATCCGATTCGGTGGAGTGAAGAGCAATGAACGCTTGTCGGCGAGGCTGGCTTTGTTCTCCGTAGTCGTGCACACACCCGATGTGGTCGGCCGCTTCATGGCCGGACCGGGAATCCGCGCCTGGAACATGGCCCGGATCCTTTCGTCGCATTTTCAGACCACGCTCATCGCCGACCTTCGTGACGAAGACTCGCTGCAGGGATCCTCGTTTCCGATGCTCCAGCGCAAATCAGGTCCGGCTGCGACCGCGCTCAGAAACGCTTCAGTCATCATCGGTCAGCCTTCGCGCGAGCTGCTTGCGGTATCAGGGCAGGCGCGGCAAAAAATCCTCTTCGACCTCTTCGACCCGCTCGTCCTCGAGCTCGCCGAACTCTACGCACCTCGGCCCACGCCCCGTCAGCGCATTCATCTCAGCGCCGAGTGGTATCGGCTGGGAAAAGCGCTGCGCTCTGCCGATGGGCTGATCGTCGCGACACCGCAGCAGGTGAATTTCTACCGCGGAGTCGCGGACGGGCTCGGCATTTCTGCACCTGAGAACTTTCTGCTTGTGCCTTTCGGAGTGGATGAACTCGATTCTGCTCGGTTGGTGAGCGAGTCGCGGTCAGAGGGATTGCCGATTTTCCTGTGGGGTGGAGGATTGTGGAAGTGGCTCGATCCTGCAACAGCCATTGCGGCTGTGCAGCTGGTGAATGCCGAGGGCTCGCGTTGCAGGTTGCTCTTTCCGGCCGGCTTGCGGCCAGGGACGATTGCGGCGCCTCAGCAGAATCTGGAGGAATCTGACAGTGTCATCCTGAGTCCTGAGTGGGTTGCTTACCAGGAAAGGGGAGCGTGGCTGCGGCAGGCCAGGGGAGCACTCATGTTGCACCGTCGCACGCTCGAGGCTGAGTTCTCCATAAGGACGCGGCTGTTCGACGCCCTGGCTGCTGCGATTCCCATCATTGCCACTGAGGGAGGGTATGCCTCCGATCTCGTGACGCGGGAGGCGCTGGGGGTCGTGGTCCCACCGCAGGACCCGGAGGCGGTGGCTATGGCCATGCGGGCCATGATCGAGGACGACGCTTTCCACGCGCGCTCCGTATCAGCCATCAGACAGGTGGCGCCGGGTTTCCGATGGCACAATGTGGTGGCGCCACTTGTGAAGCAGCTCTCGGCGTGGCATTAAAGGATCTGATGTCGGCGAAGACCAGAAGAAATCGATTCACGGACGAATCAGCGGAGCTTCTGCCGCGTGCCATACCGTTTCTCGACCCGCTCAGGTCGGAGCCGGTGGTCTCGATCGTGGTGATCACCTGGAACAGCAACTCCTGGATCGCGAACTGTCTCGAGGGCGTTCAGGAAGCTGTTGGCCGTTTGCCCTATCAGGTAGTCGTGCTCGACAACGCCTCCTCCGATGGCACTTCCACAACTCTTCGGGAGTTTGAGTCAGGCCCGGTTCGGGTGATGCGGTCGGAGATCAATCTCGGTTTCGCTGCTGGCGTGAATCGCGCGGTTGCGGAGGCCAGGGGCAAGTATATTTTCCTGCTGAATCCGGATTGCAGGCCAGAGGCGGGAGCGATCAGGACTCTGGTCGAGCATCTGGAAGCGTATCCCTCCGTCGCTGCTGCGGTCCCATTGCTCACCGGCAGCGACGGCAGTCCTCAGCGCGAATTTCAACTTCGCCGTTTCCCGACTGTTGGTTCTCTGGCTGTCGAGTTGCTGCTGCTGGACAAAGTGAGACCGGCCAATCTGATCACTGATCGGTATCGGTATCGTGACCTCGACATCAGCGGAGTGACAGCCATCGAACAGCCTGCAGCCGCAGCCATGCTGATTCGGCGCGAACTGGTGGAGCGGATCGGGCTTTTCGATGAGTCCTTCACGCCAGCCTGGTTCGAGGATGTCGATTTCTGCCGCAGAATTTCTGCCGCCGGATCGCGAATCGATCTCGTGCCTGCGGCGACTGCGGTACATCACGGTGGCGCTTCGCTGGATCATGTGTCATTCGCATTCTTCACTGAGGTCTGGTACCGCAATCTGAATCGTTACGCGCGTAAGTGGTTCTCGCCTGCGGGTGCCGAGCTGGTTCGCGGACTTACAGTGGTAGGCATGCTGCTGCGTGCGGTGGTTGCCATCAGCGGGCTGGTGAAGGTTCCAGCGAGTCGCTCGACGGCGGCGAAGACCTATCTGTCGGTAGCAGCGAGTGCGGTGAAACGATGGAACGACGCGTCGCCGTCGTCCTGATCACCTGGAACAGCGAGGCCCTGCTGCATGCCTCACTGACGGCACTGGCCGCGCAGTCACTCCCGCCCTCCGAGTTCGTTTTCGTCGACAATGCTTCCTTCGATTCGTCGATCGAGGTCTGTAAGAGATTCTTCCCTGAATCGACGGTCATTCGAAATGTCGAGAACCTCGGATTCAGCGTTGCAGCGAATCAGGGGATCGCCGCGTCGGCCGCTCCTTATGTTCTGCTCCTGAATCCTGATGCCCGCCTGCATGCGGACTACCTGGCCGAGCTGGTGAATGCGCTGGAGCAGGCTGGCCCGGGAGTCGGTTCCGTGACTGGAAAACTGCTGCGGGCCAGTGGAGATGCGCTGGAACCGCTGACTTCAGTGGATAGTAAGGGTATCGAGATGACCAGAACCGGCCGCCATCTGGATATCGATGCCGAGACGAGGGATTGCGACGGTGAAGCAGTACGGGAAGTCTTCGGTGTCTCCGGAGCCGCAGCCATGTATCGACGCGAGTTCCTGATGGATGCTTCTGTCGATGGTCAGGTATTCGACGAGAATTTCTTCGCCTATCGCGAAGACGCTGATCTGTCATGGCGTGGACAGCTGTTTGGCTGGCGGGCCTTGTACGTTCCAGGGGCAGTGGCCTGGCATCTTCGTTCGGTGACTCCCGCGCGTCGCTCGGCGCTGGCGCCCTTCATCAACATGCACTCGGTGAAGAACCGGTTCCTTCTGCGGCTGAAGAATCAGGGCGGGTATCTGGCGCTTCGAAATCTGCCGTTCGAGCTCGCACGGGATTTGATCGTGGTCGGGGCAGTGCTGCTCAGGGAGCGCACCTCACTCCCTGCCTTCCTCTGGTTGTGGCAACATCGGCAGACAATCATGCGGCAGCGGCGAGAGATTCAGAAGAAGAGGCGGGTCAGTGATTTCGAACTGGCGCGCTGGTTTCGACGACTTTGAACGAAGGCATCGGTGACGGGCCGATGAAGCTGGCCATTGTTGGAACCAGAGGCGTGCCGGGAAGGTACGGCGGCTTCGAGACCATGGCTACGGAGCTCAGCCGTAGGCTGACTGCGCGCGGGCACCATGTCACGGTGTACTGCCGATCGGCAATGTACGAAGAGAACGAGCGGGCCTCATGGGCAGGAGTGGAGCGTGTGTTCCTCCCGGCGATTCGTGGCAAGTATCTCGAGACGGTTTCGCACACGCTGCTCTCTGCGCTGCACGCCTCACGTCAGAACTTCGATGCCGTGCTGCTCTGCAACGCCGCGAATGCCTTCGTGCTGCCGCTGCTGAAGCTGAGTCGTACGCCGGTCGCAATCAACGTGGATGGGATCGAGCGTAACCGTCGCAAGTGGAACGCGCTGGGAAGAACGATTTATATGCTCGGTGAAGCTTTGTCGGTGAGATTCGCAGACAGAGTGATCGCTGACGCTGAGGTAATCGCCAGGTACTACGCCGATCACTACGGAATGCGGACCGAGACCATCGCCTATGGCGCCGAGTTCCCGGCGGAAGAAGACTCGGATGTGCTGGCGCGCCTGGGTCTGATGGCGAGGGATTACGTTCTCTATGTGAGCCGATTCGAGCCTGAGAACAATCCGGACAAGGTGGTCGAGGCTTATCAGGCCGTACGCACAACCCGCCCACTAGTCATGCTCGGTGATGCGCCCTACTCTGACGATTTCATCGCGCGACTGAAATCGACTGCGGATTCGCGGGTGATCTTTCCGGGTGCGCTGTATGGAAACGACTATCGCACGCTGCAGAGAAATGCCTGGCTCTACGTGCAGGCCACTGAAGTCGGCGGGACTCATCCTGCCTTGATCGAGGCGATGGGTTCGGGCGGCGCTGTTTTAGCCAACGGGACGCCGGAGAATCGCGAGGTCGGTGGCGCAGCGGTACGCTACTTCGACGCCGCCGCGCCGCACACCCTGTCGCTGCTGTTGCAGCAGCTCACCGACGACCCGACCGCGGTCGAGAGCATGCGGGGTCCAGCGAGAGACCGAATCAGAGAGCATTACGGCTGGGATCGCGTCACGACGCAGTACGAAGAACTATTCGCCGCGATTCGTTCGTAGATGCCCTGAACCTGAACCCTGGCGTTGCTTTCTTACTCGGCCGGCGCCGTAGAATGGGGGCAGAGCACCAATTGATTTCTGTCAAAGGGAGAGTCTCATGAAGCGACTGGCGATTGCAGTACTGACAGCAGCAGCATTTGCGATGCCTGCCGATGCGGGCACCACCTGCACGATGAACTTCAACATGGCGGGATGGTCGGCCTTCTACAAAACAGCCTCCGGAACTGGCAGTATCCGCTGTGACAACGGCCAGAAGGCCGAGGTGAAACTGAGTTCGAAAGGCGGCGGACTCACGTTCGGTAAGTCGAAGATCAAGGACGGCATCGGAAAGTTCACCGAGGTCGACAAGATCTCCGAGCTCTTCGGCACCTACGTGCAGGGAGAGGCTCATGCCGGAGCCGGGAAATCGACGAAGGCCTCGGCCATGACCAAGGGTGAGGTATCTCTCAGTCTCGTCGGCAAAGGGCAGGGCGTAGACGTCGGGGTCTCGTTCGGGCGCTTCACGATCGAGCGTGCAGGGAAGTAACGGCTTCTAAGAAATCACAGGTTTTATGCGGGGTTGCGGGTCGAAGAATTGCGCCGCATCGGACCAGCCGTAATTCCGAAGGAGCACGCCGTGCTCGGTATCCAACGCAGATAGAGCTGCGACTGAGGAATCTACGAGCAAGGGTCGCGCTCGTCATTCCAAGCGCAGCCCTTGTGCGTAGATTCCTCGCACCCACCCATCCCACCGCTCGGAATGAACGGTTTCTGAATATCGGTGTGAGGGCTGCCTTTGAGGGCCGGAGGCCCGGCATCGAAATAGCCCAGGCCGTGAGGCCTTGGGGTCTCGAATCGTAACGACGATGATTCCGAGCCCCGCAGGGGCGGCATCGCGACT
>JBKJUK010000122.1:0-2561 GCA_046590705.1 Thermoanaerobaculia bacterium
GGTCAGCTTGCGCAGTCACAGCTGCGTAATCATCACGAGTCACGCGGCTCGTCGGAATGACGTCGCGTATGTGCTCACGGGCTGCCAATAGAAGAACATTGCTGTGGCCGCCTTCCTCTTTGGTTCTACTACTGGTTACTGGCTACTGAACTCCTGACTACTGCTGTCCGCTCACGTCTCTACCTTCAGGAACATATAGAGCGCTGCGATGATGAACAGTACGTTTGCACTCCAGGCTGACAGGGCAGCGGGGAGATTTCCCACCTCGCCGAACTTCGTGAATACGCCGAAGAGGATCCAGTAGGTGAAGGCGAGGCCGAGTGCGATTCCGATCCCGTAGAGTGCTCCTCGCTTTCCCATGCGAAACGAAAAGGGGAGTGCGATCAGGGCCATGACCAGGCTGATGAATGGCCAGGAGGTCTTGGCATATAGCTTCACCAGGAGTTCATCCGATGAGTATCCCGAAGCTTCCAGGTTCCGGATGTACGACCTGAGTTCACTGAAGTTCATCTGGGACGGGAGCTCGACATCGAGTTCGAAGTAGGAGGGCAGTTCGGGATACTGCAGCCGGATGGGATCGACGATCGGCGCGTAGCTCGAGGTGCCATCATCCGAGAACGAGCGCATCCAGCCACGAGCGAAGACCCACCCTTTTCCGTCAAAACGCGCTTCGTCGGCAGAGACCCGTCTGGTCAGCTTGAAGTTTCCCCGATCGAACTCGAAGACCTGAATCTTCGAAAGGCGCTGCTCCCGCTTGTCATACGACTGGAAGTTGAAGATGTAGGAACCTTTCCCTGCGATCCACTGTCTCTCGGCAACGGTCGCCACGGAACCGGTGCTCTTTCCCCGAATCTGGTTCTTGAGTTCATTGGCCCGGGCGTTCGAGTAAGGAAGTACGAAGTCGAGAAGGAAGTAGGAGATGACACTGACGATCGAGGCAACGACGATGACCGGTATGGTGGTGCGGAACAGGGAGATGCCGTTCGCTTTGATGGCTGTGATCTCGTTGTTCTTCGAGAGCATTCCGAAGGTGATGAGGGTGGCCAGAAGGATCGAGAGTGGCAGTGTGTAGTCAATTACCTGAAGAGTGAAGTAGCGGTAATACTGCGCGACGACACTGTAGGAGATCTTGTTTTCGCTGATTTCTGCGGCCAGTTCGGTGTAGTCGACGACCAGAAAAAGCACAGCCGTCGATATCAGGACCAATCCCAGAACCTTCGAAAACTCTCTGAGGATGTAGCGATCGAGTGTATTCGGGAACGGAATGTCGAGTCTGGCGAGCAGGGATCGGTCGTTTCGGTCCGTGCTTCTTTCGACTGACGCTACAGATATAGCCGACGCCTGCCTAGGGAGCAGGCTGAGCAGGCGTGAAAACGACCAGCGGGATCCAGCCCCCGCTGACCCGGAATGATTGTTCGAGCGGCGGATCAGGTAGATGCCGAACGCGATCAGGATGACGTTTGGAAACCACATCGCCAAAGCAGGATGCAGAGTTCCGTCTCTCGCCAGATCCTCACCGTTATTGACCATCACGTAATACAGCAGGATGATCACGATACTTAAAGAGAAACCTGAGCTTTTACCTCCGCGACGGTTTGTGATGCCCAGGGGTAAAGCGATGATTCCAAACGCCAGGCAGGCGAAGGGGAAAGAGAATTTCTTGTTGATCTCGACGATTGCCAGACGGTATTGCTCCGGGTCGATCGGCTTGAGCCGTCTGGCTTCAACGATCAGCTCTCGAAGGTTAAGCTCTCGAATGTGCTTCGGAAATGACCTTCGATCGATTCCCGAGTACTTGTCCGGCAACAGGATCCGTTGCGAAGCGTTCCGGTTCAAGTCATATCGGTCAGGCTTGGCGGTGTCGATGACGTGCGTTTCCGCGGCCTGGAGATCAAGCCAGATCTGCTTCGGATTCTCAACCACAGAGATCGCTCCCGAGGTCGCCACAACCACTTTCTGTTGCTCCGAATCGCTGATGTCAGAGAGGAAGACTCCTTTCCATCCTTTTGTTTTCTGATCCAGATCGTTAATGTAAAGGACGAGGTTTGTGTACTCGTCGTAAAACACCCGCGGCTTGATTTCCTTCGAGATCGCCGACGTTCCAATCTCCGCTCTGATCCGCTGGAGTGCCGAGTTTCCTCGGGGGACGACTACATTCATCAGGTAAAGATTCAGGAGGAAGAGGGCCAGTGAAAAAAGCAGAACGGGCCTGTAAATCACCGAGGTCGGCAAGCCGGACGAGCGCATGGCGATGATCTCGGAGTCTGAAGAAAGCCGGCCGACGGCAATGAGGATCCCGAAAAGAAGGGACATCGGAATGGTCAGCACGATGATGCTGGGGATCGAAACCGACAGCAGCTGCAGCACCATCGAGAACGGGAGAGATCGTTTGATGATCATCTCCGCCAACCCAAAGAGGTTTTGCATGAGGATGATGAAGGTGTAGAAGCCGAGCCCGAGGAATGTGGGCCCGATCATCTCCTTCAATATGTAACGAGTGAGTATTCGCACGGTGGGATTGTAGGTTAGCGAAGTAGTCAGTAGTTTAGTAACCAGTAACC
>JBKJUK010000224.1:0-13127 GCA_046590705.1 Thermoanaerobaculia bacterium
CCGGCCTCCACCATCACCTTCCGCTGGAGGCCGGGACTCGTGCGCCGCTGGATGGCTCGAGAAGGGTAGGCGCAATGAGGTTACATCGGGTTGCGGTGGTGAATGAGTTACAGGGACTCGCCACGGTCGGGCAACCTGCTTTCAACGCAACGATCTTGTACTCGTAAGAAACACCGTCGCGAAGAGTCGGGTAACGGAACGTGTTCGAAGCCGTCGTTCCGACCAGAGTCGAGCATCCGCTGCCGGCCAGCCCGAAGAACACCTGGTACGAATCGGCATTGGAGTTCGACCAGCGGAGGGTTCCGGTGACAGGAATCTCCGTGGAACCATTCGGAGGAAACATGTTGGAGAACACGCCGGGACATAACGCAGCCGCGAATGTCGACGTGGCTGTCGAGGAATTGTTCGAAGTATTTGGATCGCCTTCGGTCGCGGTCACAGTGGCTGTGTTGGAGACAGTGCCACTCGAAGTGGCCGTGGCGACGATGGTGACCGTCGCGGAGGCACCGTTTGCCAGCGCACCGAGGCTGCACGTCACAGTCGAGGTGCCGCTGCAGCTTCCCTGTGTGCTGGAAGCTGAAACGAACATGGTCTGCGCGGGCAGGACATCTGTCACCATCACGTTGGTAGCGTTCGAAGGTCCCGCATTGGAGACCAGCACGGTGTAGGTGACGTTGTTTCCCACGCCGATCGACGCGGGGCTGGCAGTCTTTGCGAGTTTTACATCTGCTGACGCTCCGACAACCGTGATGGCACTGGCGGAGTTGTTGGCCGTGTTCGGATCGCCTTCAGCTGCGCTAACCGTTGCTGTGTTCGTGAGAGTCCCCGGTGAGGTCGGGTTGACTACGATGGTCGCGGTCGCTGCAGCACCGTTCGCCAGCGTTCCAATGCTACATGTGACAGTGGTGATGCCACTGCAGGTCCCCTGCGTCGACGACGCCGAAACGAATGTCACGCCGGCCGGGAGTGCGTCGGTGAGCGTGACGTTGGTTGCAGGTGAGGGTCCGGCATTGGCCACAACGATGGTGTAGGTCAAGTTCTGTCCGACATTCACTGGATCGGGCGAATCGGTCTTTGTGACTGATAGATTGGCTGACGCGCCGACGATCGTCGATGCCGATGCACTGTTGTTAGCCGTGTTCGGATCGCCTTCCGTCGCGCTCACCGACACCTGATTCAGAATTGTTCCTGGAGCCGTCGGCTGCACTACGATCGTCACCGTGGCACTTCCACCCAGTCCGAGAGTTCCGAGATTGCAGGTGACCGGGCCGGTGCCAACACATGCTCCCTGGCTCGCCGTAGCGGAGATGAAGGTGACACCCGCCGGAATAGTGTCGACGAGGGTCACACCCGTAGCTACCGATGGTCCGGCATTGCTCGTGACGATCGTATAGGTGAGGTTCTGACCAACGCCGACGGGATCAGGCGAATCGGTTTTAGTGACCGAGAGATTGGCTGCAGGACCGACCGCTGTCGTTGTGGTGGCAGTGTTGTTCGCAGTGTTCGTGTCGGTCTCAGTCGCAGTGACGGAGGCCGTATTGGAAATCGTGCCTGGAGACATTGCCGTCACTACGATCACGATTGATGCGCTCCCACCGCCCGAGCCGACCGTGCCGAGGTTGCACGTTACGGTGGTGGTACCGGAGCACGCTCCCTGGGAGGGCGTCGCCGACACGAAGGTCACGCTCGCCGGAAGCGCGTCTGTGACGATGGTATTCGTGGCTGCCGAGGGGCCGTTGTTCACGACGCTGATCGTGTAGTTGATGTTACCGCCGAGCAGCACTGGGTCAGGCGCGTCGGTCTTTGTGATCGCGAGATCGACCGCCGGGTTGACGACGGTGATGGCGGTTGCAGAGTTGTTGGCGGTATTGGGATCGCCTTCAGCTGCCGTTACCGTTGCTGTGTTGGTGAGAGTCCCCGGTGCGGTCGGGGTGACTACAATGGTCGCGGTCGCTGCAGCACCGTTTGCAAGAGTTCCAATGCTGCAGGTGACAGTCGTTGTTCCACTGCAGGTTCCCTGCGTCGACGACGCCGAAACGAACGTCACACCGGCCGGAAGTGCGTCGGTGAGCGTGACGTTGGTTGCCGGTGAGGGTCCGGCATTGGTCGTGACGATCGTATAGGTGAGGTTCTGGCCGACGCCCACTGGATCGGGCGAGTCGGTTTTAGTGACCGAGAGGTTGGCTGCAGGGCTCACGGCTGTCGTTGTGGTGGCAGTGTTGTTCGCAGTGTTCGTGTCGGTCTCAGTCGCTGTGACGGATGCCGTGTTGGTAATCGTGCCTGGAGACATTGCCGTCACTACGATCACGATTGATGCGCTCCCACCGCCCGAGCCGACCGTGCCGAGGTTGCACGTTACGGTGGTGGTTCCGGAGCAGGTTCCCTGGGAGGGCGTCGCCGACACGAAGGTAACGCTCGCCGGAAGCGCGTCTGTGACGATCGTATTCGTGGCTGCCGAGGGGCCGTTGTTCACGACGCTGATGGTGTAGTTGATGTTACCGCCGAGCAGCACTGGGTCAGGCGCGTCCGTCTTTGTGATCGCGAGATCGACGGCCGGGTTGACGACGGTAATGGCGGTTGCGGTGTTGTTTGCTATGTTGGGATCGCCTTCAGCTGCGGTCACCGATGCTGTGTTGGTCAACGTTCCCGATGCGGTCGGCTTGACCACGATCGTGGCGGTTGCTGAGGCACCGTTTGTAAGAGTCCCGATGCTGCAGGTGACAGTGGTCGTTCCGGTGCAGGTTCCCTGCGTCGACGCCGCCGAAACGAACGTTACACCGGCTGGAAGTGTGTCGGTGAGCGTCACGGCCGTGGCCGCGGAAGGTCCGCCGTTCGAGACGACGATTGAATAGGTGAGGTTCTGGCCGACGCCCACTGGATCGGGCGAGTCGGTTTTTATAAGCGACAAGTTGGCTTGTGGGACGACTGTGGTGGTGACACTGGCGGTGTTGGGATTGACTGGGGTCGCCGGCTCTGGAGTGCTGGAGGAGATCGTGGCGGTGTTTGTAACTAGACCGCCGGCGACGGGTGCGTTGACGACAAGAGTGAACGTAGCCGAGGCTCCTACTGTCAGCGTCGGAATCGTGCACGTGACCGTTCCATTCGCGCCAACTGCGGGCGTACTGCAGGTCCACCCGACTGGAGGAGTAAGGGTGGAGAACGTTGTGCCGGCAGGGAGTACATCGCTCACGGTTACCGCCTGCGCGTTGAACGGCCCGCTCGCATTGGACGCAGTGATGGTGTAAGTCAGACTCTGCCCTGCGTTGACGCTGGCGGGCCCTGTCTTTGTGATCCCCAGGTCTGCCGTTTCCACCACTACCGTCGCCGCAGAGGCGAGAGGAAGAAACTCAGAAGTACCGTCATTGGCCGTCGCGCAGGTAGCGTCGCTATAGTTGGTGGCGGTGGTAACGATTTTGTCGCCGGCAGTCGGCGCAGCCACGGGGGTGAAGGAAACAGCGCTGTTCGAGAAAGAGGGAGCGAGGCAGCCGGAGGCTCCGAGGTAGGTTTTACCCTGACCGAGGGTATCAGCGATGTAGAAGTGGACTCTGATCCCTACCGTCCCTGCGGCTCCCGAAGAATCGAGACTTACTTTCGCGTTGAAAGTGGTCCCGGCTGTCGTAGCGGAAGTGATGGTCGCGTAGTTCTGATAATTGTTGCCTCCCGACGCATCTGCGTCGGTGGCATCATTTGCGGTAGGACCTACTCCATTCGGCATGGTGGTGGTGTTGACGAGGTCAATTCCCAGGGACACATTGTCATGAATCGAATTGGCGAAAATCTGCGTACCCTTTTCGCGGTCAACGACCACGCCATTTCCGAGGTTCGGGCCGATCTCATTGCCGTTGACGATTCGATTCAGCGGGGCCTGGACATAAACGCCGTCGCCGTTCCGAAAGGCTCCGATACCGCCGATTCGGTTCCCGGTGAGCTGGTTCCCCTGCGTCGCGAAATCGATGATGTTCACGCCTCGGCTGCTATGACCGACAATGGTGTTTCCCTGGCCCGCTGCGCCGATCGTGTTCCCATCCGCACCGACGCTGAGCTGAATACCGACAGTGGGGCCGGGGATCACACCTGTTCCGGCAAGGTTGCCGCCAATATTGTTGAACTTGACGACGTTATTGTTCGCGGTCTTGATCAGTAAATTTGCAGAGGCGCCACTGTTACCGCTGATGAGATTCCCCGCCGAGGCGACAGTGCCACCGATGGTGTTGCCATTCGCGCCGTTGATCTCGACGGCTCCTAAACCGCCGTTGCTCAGCGCAGCTGTTCCAGCACCTGTCGTTCCGATCCGGTTCTGTGCGACGGTGTTGCTGGTTGCTCCAGTGTCGATGAGTAGACCGGCATTCGTGTTTCCACTGATGACGTTGCCCAGGGTCGTGGTACCGATGTTGTTTGAGGCTGTGAGGTTCGTGAGGTGAACTCCGACTCCGTTTGCCAGCGCGAGTGCCACGCTTCTGTCGGTGCCGACGTAGTTGCCGATTACCGTGTTCCCGGTTGATGTAGATCCATCAATCACGATACCGGCAGTAGTATTTGCGCTCACCAGGTTGAAGTCTGCGGGGGTCGCACCTCCGACTGTATTTCCGGGAGCAAGTATGCGGACTCCGAGGCCATTGGAAGGACCGACCGGCAGTCCCGAACCGGCGGTGTTCGTTCCGATGTGGCATCCCTTTACCGAGTTTCCCGTTCCGTTCAGTGAAATCGCGGCGGTGCTGAATCCACTCATGGCCACGCCGCGAATGGTGACGTTGTTGGTCTGCACGTCGAATCCAACCGGGGTGCCGCTCGAGGAAGTGACGGCAACGTTTACGAAGTCAGTCAGTGGCGAACCAAAAGCTGCAGTATTTGTCACAGCGCCGGGCGCGCTGAAACCATCGATAACCACCCCAGTGGCCACGATCGACGGGAACGGTCCGAAACTCGGCGTGTATGTTCCGGGGTTCGCGAAATTGATGGTGCAGGGGGAGATACAGTTGTTGGCGTTGGCCTGCTCAATCGCCTGACGCAGGGTTCCTTGCGTAGTAGTTGGGCCTGCAGGAACCATGGAGTCGCTGAAAGTATTGACCAGGAAGGTGCCGGGCGCAGTCATCGCTTCCCTGACCATGAACCCGCCAAAGACGAACAGACTGATCACCGTCGCGGCAAAAGCGACTCTGATGCTGCGAACATTCTTAGCTGCACTCGCGGACTCTGTGGTCGATGAAATGGGCTCGTTCGTAACCGGCGATGTTTCGTTCATGTCTTCCTCGTCATGCTGCTGTCTGCTGATAGGGTGTCCGCACAACGTTGACGTAGGGCATACGCAGACGCTCAGCGCCCCGCCCATGCCCAGCACGTACTGCAGACTGCCCCCGGATTTGAAACGATTTGGTGGCGGACATCTTACTCCAGCCGATCTCACTGATCAAAAGTTATTTGTGACCGCGCGGGACGTTCTCTGATTCTCCCGCGGATTAGCCAGCCAGAGTGTGACGGGCGATACACTCACGTGTCAGCGAACCTTAGATGGGCATGTCGACCAGAACAGCGGTGTTCCCATCTGACTTAGCGCAAAGGCGTGAGCCTCGCATCCAGACCGCTCTTCGGTTCACTGCGCAGTCGTGCAGACCAGGTCGAGAAACCAGAAGGGCTCGCGCCGAACTCGCTGCACCTGCTCGGTTTCAAGGCGGCGCTTGAAGAACGTACCGTTGGTCACGAAAGAATGGAACTCTCCGTTCTCACCACAGGGATCAACGTCGTCCGGGAAGTTCGCCACGACGTCACGACCGAGGCGCACGCCCAGCCAGCTCGCCTCGAGCTTCCTTTCATCGACACAAATGATGACTGCTTCGAGTCGCGCTTCCTCGAAGCGTGAGTAAAGATCGGCGCTGCTCATCTTCCACAGGGGATAGATGCCGGCAACACCTGCATTAGCGAGTAGGTTGTCGCGATATGCACGCAGTTCTTCGAGGTAGATGTCGCCGAACACGATCGCCTCAACGCCACGCTCGCGCGCTACGCGGAACGCCGCAAGCATGGCTTGCTCGTACGTGTTGTTTGTCGGAAAGTCGAGATACGAGCTGTCCGCTTCACCGCGCGGGGAGCCGATCACTACCTGCTGCAGCGGAAGCCCGATGGCACGGGCCTGCTCCTCGAGTACGCTCCGCCTGATGCCATGCATGCTGACGCGGTCGAACTCCGCACTGAACGTGGTGAGCAGCGTGGTCACTTCGTAGCGGGGATCGGCGAGGATGAGCGAGAGCGCGACCGCGCTATCTTTCCCTCCGCTCCACGAAATGGAGACCTTCATTCGCTCACGATGCGCTTTCAAGCGACTCCTTCGTGACGAAACTCGAACGACTGCGGATGAATGATCTCAGCGAGAATCTCCAGCGACTTGACGATCCTCGGGCCGGGGCGGTTGAAGAATATCTCCGTCGGCCGTGAACGTTCGGCTGTCACGCACGGTTATCGCCATTCGCAAGGTCCCGGCCGATTACATGATCAACGTAGCCGTTACCGTCGTTAACCCGCATTTCTCAGAGGATTTCGAGGGGATACTACAGGAGCGCGAGATGTTCGTGGCCGGAGTTTGCAACTCCGGTTTGAGCTGCGCCACGGATACTGAAATTGCATCATCTCTGTCTCACGCGGCCCGAAGTTAAAAACTTCGGCCACAAAGGGCCCTCTCCGAAACACAAATCGATCAGCTGAAGAGCTCCATGATCTCGGTCAGGGAAGACCGCGCTTTCAGATTCAGCTGCTCCGAATGACGGTCAGCCGAGAGCCGGATCACTTTGTTGTAGTGCTCCACCGCGCGGTCGAAGTCGCCGAGATGACGATGGTAAATCTCACCCTTGGAGTACTTCGCTTCTAGATCGAGCGGATCGACCTCGAGAATTTTGTTGAGAAAGATCATGGCAGCGTCGTACTTGCGTTCTTCGAGCGCCATTTTGTAACGCAGTCGATAGAGCGTTACCAGTTCCACAGGGGAGGGACTGAACCATGCGCCAGGAAGGCGGGTAAGGACTGCGGAAAGAAGCCGGCCCTTGTTGTCTTGCGAACGTTTGATACTCATGCGATTCATCACACCCGCCCTCACTCACACGTAACGTTCCGGAAACACTTACATAATATGTTCAGCTTCGCGGAACGTCAACAGCGTTCGTCGACGAAACCGAAGAAACTTCGAACAGTGCGCAAAAACGGTTGAATCGTGACTTCGTCAACTCGTTCGTTCGATGACGAATTCGAGTGCGCGCTCGAGCGCTTCACGCGACTTGGTGGCGGGGAAACGGGCCAGTGCGAGTCGTGCGCGGGACGCATATTCCTTTGCGAATTCTCTGGTCTGCTCAATCGTGTCGTACTTCTCCGCGAGACCGATCAGTTCGGGTGGAGTAATTGCCCCGAGCGATCTCTCGGCGGCCACCCGTTCCACGAGGAGGCGCTCTTCCTTTGTTGCTCGGGGAAGGGCAAAGATCAACGGCAGAGTGACTTTGCCTTCCTTCAGATCGGAAAGTGCGGGTTTGCCTAACACTTCGGTGCTGGACGTGAAGTCGAGCAGATCGTCGATGAGCTGAAAACAGATGCCGAGGTTATAACCGTACTCGTAAAGGTCGGCAATCACTTCTTCGGGCGCGCCGATCAGCAGACCTGGAATCTGACAACTCGCCGCGAAGAGTGCTCCCGTTTTTCTCCCTGCAATTTCGAGATACTCATCGATGGTCAGATCTGCGCGGCCATTGGTCTCGACTCCGAGAATTTCCCCTTCGATCATCCGGATCGTGGCATCCGAGAGCAGCTTCAGAATTTCCAGGTTTCCTTCATCGAGCGCCATCTTCATGGCATGGGTGTAGAGGTAGTCACCCACCAGCACGGTGAGGTGATTGCCCCAGCGGTAATTGATGGATGTCCGACCCCGACGAACTTCTGCTTCGTCGATGATGTCGTCGTGGACGAGTGTGGCTGTGTGAATGAACTCCACCACGGCCGCGTAGGTGATGTCGCTGTTGCCGCGGTAGCCGATCATGTCGGAGACCATCAGCAGGAGCATCGGGCGGAGTCGCTTTCCGCCTCCGTCCAGGATGTGGGTTCCCACATCGCGGATCGTGGTGATTTCAGAACGGAAGTTAAGCTCGAGGAGTTCTTCGACCAGTTGCAGTCTGGGACCGACGATCCTGACGAAGCCTTCCGTTCCAGAGGACAGTTGCTCGACTTCGGCGGAGGAAGAGCTGCCGGGAGTGGTCACGATCGAAGAATAAGCGATTCAGTATGGATTGGGAAGCAGTGCGGATGGCTCAATTCGTCCAATCTTGTCCCGCATTTCTCACAAATGTCGCTGCTGCGAACGCAAATCGCCGCCCGTCTGCTTCGTTGCAGCACGCTTTCGCTCCTCGATAGAGTGCCGACTATGTTTCGTCGCGAAAACGCGCTGCGCCTCGCATCGAGACGACGC
The DNA here is from genome assembly GCA_046590705.1 of Thermoanaerobaculia bacterium. GTDB lineage: Bacteria > Acidobacteriota > Thermoanaerobaculia > Gp7-AA8 > Gp7-AA8 > JBKJUK01. The sequence goes on from JBKJUK010000224.1 coordinate 8,438, forward strand.
TTTGCGTTCTCGCAACGCAACATCTGTGAGAAATGCGGGTTAACCGCGATAGTTCACAAACTGCAGTGCCACTCCAAAGTCTTCATCCTTGATGGTCTGAATGGCTTTTTGAAGATCGTCCTTGTTTTTGCCGACTACGCGGAGCTGGTCGCCTTGAATGGAGGCCTGTACTTTTAGTTTGGCATCCTTGATGGCCTTTACGATGGCTTTCGCTTTCACCGACTCGATCCCCTGGATGATCTTGATCTTCTGACGGACTGTTCCGAGTGTTGCATCCTCGAGCTTCTGGTAGTCGAGCGACTTGAGCGCCACTTTTCTTTTGACCATCTTGTCGTTGAGGATGTCGATCACGCTTTGTAGTTTCTTCTCGTCGTCGCTGATCAGAATGATCTCTTCGCCCTTGAGCTCGACTTCGCTCTTGCTGCCTTTGAAATCGAATCGGGTCTGTAATTCCTTTCGAACCTGCTGGATGGCATTGTCGACTTCCTGCATATCCGTTTTTGAAACGACATCGAATGAAAATTCGTTGGCCATGTGTCACTCCTCGAGAACTATAAGCTGAAAAATAGCGGGGACTTTACGTTGCCTTGAAGCGATAGTCAGTTCCGAATGATCTCCACGCCTTTCGGGGGAACGAACGTAAACGAATCAGGCGTCATGGTCTGCCGAGTCTGGCCGCTGAATTCGAACACGGTGCGATTTCCCGAGCGATCGAGATATTCGAGCCGGCGAAGCAGGCCATCCCTGGTACTGGTCTGCATCACGATTTTCTGCACGATCAATTCGCGATTCTTCGCAAGCAGCGTGGTTTCCGAAAGCTGGCGGCCGACCTTTTCGCGAATGGCGTAGTTCACCCGGACCCGGGCTGTGTCGGCAAACATCAAAAAAGGGAGATTCTGACGCTGCTGCTCGCTCAGTTCACTGACCGTGACCTGTTTCTCCTCGGGAGCATAGAGCCAGGAGGTCCGGCCATCGAACACGAACGTCTTCGGTTCCGGAGTCGTGTAGGTCCAGCGCATGGCGGGGGAGGGCCCGAAGAGAACGGTACCCTGCTCGAGCTGCTCCTTTTTGAAACCCTTCGCCAGAAAGCGGTGAACGAATCGGGCCGCTACGCCGGCGTTGCTCTGAAGAATCTGTTCGGGCGAGGCCGCCTCGACTGGGATCACCACCAGCAGAAGGCTCAGTGCCAGCAAACTTGCTGTAATGCGTTTCATCTGTTCTCCCTGACGGCGGGAGGGCTCGGTTCGGCTCAGAGTTTCTCCACGTCGATCGAGACAATGGCCGAGTTCACGATGAAGATTTTCTCGACCCTGCTCTGGTCCTGCGGGTGAAGGAAGAACCCATTTCGGGCCGGGTTGTACTCTGTCGTCGTTCCGCGAATGATCTCGCCGTCTGCGAATTCAACAGCGAGATTGCTTCCTGGCATTTCCTCCGGTACCCCCTCACCGCGAAGGTAGAAAATAGCTTTCAGATCAGCGAACGGAATTTCAGTCAGTGAGTCGTCGTCCTGACGAACTCTGACCGTTTGATTTTCAACGTTGATTTCCGGCGACGCAAGGAATCGCTGCGTGCTGCCATCACGGAACCGGAGAATCACTGGTACATGTCGCAGGTCCGAAGTTAGGTCAGTGGTGTCGTTCAAAAGAGTTCCAGCCTCCAGAGGTCGTGGATGTGAATGATACCTTCGACTTTCTGTTTCTCGTCAACGACGAAAAGCGAAGTGATCTTTCGCTCTTCCATCAGTTGAAGCGCACTAGACGCAAGAACGTCGCCTTCGATCGTGATCGCTCCATCTTTCAGGCAATCTCCGGCGGTGAGTTCGAGGATGTCGGCTCGGCTTCCGAGCAGCCGCCGCAGATCTCCGTCCGAGATGACGCCACGAAGGCTTCCGTCGTCATTGATGACTGCCGTGATGCCGAATCCCTTTCGCGACATCTCATAAATGACATCCTTCATGGCACTGGACGGAACGACCAGCGGGACCTCGTCTTCCCGGTGCATGAGATCGCCAACGCGCAGGAAGCGCTTGCCGAGTTTGCCACCGGGATGAAGGAGGGCGAAATCTTCCTCCCGGAACCCTTTACGAATGAGTATGGCCATGGCCAGAGCGTCGCCGAGAGCTAGAGCGGCCGTAGTCGACGCCGTAGGTGCGAGCCCCATGGGACAGGCCTCACGTGCGATGGCGGCAGAAAGGTGGTGATCTGAATTTCGCGCAACCGTCGACTGCGGGTTACCGGTGATTGACACCAGGTGTGCCCCGAATCGTTTGATCGACTCGAGCAACCGCACGATCTCCTCGGTTTCGCCTGAGTTCGTAATGGCGACCACGACATCGCCTCGACTAAGCATTCCGAGGTCGCCATGGATCGCTTCGGCGGGATGGAGAAAGAACGACGGCGTGCCCGTCGAAGCCAGAGTGGCTGTGAGTTTGCGGCAGATGATCCCGGACTTGCCCATGCCAGTGGTGACGACTCTACCGGCCGTGGTGGCTATGATCTCCACCGCAGCAATGAAGTGCTCGTCCAGATGAGCAATCAATCCCTCGATCGCTGCGGCTTCGACTCTCAGCACGCGCCTTGCTTCCTCCAGGGACGGGTGGTTCTGCCAGGGTGTGAATGGGCTTGTTTCCATGAGGACATTGTACTCAGCAGGAAGCACTCCGCCCCGGACGCCTTTTCCGAAGGTCGCGGGAAGGGGATCCACAGATCTTTCGTTGTACACTGCAGCCCTTTCCCGTGGGGATATGCGCCTTCCCATCGACAAGCAAAAATCCTATACCGCCGAGGAACTATGAGCCAATTTGCAACAGAATCGAAGACTCTGCCGGTCGAGCCTAAATCGGTCCTCTGGAACCCAACTCCCGAAGTTCTTCGTGAGCTGGCCGCCAAAATGCCAAACGCAAGCAAGACCGAGTTCGACAACCTCAACGTCGCCACCCGTGTCGTTTCCAGAAGCAAGCTGTCGACGTTCATTGCCACTGATGACCCGAAGCAACATTCCGATCAGACCATCTCTCGCGCTGAGTTCGACCGCATCTCGAAACTGCAGGACGACTTCATCCGCAACCAGGACATGCTGGTCATCGACGGCTACATCGGGAACGATCCTGAGTTTCGCACGCCGGCCCGTCTCTTTATCGAGCAGGCCAACGCGAACATCGCAGCGATGCAGCAGATCCTTTACTACCCGGCCACCGCGTCTGAACTGGAGAATTTCGACCCTGAGGTGACGGTAATTTACACGCCCAATCTGAAGGCCGAGGGTTATCCGGAATCAAGACTGATCGCGGTCGATCTGCAGAACAACGTGACGCGCGTTTTCAACTCTGATTACTTCGGAGAGTCGAAAAAGGGCGGCCTCCGGATGTGGAACAAGATGGTCTTCGACCGCGGCGGGCTTCCGCTTCACGCGGGCTGCAAGGTCATTCCGGTGGGATCGGAGAAGAAGGTTGGTCTGATCGTCGGTCTGTCCGGAACTGGCAAGACCACCACTACATTCACTAAGCAGAACGACTCGTCTCCAGTGCAGGATGATTTCCTTGCCCTCATGCCGGGCGGGAAGGTGTATGCCACGGAGAACGGCTGTTTCGCAAAGACGTTCGGTCTCAACCCCAAAGATGAGCCGGCGATTTATTACGCTACGACGGCACGCAACGCCTACCTCGAGAACGCCTCGCAGGACGAGAACGGGAAAGTCGACTTCTTCGACACTTCCTACACCCCGAACGGCCGCTCCGTCATTCAAATGAGCGACGTTCAGGGAAGCATGGACGCGAGAGAAATCTCGAAGGCCGACTTCCTTCTCATCCTCAACCGGAACGAGAACATCATTCCCGCGATCGTGAAACTCGAGGGCCCTCTTGCAGCGGCTTTCTTCATGCTGGGCGAGACCAAAGGCACAAGTGCCGGCGGAGCAGCCGAAGCGGGTAAGTCACTGCGGGTTCCAGGAACCAACCCCTTTTTCCCGTTGCTGCACGCCAATCAGGGCAATCGCTTTTTGGAATTGCTCGAGAGCAATCCGATGGATGTTTACCTGATGAACACCGGCCGGATCGGCGGAGTCGACGGCGACGAGAATTCGAAGAAGATCAAGATTCAGATCTCGAGTGCCGTGGTCAAAGGTGTTGCCGAGGGAACCATCGAGTGGGAAAAGGACGAAGACTTCGGATATCTCGTCGCAACGAAGGTTCCTGGAATTGATGACATGGACTTCCTGCAGCCGAAGAAGATGTACGAGCGGCAGGGACGCCTCGACGAGTACAAGATGCTCGTTGAAAAGTACAAGACAGATCGAAAGGAGTACCTGAAGAAGTGGCAGGGACTCAGCGAAACCATCGTCAACGCGATGGATTAGTTGCAGTAGTTAGTATTGGAGTAGCCAGTAACCAGTAGGAAAAGCAGGGCCCCGCATTGTTGGTGCGGGGCCTTTTTTCTGAAGTAGCCAACGGAGCCAGTCGCAAAACGCCATGCCGTCATTCCGATGAGCACGTGAGGCTCACGGTCAGCTTGCGCGGTGTGACTGCGAAGAGGAATCTCCGTTCCGCGCCGCGTTGGTCTAGCCGTTTGACCGCGGCCGCGCGGACCGGAGATTCCTCCTCGCAGTCACAGCTGCGAGGAGGAATCTCCGGTCCGCGCGGCCGCGGTCAAACGGCTAGACCAACGCGGCGCGGAACGGAGATTCCTCTTCGCAG
>JBKJUK010000202.1:0-3213 GCA_046590705.1 Thermoanaerobaculia bacterium
CTGCGCGAGAAGTCTGCGGGTACACAGTCGGGTCGCGCCGCGATGGAAGATGAACCACTCGACCATCGACTTGGAACGGTTGGAGCTGTGGCCCTCGACTCCAAGGGAAACCTGGCAGCAGCTACCTCGACAGGCGGGATGACCAACAAGCGTTACGGGCGCGTAGGCGATGCTCCGATCATTGGCGCCGGCACGTACGCATCCAACGACAGCTGCGCCGTCTCGGGGACTGGGCATGGAGAATTCTTCATCCGGTACACCGTGGCTCATGAGGTCGCGGCCATGGTTCAGCACGCGGGAGTTCCCCTGTCGAAAGCAGCCGATCAGGTGATTAACGGGACACTGAAGAAGGTCGGAGGGGAAGGCGGAATCATCGCCCTCGACCGGAAAGGGAATGTGGCGATGCCTTTCAACAGCGAGGGCATGTATCGCGGTTATATCAAAGGGGACGGTGTCGCTCACGTCGCAATCTACAAGGACGAGAAGTAGCGTCGGCCTGTCACCATCGAGTAGCAAAGACGCAGTAAGAACGGGCTTGCCATGAATAGGGATGGACGGCGTTTCGCCAGCGCCCGTATCATCACCTGCTAACGGTCGAAATGATGGCGGGGGTCGCTGTAAAACGCGGACGACTCCTAAAGGCCTTACCCAAGATGTCCTACGACGAAGAACTCGCACCCGTATCCGCTCACGCGCCATGGCCGGTTCTTCGGGAGCAATTTCGATCTCTGATTTCCACGAGGTTCGCAGAGTGGATACCACCAGGTTCGGCGCACTTTGACGAACAGCTTCAGTTCGCCCTCGGACGGTTTGATGAAGGGCTCGGGATCGTGCGGTTCGTTGAACTATTTGAGAAACGTGCTCCAGCTGGTCCGCTGTCCTTCCTTGATATAGGAGCAGGGAACGGGGGTGTCAGTATTGCCCTGGCGAATTGTCAGCGCTACAAAGTAAACGCCCTGGACATCACCCCGAACGCTGCACTTCGTGCGCTCGTGTCCGATACACGACTACCCGTACATCAGATTGTAGGATCGGGACATCATCTACCATTCGAGAACGATTCAATAGACGTTGTGACGCTCCTGGAAACGATTGAGCATGTGCCGTCTCCAAAGCTCCTCGGAAGCGAGATCATGCGAGTACTCAGGCCTGGCGGATTCTGCATGATCACAACGCCGCAGCGCGTGAAGTATCTGCTCCGCCCAGACCCTCACTACAATGTTCGCGGACTGCTCTGGTTCCCGAACTTCGTTCAACGATTCATCGTGACGAAACTACTTCGGCGCAAGTATGTCTCGCATGACCTGAAGCCGCTGGTGGTCTACGATGTTGACCATATTTACTTTCACGTCAGGGAGATTTCGCGTCTCTTCCCTGGAGAAAAGATCGTGGAGCCGATGTACGACGCCGTGTTCCGGCCAGGTACCTTCGCCCGCTTCTCCCGTGATTGGTTCCACTGGCATTTGCGAGAGTTCTTCTGGGACCGGATCCTGATCTTCAAACCACCATCCGCTGCCATCTAGGACACTGAATGGTTCATTGAGGGCTCACCACCGTGAACTCATTCGTGGTGTTGTTCGTGACGGTCAAGAATCCCCAGAGCCGAGCCCCTGGTCGAAGCGGAATGAGTTCCAGCCGGACAGTCGTGCCCGCGTAGGATCCGATTGGTAGACTCGTAATTTCCGCGAACCCTGGGTAGTTATTCAATGTCCCCTGGCTAGTCACCATTCGTGAAGCAATGACGTTTTCTCCAAGGAGAACGTCGGGGTCGCCTTCATTTTCGCCGCCTATTACTCTGCCCACCAGAGGTTGCGAGTACGCTCGAACTAATACTTCCTCGCCTGCCACCGGATCCAGAATGTAGATTCTCAGATGCTGACGATACAGAGGGCTTAAAGGAACACCCAGCAACTCAATCTTGTCGGTGAGAAACTCACGCTCGCGCACCACTGGCAATTCCGCTCCGAGATTGTTCCGTTCTGCAGATACATCGCGAACGCGCAACCCAAATCTCAGGAGATCAGCCTTTCCTTTTTCCACCAGGAGGAATGACCCCGGAATTCCGCCCGTCCCGGCGGGAGGTACCTGAGTGTACGTACGGTTCGGCAGCAGTGGAAACGGGCCGGGCAGTCGGCAGTGAAAGCAGGCGTAACTTCCGCGAAGAGGAACGCCGTCAGATGGATGAACGTTGAGTATCGAAAGTTCCGATCTCCACTGTGCACCGAAAGCCCCTGGCACAGAACCGTTCATGACGACCGGAAACAGGATCCTTTCATAATCCAGCGTCTGAGCCTGACCTGAAAGCGCGAAGGTGAGCATAATCGCAAAGCCTGTCTGTCGAAGCATGGTCTTGATCTCCATTGTTTGAACCTGGTGCGGGGTCGCAGCCTTCCTACTTCTATTCTGCTCCCAACACTCCGACGTGAGTTACGCTCTCGGTGACTCACACGCCGTGACGTTCTCGAGTTGTACCTGAGAGTGGTCCGCTGTTATCTGATACGTGCAGGGGCCTGCGAACGTCCCCCTCCCGCGCCCAGAATCAATCTTCGCTGTCAGTATCTTTGACTCGGGCGCCGTGCTCGACACCGCTGGCGTACCCGGCGTCCACCGCTTTTGGGTCATCCCGCGCGAGCGGCTCTGATATAGCGTCGCCGCCGTTGATGTACTGCGCCACTGTCCTGGTGACGGCGTCAGGCACCACGATCACCAGGGAGTGCTCTGATGTGTTTGCGCGAAGGCGATCGGACAAGCCACCCAGAAAGCCGCTGAGGAAGGATGGTCGCGCACTCTCTGACGTCGACGATACGTACTCGTCGGAGAGCCTTTCCGCGACAGCGGCGGCTGTGAGATACGCTTCTCCGGCGATGGTCAACGCATCCGGAGTGCCGACCAGAACGTAGCGGACGATCTGTTGCGACCTGGACTCGCTGATGACGTAGGAGCAGCCGAAGTTCTCGGCGATGACTGCGGCGAGATACTCTTTCCAGCTGATTCTTGCAGCGAGCAACTCGATGACGAGATCGGAGACGTCGTCCTTCGCTGCGGCTCCGTCCACTTCGTCCTGACCGATTCCGTGTCGGGCCATGAGACGCTGCGCGTGGAGGAGGGCCGTATCGGCTTCTTCTGCGGTCCCGGCGCCACGTGCCAGGCGCAGGATCTTGACAATGCGCTGAAGGGAGTCGGCTCGATTGCTCATAACGAAAAAAAGGGCCT
>JBKJUK010000399.1:0-3760 GCA_046590705.1 Thermoanaerobaculia bacterium
CCGAGGGAGAGGACGCCGCCGATAGGATGGGAGTTGTTGCCGCTTCCGATCATTGTCACGTTGACGCGAAGGCCTGCGTCAAGTGAGAAGCGATTGCCGGAGAAGAATCGCCGGAAACCGGCGAGAAGGAAGAGTCGTTCGGCGGGATTGCTGGTGCCGCCGACGAAGATCGTGCCGGTCGCTTCGGCGATGAAAATCGTGCGCCCCGATCGGAGTGGGCGCGAGTAGCCGGCTTCGATCGACGCTTCGTCGGCGATCTCGAACGAAGTGCGGTCTCCGGTCAGGAGGTACTCGGCGGCGATGGTGATCCGTCCTCTCTCCCACTGCGCACCGGCACCGAATCCGGTTTCGCCGGAACTGGTCTTGTCGTCGTTCACGACCGCCGGGTCGACGAACACCGTCGCCGAGTAACTCGCGGATGCGCCATCGGGGCTCAGCCGCATCTTCCCGGAAATCCTCGGCGTTCCGAAGCCGTACTCATTGAGAAGGCCGACATGCGGCTGCCCGTTGATGAAGCCGGCGAGGTCTCCAGCGTTCTGATACAGCCGGTCGTAGGGAAGCGAGAACGCAACGTCTGCGCGCGAGGAGACGCCGTAGGTGACGGCGACGATCGCGCGCGAGTGATCGACATCCATGTCGCGGTACCTTCGGCGACTCGGTGGGCGCAACTCTGGCGCGGGCGCAGTCAGATAATCGTAGTTCGAAAGCGAGAGGGAAAAAGCCCATTCTCCTGCGCCTACCGTTGCCGGCGACTGAATTGTGAAGAGGCCAAGACTCCCGCGCAATGCAGGCGCCTTCGGTTGGGCCTGCACTGCTACGGCTGCGATAGAAAAAACGAGAGAGAGGAGCGAGGTGCGCCGAGCGAGTTTCACGCGCGCATAGTAGTGCATGGACGGCCTGAGTGCGCCCTCGCGAAAACCCAAACATTTCCTTCGGCCGACCACGCTTTCGATGCGCGGTTGGTCATTGATACTGCCGTGCGGTTGAGAGCGCCACATCATGTCTTCGACCGCGCGCTGGATGGTAGCGGCATCGGCCGTCAAACGTCTTGGCAGCCATCGTTGGGTTCAATTTTGCACACTCCAATCCTCCAGTCCACGACATGCGTAGCCTCTTTACCTGTAGTAGTTCAGAAACGACGACGGGATCAAGATCCCGTTAGAGCTCTGCTGTTCTGGCTTCTCATCTCTAACGCTGAAAAAAGGGAGGAATCATGAAAAAAAATCTCATCACCCGGTTTATCGTCGTCAGTAGTGCTGTCGCTGGTTTGACGGCTGGTACGAGCCTTCTGGCAAACGAGACATCGCAGGTAGTTGCCAAAAGCGAAGCGAAGCGCACTGCTGTCAAGACTGTGAAGCACACGACCCAGAAGGCGTCAGCTAAGCATGCTTGTAAAGGGATGAACGCATGTAAAGGGAAAGGCGGTTGCAAGAGTGCGAAAAACGCTTGCGCGGGCAAGAACTCGTGCAAAGGGAAAGGTGGCTGCGCCTCTGCCTCCGCGAAGCACAGCTGCAAAGGCATGAACTCATGTAAAGGTCTGGGTGGATGCAAGACTGCCAACCATTCCTGCGCCGGCAAGAACGCCTGCAAAGGCAAAGGCGGTTGTCAGGTTCCAGTCAAGGCTTCCCACAAAGGATAGTTGGTTACGGGCTGCGGCCTTAAGGCCGTCGCCCGTTTCACACCATGTCAAATCGTTGGAACTTTCCAGATCTGGGCATTGGCGTCGGGCTGCGCACCGCTCACTTTCCTCATATTCTGAACTCCTGGCCGAAAGTCGACTGGTTCGAAGCAACCTCAGAGAACTTCATGGACAGCGAAGGGCGCCCCATGGCGGTGCTCGAGGAGATTGCCGAACGTTATCCGATCGTCCTGCACGGCGTATCGATGTCGATCGGTAGCACCGACCCGCTTGATCTCGAGTACCTTCGCAAGCTCAAAGCACTGGCGCGACGGGTCGGGGCGCGCTGGGTGTCGGACCATCTCTGCTGGACAGGGGTGGGCGGCCGCAATGTGCATGACCTTCTTCCGCTTCCCTACACCGACGAAGTGCTCACGCACCTGGCCAAGCGCATCCGCACCATCTCCGAGATTCTGGAGCGGCCTCTGATCGTCGAGAACGTATCCTCGTACGTGGAGTTCGCCGCGTCCACGAACACGGAGTGGGATTTCCTGGCCCAGCTCGCAGACGAAGCGGACTGCGGACTTCTACTCGACGTCAACAACATCTACGTAAGCTCGTTCAATCATGGCTTCGACCCGAACGAATACATCGACGCCATTCCGCCCGACCGAATCGTGCAGTTTCATTTGGCCGGGCACACCAACATGGGCACGCATATTCTGGACACGCATAGCGATCACGTGGTCGACGAAGTCTGGGATCTTTACGCGCGCGCCTGTCAACGTACCGGCCCCACCTCGACGCTACTCGAGTGGGACGAGAACATTCCCGACTTCGACACCGTGCACTCTGAAGCATTGAAAGCGAGTGCTTTCCGCGCAGTGGAAGTCACTGAGAAGCGGTATGCAGTCTGAACGACGGCTCGAGGACCTTCAGAAGTGGATGCAGTCCGTGCTGGTCTCCCGCGAGAGCACAGAGGCGGCGTGTATGGCTGCCATGGCCAGTGCGGCGGTCGATCATCTAATCCTTCCTTCGGCGACCCTCGCGCCGGTCGAAAGAGTCGCCATCTATCACGACATGTATCTATCGCGCATGGAAGAGGCGCTGGAATCAGATTTCCCGGCCGTCGCGCACTTCGTTGGACATCGACGCTTTCATCGGCTTGTCGCCGATTACGTCGAGATATTTCCGTCGCGGAGCTACACATTGAATCGGCTCGGCGATCATTTGCCCGAATTCATTCAGTACGATGAGAGTCTGCGGCACCGCGGTTTCCTCTACGATTTGGCCAGGCTGGAGTTAGCGGTCACGCAGGCTTTCGATGCTCCGCCCGCTACGCCTCTGTCGCCCGAACAAATCGCCGCGGTCCCCAACGATGGATGGGCAAGGGCGCGCCTTCGGCCGGTCCCTGCACTTCACCTGATGGCCTTCCGCTACGCGGTCAGCGAGTACGTGGAATCGGTGCAGGAAGACACGGCACATCCGAGTGCTACTAGGAAGAATTCCTGGTGTGCCATCTATCGTCGTGGTCACTCTGTGCAGCGACTCGAACTCTCGCGGCGCGCCTATCATGTGCTTGTCGATCTCTGCGAGGGGAAGACGTTGGGCGAAGCGTTAGGAAGCCTGCCCAGAAAGTTCCGTGCAGCAGTGACCGAGGATGAGCTGTTTGCTTGGTTCCGCGACTGGACGGCGAACGGTATTTTCTGCGCGGTGGAGCCGTGATGTTCGGTATCGCCATTCAGCGGTACGACGCTTACATCTCCCGGTCTTCGGGATTTTTCTCATTCGACGCGTCGGCATTGCTACCGTGACGATCAGATCACACGCGAGTCTCGGCAGTGAGGGTTCCCTTCTTGTCCGAAGTGCGGGGGTCTATGGAAAAGAGAAAGTGCCAAAGAAGTCCGTGCGGGATCGGCCTCTGCAAACAAGTGAGCACCAGGAGAAATGACGATGGACTGCAAAAATGAAGCATGCAGGTGTTCTGGCCCCACGGCGACGGAAAAAAGCGGCTGCTGTTCGAATTCCTGCTGCGATACGAAGAAATCCGACGACGGTAAGTGCGCGTGTGGACATTCCGACTGTAACTAGAAGCTGATGTCGTGAGTAGTACTCGCCCCAGCAGAGTCCACAGAATTTGCG
>JBKJUK010000241.1:0-2938 GCA_046590705.1 Thermoanaerobaculia bacterium
GCGCCTCCGCAATCGATGCGGCAGCTGCGTTCTTGGCGCTTTCGGTACTGATCGATAGGCCGTAGGGAATTTGCGGTGGTGGTGCAAGGGGCGTCTGCGCAAAGGTCGTCAAAGGAACAAGGACAAGTAACGCGACTGAGACGAACGACGTTCTGCTGAACGTATGGGCCATGGCTGCTTCCTCCATCTTAATGTTGGGAACTGACATCCGAGGACCGCGCGTTAATTCGGCCTAACGACCTGCGGTTCACCGGCTTCGGCCAACGCGCAGAACGTAAAGTGATAGTAGCAGGCAAGGGGCCGAAGTCCGGTGCAACCGTTAGTTAGGTGCGGAACGTAGCTCCGGACTTGGAAGCGATAGGCGACTTGCTGTGAGAAATATGGATACGACAAGGATTAGGTTTACCACACCGAGAACGTACAGGGAGACGGCAGCTGTTAGGCGAAGTTCGTCGAGGAAGTACAGTAGATCGGTCAAGAGTTGGCCCGGCTCCTCGCGTCGCACACCTACGAGTAATGCGGCAGACGCTGAGATGCTAAGCCCGTACGCTGCGGCTAGTGCCAGTCGCACAGGGGCGCGAAGGTCGAACGTGGCCAGAGCGGCGGCACCGGCAAGAATTGATGGCGAGAACAGGGCCGCGTAGAGCAGGACAAAGAAAGGTAGGCCGAGGACGGCGTCGTGCAATAGAGCATCAGCATTCGCAAACGTGAGGCTTGTCAGTCCAGCCATCACGACAAGAGCGAACAGCATTTCAGCCCAGAGGATTCTCATGACTTCGGCGCCTAACTTAGATTTAGACGACAGTCTAAAAGTACGTAACAACAAAAGTCCAGTAGTCCCCGAACGTATAACTTCCCGGATGTCACAATCTTAGCCTCTCGCGCATGTTGTCGCGGTTAGGGTGATATACGTCGCTTTGTCGTCTAACTGCCTATTCGCGTCAGTCTGTCGCATAACTACCTATTCGCGACACTCCATGTTTAGCGACCCGCGGGCTCGAGGTCGTCGAGGGGGCTGAGCACGCCCTTCCCTCCGCGGTTCAGGACGTGGGTGTAAATCATCGTTGTTCGGACGTCGGAGTGCCCGAGAAGTTCCTGCACTGTACGAATATCATTTCCTCGTTCCAGGAGGTGGGTCGCGAAGGAGTGCCGGAGTGTGTGCACACCCACACTTTTCTGAATGCGCGTGGTGGTGGCCGCCTTCTTCACCGCTCGTTGGATTTTGCGCTCATCCAGGTGATGGCGGCGGCGTTTTCCTGAGCGGGGATCGTTGCTGAGTGTGTCTGCGGGGAAGACGTACTGCCAGGGCCATTCGCGCGGAGCATTGGGGTATTTTCTGGCGAGGGCGTCGGGAAGGTAAACGTCTCCCTGTCCGAGGGCGAGGTCGTTTCGGTGCTGCTGTTCTACGATTCGGAGATGATCCTGCAGTGCATCGGCGAGTGAGGAGGGCAGCATGGTCCGGCGATCCTTTCTCCCCTTACCGTCCCGAATGACGATCTCGCCTCTGGCGAAGTCGAGGTCTTTCACGCGCAGGCGGAGTCCTTCCAGCAAGCGCATCCCCGTCCCGTAGAGAAGCTCGACCACAAGCCTGACGGTTCCCTGCAGTTCGCCGATCAGCGCTCGAACCTCCCGGCGCGTGAGCACCACCGGAATCCGGGAGGGGCGACTGGCGCGGACCAGATCGTTGATCCAGGGGACCTCTTCCTTCAGCACCTCGCGGTAGAGGAACAGCAGAGCGCAGAGGGCCTGGTTCTGCGTCGAAGCGCTGACGGTTCTATCTACGGCCAGATGCGTGAGAAAGGCGTTGATCTCCTCGGCTCCCATGGCGCTTGGATGTCTCTTGTTGTGAAAGAGGATGTAGCGCCTGCTCCAGTTCACGTAGGACTCTTCCGTTCGAATGCTGTAGTGCCGTGTGCGCATTGCAGCGCGTATGCGATCAAGAAGTCTCGGTTGTTCCATGACTTCCGAGGTTCCCTCGGAGTTGATGGAAAAGCAAGGTGAGCGCTGGCGGGTGGTGACGCGGCTCAATCGGAATGACGTCGCTGGGTGAGGCTGATGAACGCAGAACGATGAACGATGAAGTAAGAAAGGGGACGCTGACATCTTCGAGATTTGATTTTGGAGATCGCGTGCTGAAACAGGACATGCGCGTCACAGGCAGGATTGCGGCAGGATTGCCTGTGCTCCATGGGTTCGGGCGGCTTCCGGGATTGGCCTCGTGCCGGGAGTGCCCTCACCCGTCGCTTCGCGACACCCTCTCCCTCGGGAGAGGGTGAGGCTGGCGGCTTTACGGTTTTGTTGCGGGGTTGCCGTATTGCTGGGCGTAGAAGGCTTTGTAGTCTGCGCTGCGTTCTTTGATGGCTCGCCACCAGGGCTGATTCTCTACGTACCAGCGCACGGTCTTTTCCATGGCTTCATCGAAGGTTGCGGTGGAGTCGAAGCCGAGTCTGGAGAGTTTGCTGGCGTCGAGTGAGTAGCGGCGGTCGTGACCGGTGCGGTCGGCGACCTTTTTGATCAGCGTCTGCGGCTTGTCGAGGATCTCCAGGATCTTGTGGGTGATCTCCCAGTTCTCACGCTCGTTGCCGCCGCCGATGTTGTAGGTCTCGCCTTTCACACCATGCTCGATGAGAAAGTCGACGCCGGCGCAGTGGTCATCGACGAACAACCAGTCGCGCACATTTTTTCCATCACCGTAGAGCGGGAGCGACTGATCTTCGATGGCGTTGGTCACGAAAAGAGGAATGAGCTTCTCCGGATACTGCCATGGTCCGAAGTTGTTGGAGGCACGCGTGACGATGACCGGAAGCTCATAGGTCTCAGAGTAGGCGTAGGCCATGCGATCGCCGCCCGCTTTGGACGCTGCGTAGGGATTGCGTGGGCTGAGCGGATCGAGTTCGGTGAAGGAGCCTTCGGCGATCGAGCCGTAGACCTCGTCGGT
>JBKJUK010000352.1:0-3252 GCA_046590705.1 Thermoanaerobaculia bacterium
ATCACGCTACGGTTGCGGGTACGCGTGTTGCCGCTCGTGCTGGACTTCGTCCCGCTCTCGTTCTCAGATGCGAGATTGTGTGGCACAAACAATCCTGCTGTGGAGCGCTGAGCTGACTTCGAGGCCCCGTTTCCCGTAGAAGTCGTTTCCATCTTTTTTGAGGTGCCGCGAGATGTGTGGTGAGGACCGATTCCTTTCAAGCTTCGCCTGCGAATTCAGCTGGTCCCGCCACAGGCAGGATTGCCTGTGCCACACAGACTCGGAGGTGGGAAAGAGGTCGCGCCTTGAATTGAATTCAGCGCGTCACAGGCAAGATTGCCTGTGCTCCACAGATCTCGGATACAAGATCGAGAGCTGGACGAAGTCCAGCGCGAGCGGCAACACGCAAAACCGAAATCGGAGCGTGATCAAACGGGGTCAGATGCGAGGCGGAGCGAGGTCGGACGGTGAGGCGTGGCCAGAGCCACGTTGAAACCGGCCGGCCGACGCGACAACGAAGCAGATGGCCCCGTTTCATCACGCGGCTTCAGAAAGATAGAGATTCGGCTTCGTCGAGGCGCTGAAACCCCCGCTTCGTCTGCGACTGGCCGTAGTAGTCGACCACGATGTCGCGAACCTGTTCCGGAGTATCGACCACGTGAATGCTGTCAACGTCTTCCTGCTTGATCTTGTTCTCCACGAGCAATCGGTCTCGCATCCAGGTGAGCAGCCCGCCCCAGTATTCGGATCCGTAGAGAATGACTGGAAAGTCGGAGATCTTCTTGGTCTGAATCAGCGTGAGCGCGCCGAACAATTCGTCGAGCGTTCCAAAGCCGCCCGGGAACGTGATGAACGCTTCCGAGTACTTGATGAACATGGTCTTCCGCACGAAGAAGTAGCGAAAGGTCATGGAGCGATCGACGTACTTGTTCACGAACTGCTCGAAGGGAAGTTCGATGTTGCAGCCGATGGAGATCGCGCCGGCGTCTCGCGCGCCTTTGTTCGCAGCTTCCATGATTCCAGGTCCGCCTCCGGTGATGATGGCGAAACCGGCCAGACCCAGCAGTTCCGCGGTGCGAACGGCGTCGTCGTAGTAGCGATCGGAGAGTTCGGTCCGTGCCGAGCCAAAGATGGAAACTGCAGGATAGATTTCCGCGAAGTGCTCGAAGCCCTCCACGAATTCACTCATGATGCGTAGAACCCGCCACGAATCGCTCTGAAGCGCCTGAGTCCTGCTCGGCCTGTTCAGCAGTTTTCTATCTTCCAGCGACTCTTTTGCTTTCGGTGGAACCATTTGTTCGGTCTGGTGTTTGTTATGGTCCATCGGTCCCCCAAAAACGACGAAAGCGCGAGAGGTCCCGCGCTTTCGTAATGGTTACAGTGTAGTGCGACTGCTGTCGCGGGCGAAGGTCGAGCCTAGAGGGCGCCGCGCAGCTTGATGAACTTTGTCTCGATCAGTCGCTCTCCCGGGAGATCTTTCTGCCATGCGGTGACCTTCAAGTCGCCGCTGCGCTTCATCGACCCGAAGGCGGTCTCCACGCGGTACTTCACCATCGAGCTTGTTGCCACTTCGATGTTCCCAGCGGTGTAGCGGAAAATGCGCTCGCCGTTGGATCCACGTCCTTCGATCATGTTGATTCCGTCGCCATGCTTCTCTTCAACGATGACCAGTTCGCGGGGAAATTCGACTTCGAACTCGACATCATTGAGCTTGTTGAGTCCGCGATTCGAAACCTGAATTTCGATGTCCTCTGAGCCACGCTCCGGAAGGTCGTCCGGAGCTGTGATGTTGATTTTCATCACCTGACCTCGGTCTGTAACAGCTACTCCGGAGTGCTTGCACGCGCCGGAAAGCCCGAGGGATAGGGCGAGAATCGCTACCAAGGCAGGCATCTGGTTCGTTTTCTTCATATGTTCTCCTCTTGCATCATTTACGATTCCGCCGCAGAGTTATGCTGCAGCGCAGGTACAGATGCGCTTACGGATTGCAAAGTGAATACCGCCCCGCTTCGATCGGAGCTGGCGTAGTATGCATAGAGCAGGAGCCTGATGACTCGCAAGTTGTTCATCGGTGTCGATGGAGGTGCCTCGAAAACGGCCGCCGTCGTCGTCGACGAGAAGCTGAAGACACTCGGTGAAGGGCGGGCTGGCCCATCGAATCACCTCCGGATCGGACTCGAGCAGGCCTTCAAGAACATCAGTTTCGCAGTACGCGAAGCAGTGATGCATGCGAAAGCCAGACTGGAAGACATCGAGTATGCATTTCTCGGAATCGCAGGTGCCGACCATCCCAAGCACCGCCAGCAACTGATCGACGCACTGCGGGAACTGTTCACCGAAGGCAATTTCACTGTGGACAACGACGCGCGTATCGCCCTGACGGGCGCGATCGGCACGGGGGCCGGCATCGTGGTGATTGCCGGGACCGGTTCGGTTGCTTTCGGTCGCAACGATGCGAACCGTGAAGCCAGAGCGGGGGGATGGGGTCCTACGCTCGGTGACGAGGGCAGCGGTTATTCGATCGCCCGCCGCGGGCTTGCTGCGGTACTGCGTGACGCCGACGGCCGCGGGCCCAGTACCGCCATCAGCCATCTGATCTGCAGCCACTATGGGATGTGCCGGCCGGAGGACCTTCCGCTGTTCGTCTATGCGCCTGACGTTCACGTCGACGACATCGCGGTCTGTTTCCAGTACGTCATCGAAGCCGCGGATCAGAACGATGCAGTGGCGCTGAAGATCTTCAACGAAGAAGGGGATGAACTCGGGCGAACGGTGGCAGCCGTAGCGAAACGGTTGGACCTGACCGAGTCGGAGTTCGCCGTGGGGTGCGTAGGTGGTGCCTTCAATGCCGGCGAGTATCTGATGGGTCCTCTCCGCAAGGCCATTCTGGAAGTCGCCCCGCACGCAAGGCTGCAGCGCCCCAACGCCACGCCCGTATTAGGCGCGGCACAGATGGCCATCCGGAACGCCGGGGAACCGCGGCCGGACCGTAAGAAACAGTAGTCAGTAGTCAGGAGCCAGTAACCAGTAGAGAGGCTAACACTACGTAGGCTGTGTAGACCCGATACTTCTCCACGCGGCCGCTTTCGCGCGTTGACCAGAAAAAAAGGTCCCCGCCAGGGGACCTCGATGCTTCACTACTGGATACTGGCTACTACACTACTAACTACTAAATACTGCCACTCAAAATTGAAATCCTAAACCGGCCGACAGGATCAGCGGATTGATTTCGATTTCGAAGTTCGTTCCCGGGCCTGATGCGAAGACGGCCGT
>JBKJUK010000261.1:0-40927 GCA_046590705.1 Thermoanaerobaculia bacterium
GTCCGCCACACCGGTCTCACTCTCGAACCTCGTTGCAATGCTCCGCTTACATCTGTTCGAGTACCGGGAACTCTGGGGCTGGCTGAAACATCCTTTTGAGCCCTCACCGCCTCCACCACCACTTCAGCTCACCCTGGGTTGGAATTGAGACAGCATCAGGGGGGGTGATTCCTGCTCCGACTGCAAAACTCCAGTACTCACCCAGCACGCCCACCACGACATCCGACTAATTTGGACAGCAGTGGCAGGATTGCCTGTGCTCCACATGAGCAGCTGAATGAAACATTACACTAGAGCTGTGACGCGATCAGGGGAAGCAGCGCCCGCAGACGACGCTCCCGCTGATGGGATTGCGCCTGCCGGAACACGTTTCCTGTTGACGATTCAATATATGGGGACGCAATACGCCGGCTGGCAGACACAGATCAATGCCGTCGGCGTGCAGCAGGTCATCGAAAAGGTTCTGGAGATGCGCTTCGGAAGGCCGCTGGCGCTGCAGAGCGCAGGTCGCACCGATTCCGGCGTTCACGCTCGTGCCCATCGCGCGCATGTCGACATTCCATCCGCGGTCACCAGACGCGGACTCCTGCTGGGACTGAACAACGCCCTCCCCCGCGACATCAGAATCACCGACGCGGAGGCGGTTCCTGGAAATTTTCACGCGCGGTTCGACGCCATCAGCAAACGCTATCGGTACCAGATCTGGAATGATTCCGTGGCCAACGTCTTTTTTGCAGCAACGCACCTCCACGTCGCGCAGGAGCTGGACGTCGGCGTCATGTCACGCGCGGCGCGGGACCTGATCGGTTCACACGACTTTCGCTCGTTCACTGTGGCCGCCCCTGAAGTCTCGAGTACAGTCAGGAATCTTTCGGCGCTGCAGGTCGAACGATCGGACAAGCTGATCTCCATCGACGTCACCGCGGACGGTTTTCTCCGTTACATGGTCAGACGGATCGCTGGCTTGCTGATCGAGATCGGAAGGGGCAGATTGCCGGAGTCCTCTGTGGCCGACGCGCTCGAACCAGAGTTCTTCGAGGCACGCTGGACCGCCGCCGCACATGGTCTGACGCTCGAGGAGGTCACATATGACCGTGACGAATCGGGATGCCTCAGGCCGCTTTCAGGCTCGCGTCGAAACCCTGACTGAGCGTCGGGATTCGAGGGTGAAATGCTAAGATGCGCGCAAGCCGATGATCGACGTTACTAAACTGGTTCAGCCCGGGTCGGTCGAAGAAACCCTTCTCTCACAGATCGACCGAGAACGCCTGCCAAGGCATGTGGCGGTGATCATGGATGGCAACGGACGATGGGCTAAATCGCGGCATCTGCCGCGTGTCGAAGGCCATCGCGCGGGGATCTCGGCAGTCCGCGAAATTGTGGAGACCGCTGCTCGGCTGGAGCTCGGCGTGATCACGCTCTACGCCTTCTCGGTCGAGAACTGGAAACGTCCCCGCTATGAAGTCGCCACGCTCATGCTCCTGCTCAAGGAGTATCTCCGCAAAGAACTGGCAACGCTCATGGAGAACAACATCCGATTCGTGGCCATCGGCCGCATCAGCGGTCTGGATGAATCCGTACAGCGCGAATTGAAATACGCCGAGGAAAAGACCGCGCAGAACAGTGGTCTGCTGTTTCAGATTGCGTTGAATTACGGCGGACGCGCAGAGATCGTCGACACCTTCAACAACATCGTCGCCATTCTTCGTGAGAAAGGTCTCGGCGGAGACTTCGTCATTGACGAAGATTTTTTATCGAGTCATCTCTACACCGCCAACGTGGACGATCCCGATCTGCTCATCCGCACCAGTGGCGAACTCCGCGTCTCGAATTTTCTGCTCTGGCAGATTGCATACGCTGAGATTCATGTAACAAAAGTGCTCTGGCCGGACTTCAGAAAGCAGCATCTGCTCGAAGCGATCATCGACTTTCAATCACGGGACCGCCGGTTTGGCGGCGTCGACTCAGCCGACCCCGCCGACGACGAGCAATTCGTCGAAGCAGACAAGCAGCAGGTCTGAAGCCCATGACTGAGAGCGTCGCGACGGAAAAGGAAATCGCAGTACCGGGCCGTTTCTCGAGAGAACTCTCGGCAGTGGTCGGCATACCGATTCTGATCTGGATCATCGGCTTCGCACCCGACTACGTCTACGTCGCCACAACCGCCATCGTTGGAGCTCTGGCGCTGTTCGAGTTTCTCCAGTTCGGAGAGAAGAAGGGCTACCCGATCCTGAAGGCGCTCTCCGTCGCCCTGATGCTGCTGGTGCTCGGCGCGTTCGTCTCACCATATTTATCGATTACGGTGGCCGTGTTCGCGGTGCTGATCGTCATTCCGGCAGCCTATGTCTTCGCCAAAGGCGAGATGGAGACAGCGCTTCCGGCAAGCGCGGTCTGCGTGCTTGGTGTTCTTTATGTGGGCATGCTCGCAGGCGCGTTGACCATGCTGCGACTCGACTTCGGATCAGCCGGTCCCAAGCTGGTCTCGTTTCTCTTCATCTCGGTCTGGGCTGCGGACGCCGGAGCGTATTACGTCGGGCGCAACTTCGGAAAGACCAGGCTTTCACCACGCGTCAGCCCGAAGAAAACCGTTGAAGGCGGACTCGGAGGCATCGTCACTTCGCTGCTCGCTGCGGCCGTCATGCATTTCACCTACTTCACTGAATTTCCACTCATGCATGCGCTCATCGCTGCGGCCATTCTTTCTGTCACCGGAGTGATCGGCGATCTGACCGAATCACTATGGAAACGCTCCGCCGCTGTAAAGGACTCAGGGACACTCATTCCTGGTCATGGCGGTTTTCTCGATCGTACCGACAGCATTCTCTTTTCCGCGCCGATCCTCTATTCTTACTGGTGGCTTCTCATGCGGGATTTCAAATTCTCATGACTGAAAAACATAAGGATCGCAGAGTTCTCATCGTCGGCGACAAGAGCCGCGAAGAAGTCGCCAGAATCCTCCGGCGGCGGGGGTTCAGTCCCGATGTCGCTCCCGATGCAGTCGAAGCCATCGACTCCCTGGAGATCGGCAACTACGAGGTCGTTCTCATTGCAGTGCCGGCGGACCTCCTGCCATCCTCGCTGATGCTGGAGGAAATGAAGCGCAGGCCCCCTTGCTGCCTGCTGGTGATCACCGAAAAGCAACCGCGCCTCACCGACTCGGCGGCCAGAGTCATCCAGCGCATCATTCCCACTCCGGTGAACGAGCACGACCTGCTCGACTCGGTCTACGGCGTGATCAACGCCTGATTCCTTCTGCGAATGGACGCCGGGCCCAGTAACGTCATTCCGAAGGAGCGCGCTGTGCTCGTTCGCGAGTCGAGACTGTATTGCGACTGAGGAATCTACGCGAAAGGGTCGCGCTCGATCTTCACAGCGCGGTTCCTGTGCGTAGATCCCTCGCACCCACCCAGACCGCCGCTCGGGATGACGGCCACTCTGTGCTGCTCCGCGATCCCTGTCTCGGTCTCATACTCTTCGCATAACCGCGGTACGGCTCTCCGGGATTCATCACATCGCGCACCCCTTTTCGACAATTCCTCGACCGTCAAGTAACATCCCGCCGTCAATGCGACGGCTCTCTATCCTCGGCAGCACAGGCTCGATCGGACGAAGCACGCTCGCGGTCGTCGACGCTTTTCCGGGAGAGTTCGAAGTCGCAGGACTCGCCGCAGGCTCCAACACCACCCTGCTCGCTGACCAGATCATTCGCTATCGGCCCGCCGCTGTATCGGTTCGCACCGAACTCGACGCAAAGAATCTCCTGGCCCTCCTTCCGCCCGGAACCACGATCGAGATCCTGGTAGGCGACAAGGGAGCGACCAGCATCGCCGCGGATCCTTCCTCCGACACAGTCATCGCCGGCATCGTCGGAGCCGCCGGCATCGCTCCCGTCTTCGCCGCACTTCAACGAGGAAAGCGCGTAGCCATCGCCAACAAGGAGGTACTCGTTGCCGCAGGCGATGTCATGACCGCAGCTGCCAAAGCCTCCGGCGGCGAAATTCTGCCGGTGGACTCTGAACACAACGCCGTCCACCAGGCTCTCCGGTGCGGCACTTCTCGCGAAGTCGAACGCATCATCCTCACCGCTTCGGGCGGACCCTTTCACACCCGTGCTATGGAGACTTTCGCTGACATCACCGTGGAGGCGGCACTCGCGCATCCCACCTGGAAAATGGGCAGCAAAATCTCCATCGATTCAGCGACCATGATGAACAAAGGACTCGAGGTCATCGAAGCGCATCACCTCTTCGATACCCCCGTCGATCGCATCGACATCCTCGTGCATCCGCAATCGATCGTTCACTCCATGGTCGAATACGTCGATGGTTCCATCATGGCTCAGCTCTCGACCACCGACATGCGCTTCCCCATTCAATACAGCCTTTTTTATCCTGACCGGCGTCCCGCCCCATTCGCGCGGCTCGATCTGGCCTCGATCCGCAAACTCGAGTTTCTCGAAGTCGATCACCAGAAGTTCCCCGCCGTAGAACTCGCCTACAGCGCCTCCCGCACCGGCGGGTCGATGCCAGCCGTCCTGAACGCCGCAAACGAAGTGGCCGTGGCCCGCTTCCTGGCAGGCTCACTCACCTTCAACGGAATTCCCGACCTCGTCCGTCGGGTGATGGAAGCGCACGCCGGAAACGTCGCACCAATCACCTCGGTCGAGGACGCACTCTACTGGGATGACTGGGCGCGCAATGAAGCGGGCAACCTCGCTGTTGCAGACGACGCAGCAAAGCAAACTCGCCACGCAAATCAGTCCTAATCCCTCCAGGAGCAACCCTTCATGGCGACGAATATCGCGACCAACATCATTGCCTTCATCCTTGTGCTCGGATTCCTCGTCTTCGCGCACGAGGCGGGACACTTCTTCTTCGCCAAACTCTTCAAAGTCCGCGTTCACGTCTTCTCCTTCGGATTCGGCAAACGCCTGTTCGGCTTCAAGCGCGGCGACACCGACTACCGCGTCTCGCTGATCCCGCTCGGCGGCTACGTTCGAATGGCCGGCGACATGGCCGAGGAAGAACGCGAGGGAGCGCCGGACGAGTTTCTTTCCCGTCCTCGCTGGCAGCGCTTCCTGATTCTTGTGGCAGGACCCGCAGTGAATCTGCTGATTGCTCTCCTCTTTCTGGCCGGCTTCAACATGGTCGGCACCGAGGTGTTGAAAGAGAACCGCCCCATCCTCGGATCGATCGTGCCGGATAAACCGGCAGCACGCGCAGGACTTCTCAGCGGTGACACCATCGTCCGAATCAATGGCGAGCAGGTCGGCACCTGGGATGATCTGAAGCTTTTAGTCAGCATGAACGCGGGCGTGCCGCTGAAGATCGCTTACACACGAAGCGGAGCTGCAGCCGAAACCACACTGGTCCCCGAGCGAGTCGAAACCAAGTACGGAGTGACCGGTCTCGCAGGAATCACCAAGTTCCTCGGAACTGAAATTGGACGAGTGCTCCCTGGCAGCGCCGCAGAGAAGGCGGGACTCAGAGCGGGCGACAACATCATTGCCGCCGCAGGGAAACCGGTTCGACATATGGGCGAACTCGAGTCGCTGATGACACCTGGAAAGACAGCCCCCATTCCGTTGACTGTCAATCGCGGCGGTGTTCCTGTTTCCATCACACTGGCAGCGCCACCTGCCACCGTCGCTGCAGCGGCCGGCTACCCGGGCATCGTGCCACCGACCTTTCTTCGTAAGTACGGCCCTGTCGAAGCGCTGCAGCAGAGCTACAAAGACAACATGAAGATGGTGAAGCTCACCTTCGTCACCCTCGGACGCCTCTTCACGCCGCGCGGAAGTATGAAAGAGTTGAGCGGTCCCATCTCCATCGCCAGAATCTCAGGCGAAATGCTGCGCAGCGGATGGCGTGAAGTGATCCTGCTCATGGCCAGCATTTCTCTGCAACTCGGCATCATGAACCTGCTCCCCATTCCAGTTCTGGACGGAGGCCACATCGCCATCCTCATGGTCGAAGGAGCAGCAAGACGCGAACTCTCGCTGCGCGTGAAAGAGAGAATCATGCAGGCCGGCTTCGTAGCCCTGGCCATGCTGATGATCGTCGTGCTCTACAACGACGTAATCTCCAACGTAAAGCTCATGA
Source organism: Thermoanaerobaculia bacterium (assembly GCA_046590705.1). Classification (GTDB taxonomy): domain Bacteria; phylum Acidobacteriota; class Thermoanaerobaculia; order Gp7-AA8; family Gp7-AA8; genus JBKJUK01. Next base: position 6,102 of record JBKJUK010000261.1, read on the forward strand.
TCAAAGGCTAGAAAACGAACGGTCCGCAGCGAAAGCGCCGCAGCACCCGCGCTGTCATCCCGAGCAAGGGCGTGCGGGCGTGAGGGGCGAGGGAACTCACAACTCGACGAACGATGTTCATTACCGACAGTTGATGTCGGTGATGCGCTCGACGCGTGGAAGCGTTCTTCTAACCCACATCGTTCGTCGTTCGTAAGTTCCCTCGCCCCTCCCGGCCCTCCCACGCATGCTCGGGATGACAGCCGCACTCGAGGGAAACGCCGCCATCCCCAGCCGCGGGATGGGTGGTACGAGGGATCTACGCCAGGGACGCTACGTCTGAGTTCGATGCGTTTCGTGCGCGTTCTCACGTTCAGAACAATCGCCCTGTAGCGGCTGGATACCGTTCTCTGTTAGGCTTTCTACACAACCACTTCTTTTCTCTTTCCACCTCTTCCGACGCAAGGAGCGTGTGATGAAACCTGTATCGATTGTGCTTGTCGCTTTCCTTTTCCTCTGCCCTGCCGTTCTTTTCGCACAATCGGCGGTTCTTACCGGCGTGGTGACCACCGAGGGTTCTCCCCTTCCTGGCGCGACGGTACTCATCACATCGCTGAATCTTTCAGCGCTCACGGATGCATCGGGCCAGTACTCGCTCGAGATTCCGGCCAGTGCGGTGAGGGGTCAGACTGTCCGGATCACCGCCTCGTTCCAGGGTCTGCAGGCCCGATCCTCCGAGTTGACACTCTCCCCGGGCGCTCTCAGCCGCGACTTCTCCCTCATCGTTTCTTTCGGCGAGATGATCACGGTCGGTTCGCGCGCAATCGGCGCAGCGGAAGAGAAAGCGGTTCCGGTCGACGTAATCACGCCGGAGCAGATTAAATCGACGGCCTCGACCGAGACCAGCCAGATCATCCAGGCCGTCGCTCCGTCGTTTCATTTTCCACGCTCTTCGATTACTGACGGAACCGATACGGTCCGGCCGGCAACACTGCGCGGTCTAGGTCCCGATCAGATGCTGGTGATGATCAACGGGAAGCGCAGACATTCGAGCTCTCTCATCAATGCCAACAACTCGGTAGGCCGCGGAACCGCCGGCACCGATTTGAACGCCATTCCAGCGTCTGCAATTCAGAACATTGAAGTCCTTCGCGATGGCGCTGCGGCGCAATACGGCTCTGACGCCATCGCCGGAGTCATCAACCTCGTGCTGAAATCGGGCGATACCGGTGGAGAATTCAACCTGAAAGGCGGCGCGACGACGCACGGAGACGGGCAGACCATCGACGGAGCTCTCTCATACGGTTTGCCGATCGGCAAAGGTTCGCTCTTTGGCACGCTCGAATTCCGTGAACGGGGCGAGACCAATCGCGCCGCGCCGGACCCGCGAGATCAGATCCGTCCCGGCGATGGCGGCAACAACGTCGTCCCGCAGCCGAATCATCATTGGGGAGATTCAGAGCAGTCAGACCTGCTGCTCTTTCTCAATTTCTCGTCGCCCCTCACTGAAGATGAGAAGACCATCGCCTATGCCTTCGGCGGTTACAGCAGGCGTGAGGGGTCTCACGGAGGATTTTACCGCCGCGCTCTGGACGCGCGAAATATCCCCAGCATCTATCCGATCGGCTTCCTGCCGTTGATCGAGCCAGAGGTCGATGATCAGTCGCTCACCGCAGGTGTTCGCGGCGATTTCAACAGCTGGTTCTGGGACACCAGCGTTCAGTACGGCCACAACGGTTTCGAATTCAACATCAACAACACTCTCAATGTCTCCCTCGGACCGACCAGCCCGACATCGTTTTACGCGGGCGGTTTCGAATTCAATCATTTCCTGCTGAACGCAGATGTCTCCCGCGGCTTCAACGTCGGTCTCGCCGGCCCGCTGAACGTCGCTTTCGGAGCCGAATTCCGCGACGAGAACTACGTCATCAACGCTGGCGAGCCGGGCTCTTACATCGACGGTGGCAAGCCTAACCAGTTTGGCGGCCGGGCCGCGGCCGGATCCCAGGTGTTTCCCGGATTCAAGCCGAGCGACGCCGTCGATGCCTCGCGCAGCAACTACGCACTCTACGTCGACCTCGAGGGTGATGTGTTCGAGAAGCTGCGAGTCGGGCTGGCGACCAGATTCGAGAACTACGACGACTTCGGAAGCACGAGCGACTACAAGCTGACCGGACGTTACGAAGCGTTCAAATCGCTGGTGGTGCGGTCCTCGATCAGCACCGGCTTTCGCGCTCCATCACTGGGACAACGCTATTTTTCGGCGGTGAGCACGAACTTCCTCACAGTGGGAGGCCAGGTCGTCCCGGTGGAAGTCGGAACGTTCAAAGTCGACAGTCCAATTGCACGTGCTCTGGGGGCGGTCGATCTCAAGCCGGAAGACTCGAAACATCTCAGCGCCGGTCTGGTCTGGCAGCCATTGTCGAATCTGGAAATCACAGCTGACTTTTTCCATATTGAGATCGACAATCGGATCGTCTTTTCCGAGAATTTCACCGGTCCGCTGGTGGCACCGATTCTTTCTCAGTTCAACGTATCGGGAGCACGCTTTTTTACCAATGCCATCGACACCGAAACCGACGGATTCGATGTCGTCGCGAATCATCAGAGGGATCTGGGCGGTTGGGGCCAGCTTGATCTTTCGGCCGCATACAGCAAGAACAACACGAAAGTAACTCACGTAATCGACACTCCCGCGCCGCTGCGCGGACTCGAAGAAGCACTTTTTGGCCGCATCGAACGCCGTAGAATCGAGTGCATTCAGCCGAAAGACAACATCCGGCTCATGCAACAGCTGAAACGCGGCGGCGCGATGGCGACTCTGCGCGAGAGCCGTTATGGAGAGTTCTGCAGTACCGACTCCCTTGTTCGCGCAGACGAGCAAACCTATGGCGAGCAGTGGATCGCGGATCTGGACATGGCCTACGATTTCAGCCGCTACACAATCGGAGTCGGTGTGCAGAATCTATTCGATTCTTTCCCCGACAAGAACAAGCGGAACACCGCGCAGTCCTTCAACAATATCCTCACCTATCCTCGCAACTCACCTGCAGGAATGAACGGAAGGTTCATCTACTCGAAGATCGGGATCCGATTCTGAGGCCCCGCGCAGCTGCCCGTCGCAGCAGACCTACTGAAGATCCAAACCTGCATGGAGTTTGCGGATTTCCCCGAGGTCGATGAGAGCCTCGGGGAATCTGTCTCTACTCGCAGCCGGAATCGGCAGTGCCCTGTTGGCGCTGCTGCACGCCGTAATCATTGCGATCGGGCCCTCTGGATACCGATACTTCGGCGCCGGAGATCTGGCGCCGCTCGCTGAGAGCGGCTCCCCCATACCTGCACTCATTACCAGCGGCCTGATACTTATTTTCGGGGTCTGGGCACTCTGGGCATTTTCTGGAGCTGGCCTCATCCGGCGACTTCCACTGCTCCGAACCGGGCTCACCACGATCGGGATCATTTACACACTTCGTGGTGCGATGCTTTTCCCAGAACTCTTGCTCGTGGCACGAGGAAACCATCCCGCTCCGAGGATGGCGATCTTTTCGGCGGTATCACTGCTCATCGGAATCTGTTACCTGGTCGGCAGTTTCAGGTTGATAGCTCACATGAGAGGGGAGAACGTTTCAACTCCCTGATGTAGTGTGAAGGACTGTCAAGCGCTGGCCTCGATGGCATCGGTCACCCTGGTTACGACCATCACGCATGCCGCAGCCCTTTTGTGCATACAACTTTTCTCGTCAATGATGATCACCTCATCGAAATGCACCGCCATTCCCCTCATGATGCCCTTGGCAACCTGGCAAAGACGCCGCGGCGAGTTGTAGGTGACCGTCACCTCCTCGGTCCCGGTCCGGACCGCGCTGAGATACGGCGGCGTTGCCTCGGAGTGCTGCATTCTCACGACTTTATGAATTGTGTTCTCAGTGTTCTCGATGGTCTCGAGTGTGCGCCAGTGGGGTTCGACAAGGCCCTTGTACATTCCGAGCAGATCAGGCGCGATGAATTCGCCGAAGTTCCCGAGAATGACTCCGACTGCAAGCCCCGTTTTTTTCGAGGCGGCGGTCACGATGTCGACGACCTCCTCATCGGGATAGGCCTGAATCGCGAGATACATCCGCGGCCCCAGGCCGGCAGTTTCAAGCAGCTCTGACCACACGCCGGATCCCAACTTCGCATCGACGTACTTTTTCAGTTCGGCAAAGATTATCCCGTGCATGGTTTCGTCCTCAACAGAGAGAATACATCGGCCGTGACCGACCGCGACGCGCATCTTGATGGAGGTGCGTAGGGACGCGCAGCATCGCGTCCGCAACTCTTCGTGCGACAGCGCAAATCGTCAGCATTGCGCCGACAGCGCGACGTGCCACCAGGTATCGGACGCGCTGCTGCGCGTCCCTACACGAAATCGGTGTTAGCCGAATTACGTATTCAACTACGCAACATTGCCAGCCGCAGCATGTCGAGTGCCGTCTGCGTGGCCTGGCGTTTGATCATGGCGCGCGTACCGTGAAAGAACGACTTCCGATGAATGACACCATTCTCATGAGCAACAGCGAGATGCACCGTCCCTACGGGTTTGATTTCTGAGCCACCACCCGGTCCGGCGATGCCTGTGATAGCCACTCCATAGCTGCTGCTGAATCTGGCTCGCACACCCATGGCCATGGATGTGGCGACTTCTTCCGAAACTTCCCCATGGTCGCGCATGAGTACCGGATCCACGCTCAACAGCGAATTCTTCGCTTCACCGCTGTAGGTTACGACCCCGCCTACAAACCAGGCCGAACTACCCGGCACGTCGGTGATACGTGACCCTAACAGTCCGCCGGTGCATGATTCAGCGGTCGCGACAGTGGCTCTGTGATCCAGCAACAGGTGGCCGGTGACATCCTCGAGAGAACGTTCGCCAACCGTGAAAAGCCTCTCGCCGAAGATCTGTTCGAGTTCGGCCTGCATACCGTCGAGCTTCAACGCTGCTGCACCCGCCTCGCCATCGGCGAGCAGATGAAGCTGAATCTCTCCCGCGGATGCCAGAATCGTGACTGGATCATTCGAATGCGTAGCGTAAAACTCGCGCAGCCGTTCTTCGACAGCCGATTCGCTCATTCCGGCGATCTTCAGCGTCCGGCGGCTCCGCGAAACCCCACCACGCTTCTCCCGCAACCACGGTTCGAAATCTGATGCGAGCATTCCTTCGAGCTCGAAAGGGACGCCCGGAAAAATCCAGACACTCTGGCGATTGTTCACAACCACATGAAAGCCAGGCGCAGTGCCGCGTGGATTGGCGAGTGTCTGCTGCTCATTGAAGACCATGGCCTGCTTGTTGTTTGACGCAGGCATCACCAGCCCCCGCGACGCGAATCGCGCGCGAATTTTCTCGATGATTTCCTCATCGACACTCACGGAGAGTTCCAGAGCTTTTGCTACAGCTTCCTTGGTGAGGTCGTCCTCGGTCGGCCCGAGCCCGCCGGTGATCATGACCAGTTCACAGGTGCGCAGATCGGAAAGCAGCTGCGCGGCGATGTCGTCACGGGAATCGCCTACCACGGATTTACGCCGCACTCCGACGCCGAAGCGTTCGAGAATTGCGGTGATCTTGAGTGAGTTCGTGTCCAGGCGCGTGGTTCCGAGAAGTTCTGATCCTACGGCGATGATGGATGCTTGCATGCGGGGATTGTAATGGAGCGGGCCGGAGGCCGGAGTCGGGGGGCCGGGGTAGAAGCGGGCCGATAGCTTCTACCCCGGACCTCGGACCCCGGCCCCCGGCCCGACGTTCAACTGCTCCAATTCTTCCCACTGCCGATAGACATCTGCGAGTTCGGTCTTCACACGCGCTTCCGCGTCCTGAATCTCCCTGACCTTTGCTCCGTCTCGATATACATCTTCGCGACAGAGAAGCGCCTGATGTTCTTCCGATTTTTTCTCGAGGGCGGCGATGCGTGATTCCATGGCCTTCAGCTGCTCTTCTGCCTTCCGCGAACGTTTGTCTCGAGTCTTGGTGACCTGACGTGACTCGACTGCTGCAGTCGGTGCCACCGGCTGGGCCGGTTTGCGCGCCGCCGCGATGGCCTGTTCCTTGAACTTCGCAACCATGTCCGAATAGTTACCGTAGTGCAGCTCCGCAACGCCATCCTCCACCAGAAGAATGTTCTCGGCGATGCGGTCGATGAAGTAACGGTCATGCGACACGACGATCAGGGCACCCGTGAAGTCGCCGAGCGCTTCCTCCAACGCTTCCCGCGTGTAAACATCGAGGTGATTGGTCGGCTCGTCGAGAAGCATGAGATTCCCACCGACGTACATGATCTTGGCGAGAGCGAGACGTCCACGTTCGCCGCCTGAAAGACTCGAAGTGGTCTTGAAGACATCGTCCTGATAGAACGAGAAGCGGGCCAGGTAGTTGCGCACCTCTTCCTCAGTCTTCCCATGATCGAGATCCCAGATCTCGTCGATCACGCGCCCTTTCGGATTGAGATCCCCGAGGGTTTGATCGTAGTAGCCGATCTGGGTGTTGTGTCCGAAAGAGAATTCTCCCGAGAGCGCTTCGAGCCTGCCGGCGAAGGTCTTCAGCAGCGTCGACTTGCCGCAACCGTTAGGGCCCATGATGGCGTAGCGCTCGCCGCGGCGCACGGTCAGGTTGAGATCGGACACGATCTTTTTCTTCTCGTATCCAGCGGCCAGACCTGAAGCCTGCAGCGCAATCGCGCCGGATCGAGGTCCGGCATCGAGTTTGAATTTCGCCAGAGTCTCATCGGATTGGGGCCGGTCCACCTCGTCGATTTTCGATAGCTGCTTGCGACGCGACTGGGCCTGTTTGGTTTTCTGGCCGGCGATGTTTCGCCTGATGAAGTCTTCGGTCTTCTCGATGTAATCCTGCTGACGTTCGAACTCCACGCGCATACGCTCATGTCTTTCGGCGCGCTGCGACAGAAACTTCTCGTAGTTACCGTGATACTCGATCAATTTGCCGTGGGCGAGTTCCACGATCTTTTCAACGGTTCGGTTCAGGAACGTTCGATCGTGCGAGATGAGCAGATAGCTGCCTTTGTAGGCCTGCAGAAATTCTTCGAGAAACTCGATGCCTCTCAGATCGAGATGGTTGGTCGGCTCGTCGAGCAGCAGCACGTCGGCGCCGCTGAGCAGCATCTTTGCCAGCATGGCCCGGTTCTGCTGGCCTCCGCTGAAAGCGAGGATGCTTCTCTCCCACTGCTCTTTGGTGAAACCGACTCCGGTGAGTACTCGCTCGACGTCGGCGTGGATGGTGTAGCCATTGGCATGTTCGTAGTCATGCTGCATCGAGGAATACCGATCCAGCAGCGCTTCATGCTCGGCATCCGTTCCCGGCTCAGCCATGGCGTGCTCGAGCTCCCGCATCTTCTGTTCGATGCGAAGCACGTTTTCGAACGCGGCCATGACGAAGTCGAACAGAGATGTCTCGGCGACGGCATCGAGATGCTGTCCGAGATGACCGATCTTCAAACCATTGGCGCGGAAGATCTCGCCCTTGTCGGGCTCTTCCTGCTTGAGGAGAAGCTTGAACAGGGTGGTCTTCCCCGCGCCGTTCCGTCCGACGAGTCCGACACGTTCACCCGGATTGTGCTGCCAGGTCGCGCCTTTGAGGATCTCGTGAGGTCCGTACGATTTTTCTACGTTTTCGAAGCGATAAAGCATAGTCAGCCGGGATTTCGATCAGGTGGTAGTCAGTGGGATAGCTGCGGGCGGTCAGAGTGCGTCGGACATCTTAACGCGGGGGCTGATGAACGCAGAACTCAGAACGCAGAACGATGAAGTAAGAAAGGTAACACTGCCGGTACGAATTCGCTCGCTCGGGACGAACGTCATTCCGATGAGCACGGGTGAATTCTGCGAGCTTGCGCGCTGAGTAGTGCGAAGAGGAATCTCCGTTCCGCGCCGCGAGGGTCGGGGCGATTTAACGCAGCTGAGCGGACCGGAGATTCCTCTTCGCACCCAATGCTGCGTGGGAATGGTCATCACGCGGCTCATCGGAATGACGAGAACCCTGTTGGTTGATTTTTTTCTTACTTCATCGTTCTGCGTTCTGCGTTCATCAGCCCCGGCGCATCAGAGCGATCATCTCCCGCACGGCCCGCTCGAGACCAACCAGGGCCGCTCTCGCTACGATGGAGTGGCCGATGTTCAGTTCTTCGATGGCTTCGATGCGGGCGATGCCGTCGATGTTGCGGTAGGTCAGACCGTGCCCTGCGAACACGGAGAGTCCCCGCTCGCGCGCGTCGGAGGCCACCGCCGCAACGATTTCAAGTTGACGCGCACCCGCGTCTGCGCTCCTCCACTCATTCGCGAAACGTCCCGTGTTGATCTCGATCCGAGGCGCTCCTGCCTCGATGGAGGCGTCTACCTGCGCACGGTCAGGATCGATGAACAGCGAAACGTCCATGCCTTTTCCGAGCAGCCTCCGCGTGGCCTCACGAATCTGATCGATTCGCCCGGCTACATCAAGACCGCCTTCTGTGGTCAGCTCGAACGGCTTCTCAGGAACCAGAGTCACTCGTCGCGGGCTGATCCGCTCCACCACAGTCAGCATTTCCTCGGTGGCTGCCATCTCGACATTCAGATACGTCGAGACCGTTCGCTGCAGAATCTCCACGTCCCGGTCCTGGATATGACGGCGGTCCGATCGGAGGTGCACAGTGATTCCCTCGGCGCCAGCGAGTTCGCAGATGGCAGCAGCAGTGACGGGATCAGGTTCGTCGGCCTTACGGGCCTCACGAATTGTGGCGATGTGGTCGATGTTTACGGCCAGTCTCATGGTCGACAGATTATCAGAGCGGGCCGCGCCATTGCTGCTAGCGTTTGGCGATCTGCTCTCGAAGCTGACGCAGTGCCACACGTGCGCTGGCATCGTCGATCCTCGTGCGGCCGAAAAGATTCTGCTGGTAGGTGTCGACGACTCGAGCGCTCAGATGGGCAAGATCGGGTCTGAACAGGGCCAATTGCGCCTGCAGCTCCTGAGCGGTCATGGACGGCGGAATCGCGAGGCCGCTCGGTCGCAGGGCTGCGATCAGTTCATCGAGCAGATTGCGTGACCGGCGCCGTCGAAACCGCATCAACAGCAGGACTGCGCCGACAACGGCGAAGAGCACAGGAAGAAAAATCAACTGCCGGATGAGGTCTTCTATCGCGGAACGCGCCAGGGAAAAGAGACGAACTGCTCCCTGAATGAGTCCGGTGAAAACGTCTAACTGATCGCCCAGACCGAAGGTGAGAATGTAGCGATCCCAGAAGTAATTGAGCGAGTCTCCGATGGCCGCGGCGTATACCCCCAGCAGTCCTTCCTTCGAATTACCGGGCCGCAGCGCCGGCGGTGTCGGATCATAAGTCACCCATCGGTCGTTCTCGAGGACTTCGACCCAGGCATGGCCGTCCCTCTTACGGACCAGAAAATATCCGGTGAGAGGATTGAATTCACCGCCGTAGAAACCACCGACGATCCGCGCGCGAATGTTCACGGAACTGAGCAGTGTGACCATTCCTGCGGCGAAGTATTCGCAATGCCCTTTCTTCTGGCGCAGCAGAAAATCTTCGACTGTCATCGGCCCCCCAAGGTTGGCGGGGTTGGCGAAGTAGGTGTAGTTGCCGGTCAAATGCGCTTCGATTCTTTTCGCTGCTGACTGAATGCTGCGAGCTGGTCCGACCACTGAGCGTGCCAATGCCGCAATCTCGGGAGCCGGGACGTAGCCGACGGGGATTTCACGCTCATCTCGCTGTGGTGCGCGCGTTCCGACCTGGGCCTGGTAAAGCACCACCCCACGCGAGGTCGCGAAGGTGACGTAGGCCGCGCTCTTCGGCCCGCGCACCAGTTGCGAAACTCCCTGCACGGTCTGCGTGCCGACCGGCAGATAAATCTGCCGATCTGGAGAAAGCCGCTGCTGCACTGTGATCTGACGCGAGAAGCCTTCGACGCGTCCGATCGGAAAGATGCCGGATCGAGCCGGTATGGCCTCGCGTCTCACTGTACGCGCGCTGACCCAGCGCTTGTCCTCGAAGCGGTCATATACCACCGCACGCAGACGCAGAGGGGCCAGTACAGCCACCGCATCCCTGGGCATCCAGATGCGCGCTACCACTTCCGGATCGAGCGAGATCGATCGCGCCTGCGAGAAGTCGAGCGAATCGGAAATGCCTGTACTCGAACCAGTCATCGCAGCGCCGAATCCACGCACCACCGGTGAACGCAGACGTGGAAGCAACGGAAACAGCATCACCGCAAATATCGCCGTCGGTATGAGGTACGCCGCTGCAGCCCTGGCCGTTGGCGCCTCGGCCGTGAGCGGCAGGGCCACATCACGCGAAGTCTGTTGTCTGCTCAGATGCATCAGCTGACGAAAACTCAGCACCGTGAAGAGAATGACGAAGAGCAGCACCGACGGATGGGTCGACGTCGCCAGACTGGTAAGGAAAAGAAGAAAGGAGACCAGGAAGCGCTGCAGCGCGTTCTGCTCCCACGCCTTTTCGAAAGCCTGATAACCGGCGATGAAGAAGAGCAGGTGAATCGAGGCACCGATCAGACTTCGAGTCAGCACCGCTGCGTCAATCGGGAAGAAAAGGAGAAATAGAATTCCCGCGCCATGCAGCAATCGCGGCGGGACATCGATCCGTCTGTGACGAAAGTAAATCGACAGGCATGAAGCTGCGAGGGCCAGTTGATAGATTGCCACCGCGACTGGCGAAACGACCGCCGTCAGATACAACGGCGCGCCAGCGAGCAACGCCAGCAGAAGCGCCTCCAGTTCTCGTTTGAGTTCCAGAGTCATCGATCTCTCAAGGTAAAGATCATGGCCTCGGTTTCGTCGGGAAGAGCGCCTCTCTCCGGCGTGGACTCCAGCAGCGCCATGGTCTCGAACAAGGCCCGCGCATTCTGTTCGCTGTGACCGCTGAGTGTCAGACCGCCGGCCGTGATGGTCACCTGCGCTCCGTCCCGAAGCAGATCGCGAATCAGCGTAGTCGCCGCGGAGATCATGTCCTCGAAATCCTGCTCTTTCCGATTCGCCGGAAGGTGCGCGTCAATGAAGAGATACACGGCGCGGTCGATCTCCGCTTCCGATTCTTTCAGAATCCAGCGTCCGAGGCTCGCAGATTTCTTCCAGTGAATCTGCCGCACAGAGTCGCCTCGCACATACTCTCGGAAACCATAAAGTTCCGCACCGAGGCCCATCCGGTTCGACTGCGCGGCGTCTCCCGGTTCGGGCGCCCTGGCATCTGCGCCAGGTAGACCTTCGACGAGTTTCGGATAGACGACCAGGTCGCTCGAAATCTTCACTCTGCGCTTCTTGAGGAACAGCGCAAATGGGTATCGGGTGTACAGATCGAGTTGCCTGAGTTCAGCGCGCCCTCTTCTGGCGAAACTGAACGTCACGGGGATGGAGGTCTCACTCCTTCGATTCAGGATGGCCAGAAGCGAAGGTCTGGACACTTCGCCGGAAGTGACCACCACATCACGCACATTCCATAGACGCGAGTCGTTGCTAATCTGCAGCACTCCAGCGACGGGCTTCCCTGCCCAGGCCTGATCGATATGGCTCACCTCGACTTTGAGATGACGCAACCCGCCTTTCGAAGCGACTCCGGAAATGAGCAACGCTCCAAGCATGAACGCCAGGCCGATGTAGAGAGAGTTGTTCCCGGTGTTGAGCGCAGCGAAGGCAATGAGAAACGTGAAGGCCAGGTAGCCGGCGCCAATTCTCGTGAGACGCACCACACCGTTGAAACGAAAGTCGCTGCGCGACATCGATTACCGCGGGACGGCGGTCCCCGCCAGAATCCGTTCAATCACGCGAGTTTCCGGGGCAAAGTCGCCGCGGGCCGTGCGGCGGTCATGCAACACGATGCGATGTGAAAGCAGCGGAACCGCCAGCCGCTTCACGTCGTCGGGCAGTACGAACTCGCGTCCGTGCACGACCGCGAAGGCCTGCGCTGCGCGCTGAAATGCGAGAATGCCGCGCGTGGAAACGCCCAGAGTAATTTCGGGATGATTCCGGGTTGTGTGAACGATCTGCAGGATGTAGTCGAGGATGGCGTCGCTCACGTGAATCTGCGGGATGAGTTGCTGCAGGCTGACCAGCTCTTCGCGGTCGAGTACGGGCTGCAGTTGCGCCAGCGCATCGTGGGCACCGCCGGCACGCAGTAGCGCGCGCTCGAACGCTGGTGCGGGGTAGCCGAGGGTTAGCTTCATCAGGAAGCGGTCCATCTGCGACTCGGGGAGCTGGTAAGTACCGACGTGTTCGATCGGATTCTGCGTAGCGATGACCAGGAAAGGAGCAGGCAGCGTGTACTGCCTTTTCTCGACGGTCACGGTCCGCTCGTTCATGGCCTCGAGCAGCGCTGACTGAGAGCGCGGGGTCGATCGGTTGATCTCGTCAGCCAGAAGTACATTGGTGAACACCGGGCCAGGGATGAACTCGAACTCCTGCCGCTCCTGGTTGAAAATGGTCACCCCGACGATATCGGCGGGCTGCAGATCGCTGGTGAACTGAATGCGCTGAAAGTCTACCGAGACCGAGCGCGCCAGGGCCTGTGCGAGGGTGGTCTTCCCCACTCCGGGAACATCTTCGAGCAGGATGTGCCCATCGGCCAGCATGGCCGCAACGGCGAAGCGGATCACGTCCGACTTGCCCTGGATCACGCGCTCGACGTTTTCCTGAAGCGCCGCGACTTTACGCAGTGACGTATCCGATGGTGCGTGATTCGCGACGGTCATTTGTTCATACCTGCTACGCATTGCGTCGGGTCATGGATGGCTTGTGTAGCAGTAGTCAGCAGCCAGGAGCCAGTAACCAGTAGGGAAACGAACCAGTGAAAGCAGGTAGTCGCTCCCCAGTCGCGCCTGCAGCAATGCACGACGCGCTGTTACAGGAGAGCTACCGTTTACTGGCTACTGGCTACCGATTTACCCGCTACAGCTTCTTGTAATCAGGTCCGCCGCCGCCCTCTGGCGGAACCCAGGTAATGATCTGATACGGATCCATGATGTCGCAGGTTTTGCAGTGGAAACAGTTCGTGAAGTTCAGGAAAGGAACCTTCCCTCTTCCATCCTCGGTGAGTTTCGGTTCGTAAACGGCGGCCGGACAGAAGTGCTGGCAGGGATTGCCGTACTCATACGTACATTTCGTGATGCAGATTTCGGGATCGCGAATCAGCAGATGGGCTGGCTGGTTCTCCTCGTGAGTCACTCCACCGAAGTAAACGTCGGTCACTTTGTCGAAGGTGTACTTGCCGTCGAACTTCATCCTCTCCGGGGGCTGAGGATTCTCGCTGGCGAAGAAGCGATTGATGCGCTCCATCCGCTCGTGCCCGGCCTTCCCGGTCAATTTCGACTTGAAACCGAAGCCGCGACCGCCGCTGAACATTCCCAGACCGACATTCAGCATGCCCACCAGTTGACCATGCTCGAATCCCTGATGAAAGTTGCGCTGTGTGAAGAGTTCGCGACGCGCCCACGACGCTTCGAAGTTCGCTTCGTAGGAAGCCAGCACGGAAGCCGACGTATCTTCGGCCAGCAAAGCCTCCAGTGCAGTCGTCGCCGCCATCATTCCGGAAGCGATGGCCAGATGGATTCCCTTCAGGCGCGCTCCGTTGAGAAATCCACCGGAGTCTCCCACAATCATGAAACCGTCGCCATGCAGTCGTGGCATCGCGTAGTAGCCGCCCTCGGGGATGGCTTTCGCTCCGGCGCCGATCATCTTGCCGCCTTCCAGCAAATGCTTGATCGCGGGATGAAGCTTGAAGCGCTGAAACTCGTGATGCGGGTCCAGCGTGGGGTTCTTGTAATCGAGTCCGATGACCAGCCCGATGTCGACTAGTCGATCCTTCATTCCGTAGATGAAGCCTCCGCCGAACGTGCTCAAATCCAGCGGCCAGCCCATGGTGTGAACCACGCTGCCTGCAGGGAAACGGTCCTCGGGGATCTCCCAGATTTCCTTCACACCGATCGAGTACACCTGCGGATTCTTTCCGGCCTGCAGATCGAGTTTCTCGGTCAGCTCCTTGACCAGGGTTCCACGCGCACCTTCCGCAAAAATGACCAGCTTCGCGCGGATGTCGACGCCCGGCTCGTAGTTGCTCTTCTTCTCGCCATTTTTATCGATGCCCTTGTCGGCCGTGCGCACTCCTGCCACGCGACCGTTCTCGAGGATCACGCTGGACGCAGGAAACTCGGGAAACAGATCCACGCCCGCTTCAGCGACGATGGGCGTCAACCAGCGCACCATTTCAGCGAGCGAGATCACATAGTTGCCGTGCTGCTTCAGGACTGGCGGCAGAATCGGGGCGACGAGTTTCTTCTGTTCAGTCAGAACCCAGAGAGCGTCGGTGGTCACGGCCGATTGCACGGGACATCCGCGCTCGAGCCAGTCAGGCATCAGCTCTGCGATTCCGCGGGGATCCATTACCGCACCGGAGATTGCATGCGATCCGATCTCACGCCCCTTTTCCAGGACTGCGATCGATAATCCGTCCAGCTTCTTCGAGCCGGACGATTCGTTGTGCGACTTGACGAGATTCGCGAGGTGGTAGGCCGCTGCAAGTCCGGCCGGGCCGCCGCCGACGATTACCACGTCCATCTCCAGAACTTCGCGCTCCACTCCCGCTAACTCAGCCATCAAAACTCCTCATTCAGGCACCTGAAGTGCCGAGCATTCTACTGCAGCGAAGCCGCCCACCCGGGCCAGTACACTCCCCTTGATCGCTCGACAGACAACAGAAAAGGCAACGGAGTATCCTGTGGCTGCATGGCCGCAGCGCGGTGAACGCGCTCCGAAAGAGGGTCTGACCAGTCATGAGTTACCCCGTGCTGATCGGGATCTTCATCGCAGCGGCACTCGTGGCCTGGCTGAGCACATTCGTGGTGCGACGTTTCGCCATCAGGATCGGCTGCATCGACGAGCCCAACGAGCGCAAGATCCACGCCGTCGGAACTCCCCGACTAGGCGGGCTGGCCATCGTGCTCGGCTTCGCGACTCCTCTACTGGCCATTCCACTCGATGAACGAGCGGCTGAACTGGTGTCGAAGAATTTCAACTACCTCTTCGCCGTACTTCTCAGTGGTTCGCTGATGATCATGCTCGGCGTCTACGACGATCTGTTCGGATCGAACGCCTACAAGAAATTCACTGTGCAGATCCTGGCAGCCGCGATTCTGATCGGCTTCGGCTTCCGGTTCGAGTTCGTCAGCCTCCCATTCGTCGGGGTCGTACAACTCGGCCTGCTGGGCTACGTGGTCACTCTGCTCTGGATCGTCGGCGTGATCAACGCCATGAATTTCATCGACGGAATGGACGGACTGGCAGCGGTGGTAGGGATCACCATCGCCATGACCTTCGCCATCATCGCCATGATCAGAGGCGATGTCTTCACGCTGGTCATCATGGTGGCGCTCGGCGGAAGTCTTGCGGGTTTCCTCCCCTGGAATCGGAGACCGGCCAGCATCTTCATGGGTGACAGCGGCAGCCTGTTCATCGGTCTGTTGCTGGCCGCCTCTTCGATCGCCCGCAACAGCAAGTCACCGACCGCCTTCGTCATCGCCGGGCCTGCGCTGGCGCTGGCGCTTCCCGTCCTCGACACTCTGCTGGTGATGAAGGGACGTTTCCAGTTGAAGGGAGCGCCACTCAGCGAGCGGTTTTCGAAGATGCTGAACGCGGACAAAACCCACGTGCACCACATCCTCATCGAGAAGTCCGGAAGTTGGAGAAAGGCCATCTTCTCGATCTGGATCATCACATTGGCCTTCGGAATCGCAGCGGTCCTCAGCATTCTCGACCGCACCAGAGTCGTGGGCTACTCGCTCGCTGCCCTCAACGTTCTGATCCTGATTGCACTTCGACTGAGAGAAGGCAAAATGCACCGCTTCTCGCAACGAGCGATCGACGCGTCGCAGAGTCTGCGCAAACGTTCGGAGTTCGACCGGCAGGAGCGAGGCCAGTGAGCGCACGACGCTCAACGAGCCGTGCACACTGATGTGCGGCATCGCTGGTATCTACGCGTTCGGCGATTCATCTCCAGAGCCTGATCGAGAGGAACTCGAGAAGATGGAGCAGCCCCTCCAGTCGAGAGGCCCTGACGGCCGAGGACTCTGGGTCAGTCCGAGACGCCGCACGGCTCTCCTGCACCGGCGACTGGCCATCCTCGATCTCACCGACCGAGGGGCGCAGCCGATGCATCTCGGCAGACTCTCCTGCACCTTCAACGGCGAAATCTACAACTTCCGCCAGATCCGGGCCACGCTCGAAGCGCAAGGACGTCGTTTCGTTACTGACTGCGACACGGAGGTCCTTCTCCATTTGTATGAGGTAGAGGGAACGCGGATGCTGCAGCGGCTACGCGGAATGTTCGCCTTCGCCATCTGGGATGACGAAAAGCGCGAACTTTTCTGTGCGCGCGATCCGTACGGAATCAAGCCGTTCTACTACTCCATCACCGGAGGTGTCTTTCGATTCGCCTCGCAGGTTCGATCTCTGCAGGCAGGTGGCGGGATCTCCAGGCAGTTCGACCTCGCTGCAGAGGCTGGCTTCTATCTCACCGGAAGTGTACCGGAGCCTTTCACCGTGTATGCCAACATCGCCGCGCTCCCCGCGGGTACGTTCATGAAGGTCGATGAGAGCGGCACGAACGGCCCGCAGGAGTACGCGTCGGTCGCGGCGACGTTCCGCGAAGCAGGACTCGAGGCGGCGGAGCTCACCCTGCATGAGCTGCAGAGCAGGGCCACCGAGGCGCTGCAGGACTCGGCAATGGCGCATCTGGTGGCCGATGTCCCGGTCGGTCTCTTCCTTTCCGCTGGAGTCGACTCGTCGGTGCTGGCCTCGCTGCTCAACTCCGTCTCACCAGAGCGTCTGCACACCCTGACACTCGCCTTCAGTGAGTACGCAGGTACGCGCGATGACGAATCTATCCTGGCGGCGGCTACAGCTGGTCTACTGAGAACGGAACATCATACGGCCACTCTTTCGCGCGAAGACTTCGATCAGATGCTTCCATCATTCTTTGCGGCCATGGATCAACCGAGCATCGATGGCCTCAACAGCTTCTGCGTTTCGAAGGCCGCCGTCGACCGAGGTCTGAAAGTCGCGATTTCGGGGGTGGGAGCGGATGAACTTTTCGGCGGATACCCATCCTTCAACTTCGTTCCTCGCGCATCGGCCCTGCTCCGGAACATCAGCCGGACGCCACCAGTCTCTTCGCTGGCCGCGCTTGCCGGCAGGTCGATCGCTGCCGTAGGTGGGCCGCAGCGATTGCGGAAGCTGATCGCTCTGGCTGAGCATGGCCAGACACCTGCGTCTGCATACTCGGTCTACCGATCCCTGTTCCTGCCTTCCGACCTCGAGAGGATCATGGGACGCGATGCAGCGCGAGCGGGGATCGAACGACTCAGGCTCCCAGAACGGATGGAGGATGTGTCGACGCGGGCCGGGACCAATCCTTACGCCAGCGTTGCGGCGCTGGAGTCCACGTTCTACATGAGGAATCAGCTGCTGCGTGATGCGGACTGGGCCAGCATGGCACACGGACTGGAGTTGCGGACGCCATTCGTTGACTTTCAGTTGCTGCGAGCTATTGCGCCACTCATGCTGAATGGAAAAGCCAGGGGAAAACGGTTGATGGAGGGAGCGGCGAAAAGTCGTCTGCCTGCTGCGCTTTTCCGCAGACGAAAAACCGGCTTCACGGTGCCACTCAGTCACTGGACTGATGCGATTGACACTTCCTCGAAAGGCGAAGGCAGCCGGCGGTGGTCGCGCATCGTCGGAGAGAGAGTGTTCGTCCGATGAATGTGCTCTTTCTGGCGACCGACATCTACGGCGGAGAAGGCGGCATCGCGCTCTTCAATCGACAGATGCTGGGGGCGCTGTCGCTGAGCCCGCACGTCGGGAGCATTCGAGCAATCGCCAGGAGCGCATCGAGCGGCACGCCAGTACTCCCTGACAAAGTACTGCAGTTGAATCATAAGGGCGCCGGCAAGCTCTCTTTTTTGTGGAAGGCTCTGAGCACTGCTCTCAAACATCGCCACCTCGATCTAATCGTGTGCGGCCATATGAACCTGCTTCCGGCGGCTGTCGCTGCGAAGAAAGTCAGCGGAGCGCGAATCGTGCTGGTCACTTACGGCATCGACGCATGGGCCGCGCCGACGCAGACGCTGGTCCGGCGATGCGTTGACCTTATCGATGCTCACCTGACCATCAGCAAGCACACCCGCGCGCGCTTTCAAAGCTGGGCCAAACTCCAGGTGCCGGAATTCGTCGTACCTCCGGGAATCGACCTCTCACGCTACGGACCGGGCCAGAGAAATGAAGCACTGGCCGTCCGACTCGGAATAGGAAGTGGACCGGTACTGATGACGCTGGCGCGCCTGGCAGGCGGCGAACAGTACAAGGGATTCGACGAAATCATCGCCATCATTCCAACTCTGCTGGACCAGTATCCCGACCTGCAATACGTCATCGCCGGAGATGGAAGTGACAGGGATCGCCTCGAGTCTCTAGTGAAGGGTGCAGGCCTCGAATGTCACGTGATCTTCACGGGCTTTGTCGAGGAGAGAGAGAAAGCAGACCTCTATCGTCTGGCGGACGTCTTCATTCTGGCTGGACGGGGCGAAGGATTCGGCTTCGTTCTGGTAGAAGCCATGGCCTGTGGGATCCCGGTGGTGGCCAGCAGCCTCGACGCCAGCAGGGAAACAGTACTGAGCTCGCAGTCCGGTTTGGTCGTCAACCCGGATGATCCGTCACAACTGTTCAGGGCCATCGAATCCTCACTCGGTCGTGCTAAACAGCAAAATCCGGATCTCGCTTTTTTTTCTTTGCACAGCTTCAACCGGCGGATCGATGACGTGATGCGCCGACTAGCAGAAAAATAGTCGCAGTAAGTAACTGGGTGAGATGCGTCATATCCGGCGAATTTTCATTCTTCGGTCCGGCTAGCTGCGCGCGCCAGACCCGCTGCTCGTACGAAGGTACGCTTACATATGCGATCGCACCGGGGGCCGAGAGCTCAGCGATGAAACGGAGTGCCTCCATCGGTTGCGGGAGGTCTTCGCGGACATTGTCGAGCACCAGAAGATTGAACGGAGAACGGGCTCGGGGTTCCTCAGCATCACCGAGAACACGCGCGAAGGGATGCGCAACGTCGTCACACCAAGGCCACTTCCGTTGTCCAGAGCGGCAGTTCGCTGGCTGAAGCCAGCTCGATGAGTTCCGCTCCGCGACATATCAGCAGCGGCGGGCATAACTGTCGAAGTTCTCCGATCCCTGAACGCAAAGCATTCGCTGAAGGAGAGACTCGTGCCGGGTCGACGATTTCGATTTCGGCTACACTGAGGCCTCGTTGCAGCCATCAACGCGATTCTATCCCTCATGAGTGAACAGACCGCACGAGTACAGAACGTCACTTGGATTGTGCCGCAGCGAGGGATGCTCGCTCTCGATCTGCATGAACTCTGGGCCTATCGAGAGTTACTTTTCCTGCTCGCGTGGCGCGACGCGACGCTGCGCTACAAGCAAAGCGTGGTTGGACTCGGCTGGGCAGTAATTCAGCCGCTGACGATGATGGCGATCTTCTGGGCTGTCTTCGGGCAGTTCGCAAAGCTCCCTTCCGAAGGGCTGCCCTATGCCGTGTTCACACTGTGCGCCCTGGTCCCGTGGAACTATTTCGCCCGATCGCTGCAGGACTCGAGCAACAGTCTCGTCGGAGCGACCCATCTCATTACTAAAATCTATTTTCCGCGGCTCGTCCTTCCGCTAAGCAAGGTCTTCTCCGGCCTGATTGATTTCGCTATCGCGTTCGTACTGCTCTTCGCATTTATGGCGTGGCATCGGATTCTGCCGACTCCCCGCATCCTGATGCTCCCCCTGTTCATGGGTATGGCGATTCTCACCGCGCTCTCGGTCAGCCTCTGGCTTACAGCGCTCAACGTGAAATACCGCGACGTTTCCTTCGTGGTGCCGTTTCTGGTTCAAATCTGGATGTATGCGTCACCCGTTGCATACTCAGCGTCGATCGTACCGGATCGGTGGAGAACGATCTACGCGCTGAACCCGATGGTCGGAGTGATCGAGGGATTTCGATGGGCACTGCTCGGCAAGGCAGCGCCCGCCCTTATGCCGATCGCCGTTTCGTCCACCATCGTTATTGGGCTGCTCGTCTCGGGACTCTACTATTTCCGACGGATGGAGCGAACATTTGCAGACGTCATCTAACCTATGACTGCGCTCGCCTTACAGGCAGAAAATCTCTCCAAAATGTACAGGCTTGGTGACGTACACACTAACCTGCTGGCCGAACGTCTGACGAACCTCATGCACCGAGGGTCGGGCTTCCGCAACGAGGAGCGATCTGAACTCTGGGCGCTGAATGACGTTTCATTCGCGGTCCCGGAAGGCGAGGTTCTGGGCATCATCGGCCCGAATGGCTCAGGCAAATCGACTCTTCTCAAGATCCTTTCGCGCCTGACCACCCCCACGCGCGGACGCGCAATGGTTCGAGGTCGTCTGGCAAGTCTGCTGGAAGTCGGCACCGGCTTTCACCCCGAGCTCAGCGGTCGGGAGAACATCTACCTCAACGGTACGATCCTCGGAATGCGCCGGCGCGAGATTGATCGCAAGTTTGACGACATCGTGGCTTTCTCCGGAGTCGAAGGTTTTCTTGATACACCAGTGAAGCGTTACTCGAGCGGCATGTACGTTCGGCTTGCATTCGCCGTGGCCGCGCACGTCGAAGCAGAGATTCTGGTGGTCGATGAAGTACTCGCGGTCGGTGACGCCGAATTTCAAAAGCGCTGCATGGGGAAAATGGGAGAGGTGGCGAAGGGCGGCCGAACTGTACTTTTCGTCAGCCATAACCTGGCGGCGCTGCGAAATCTCTGCACGGCGGGACTTTATCTCGAGGCTGGATCGGTGATCCGGACCGGCACGGCGGAGGAGTGCATTTCGTTCTACGAGTCGCGCAGCGCAGGAGGGGCCGCGTCGCGCTGGAAGCGACCTGATAACGACCTTCTTCAGGCGCTGACCATCTCCACGATCGCAGTTTCGATTACGGGCGGGCAGCCCCAATTGCGGCTCGAAGTGCAGGTAACGCTACATTCTTCCGGACAGCACAAGCAAGCGCTCATCGCCATCGACATCGCGGATCCTGGCGGAATGGTAATGATGCAGGCCATGCCGCATCAGGAGGGATTTTTGAAGCCCTCCTCGAGAGAGCAGGCGCTGAGCGTCTTCGTGGATCTTCCCCCCCTCGTGCCTGGCCGATACCTCGTCAACGTCTGGGTCGGCAGCCACCCTAGTGACACCTTTGACGAAGTGAAAGAAGCGGTCTCATTCGAAATCCACGACTCCCCAACCTCCGGGCGCACCTTTCCTCACAGCAGAGGACACGGCTTCTTAGTGCCGCTTTCCACCGTAAGCGTGTCGTCTGGCATGGAGCGAGTGTAGCGATGCTGCGCCCGATTTCGGCATGGCTGCGCCGCCTCACGCGGAAAGTGACCGCCCGCGAGGACACGGCAGGCACCGCGGAACGTCGCCGCGCGAGAGACTTCGCACAACACTACCCGCCACGCATTCCCGGAGGTGAATCCCGAAGCATAGAGAAGAGCAATCGTTTCCAGGAATACTTTTCGGCACACACTCAGGGACGCGGCATCTGGAAGTGGACCCACTACCTCGAAATTTATGAACGGCACTTCGCGAAATTTGCCGGCAGCGATGCTCAAGTCGTCGAGATCGGAATCTTCAGCGGCGGGAGCCTCGAAATGTGGCGGCACTACTTCGGACCAGACTGTCATGTTACCGGGATTGATATCGAGGAAGCCTGCCGCAGCTATGCCGGGGCAGGCGTGGACATCGTCATCGGGGACCAGTCCGATAGGGAATTCTGGGGGAACTTCAAGCGTCGTCGGCCGCGAGTAGACGTACTGATCGACGATGGGGGACACACGCCTGAACAACAGCGAGTCACACTCGAAGAGATGCTGCCGCATCTCGCGCCGGGTGGAGTGTATCTGTGCGAAGACGTGCACGGGACCGGCAACTCATTCGCTGACTATGTTCATGGGCTTGCCGATGAACTGAATCGATTCGAGGCCGTCCCAGGTGCGGTAGATCTAACGACTTCGGCCAGCGTCCTGCAGCAGGCGATACGATCGATTCACTTTTACCCTTTTGTAGTGGTCATCGAAAAGAGCGAAGAGCCATCCAGGCGCTTCGTCGCGCCTAAACGGGGAACGCAGTGGGAGCCTTTTCTTTCGTGAGCCGGGAATGAAGACTCGATCGCTGACTGTGAAGATTCTGGACCGCGTGGCGCGGCTGGCAGGAAGCGGCGCACGGATGACGCAGAACGCATTGCGACGGCGCGAGCTTGCAGACCTGTCGCTCGAACGGGCACTGAGTATTCAGACGCACATGACGATCGCCGAGCTGGATGCAATCTACCGCCTCGCTCTTGACATACCTCAGGGGGGACGAGCGCTGGAGGTTGGCTCGTACCTCGGCGCATCGAGCTGCCGCATTGCTGCGGCGCTCTTCTCGAACGACGGTCGTCTCTACTGTGTTGACACGTGGGAGAACGAGACGATGCCGGAAGGCATGCGGGACACGTTCGCCGAATTTCAAAAAAATACCAACGGCGCCGCGTTCCGAATCACCACTGTCCGGAAACGGAGCGGAGAAATGGTAGCCAGCGATTTCTCGCTGCCCTTCGACTTCGCGTTCATCGACGCTGATCACACGTATCCAGCGGTGCGGGGAGATGTCGACCTGGTGAGCGAGTGGCTGCGGGATGGAAGCGTGCTGGCCATGCACGACGTCACCTTTTTTGAAGCCGTCTCGCGCGTAGTCGGCGAGATGCTGGCGACAGGCGAGTGGCAGCTGATCGGCCATGTCGATAATCTGGTCTGGCTTCGCAAACTGGGAGCTGCCGGGTCTTTTCCGAATCCGATGCTCGTCGCTGAATCGAGTTCCCGATGATGGACGGACAGGGCGGTTCTGCCTTTGCGTTTGGCATAGCGATCTGCACGTTCAATCCGGACGAACGACTTCTAGCCAGAACGCTCGCGGCCGTGTCTGCGCAGCAAATCCCGGCCGGTCTCACCGTCGAATGTGTCGTGATTGACAACAACAGCAAGCCGCCGGTTGCGGAACGTGCATCGGTCAAGGCGTTTTTGCAGAGTTGCCCGTGGGCTCGACTAATCTCCGAGCCGCGTTCCGGCCTGAGCTATGCGCGCGTAAAAGCCATCGAAGGCACGACGTCAGATTTTCTCTGCTTCGTGGATGATGACAACGAACCGGCGCCCGATTACATTGCCAATGCTCACCGGATCCTCTCCGAACAGAGCTGCATCGGAGTGATAGGGCCCGGCAAGATCACGGTCGACTTCGTAGACGGGGCCTCGGTGTGGTTCGCTCGCACGTTTGCGCACCACTTCCAGGAGCGGGATTCTGCCGGACTTTCTTACGGATGCGTGCCCGGCACCTGGACCGACTACTACCCGCCAGGATCGTGCATGGTCGTACGGCGTGACGTGCTTACCCGCTACAGGGACAGCTTCCTCGCCGGTGAGCTGACCGCTTCCGATCGCGTCGGCACGAGCCTTTCCAGCGGTGGCGACACACAGATCGTCTGGGAAGCGGTGAAGAAAAATCTGGCCGCGGGCATCTCATCCCAGCTTCGAGCAACACACATGATCCCTGCAAAACGTGCCACTCTCGCTTACATCAAGCGGCTCAGCTACGGCACATCGTCCAGCTATCTTCCTGCCCTCGTGAGTTCCTTTCCTTCGCAGCGCGCGCTCATTCATCCTGCACCGACTGACGTGCGGCTGTTCCGAGACGCTCTGAAGATCTTTGCGCGACGTCTCCTCCGCCTCAGGATGCAGCTGGCGCCGATTGACCTGGCGGTGCTCTTCGGCTCGGCTGTCGGAACTCTGGGCGCAACGGGCGAAAGAGAGAGCAAATGGATCAAGCGGGCGGTCAGGCTCCTCAGCCTCGAGTAGTGGTTCCCTTGCGCCCAGCGACGCACGCATCACGCGTAGTATGATTTGCACATGATGGATGACGCGATTCAGACGCCCGTCCTGCTCGTCATTTTCAAACGTCCGCAGCTGACGCGCCGCGCTATCCGTGCAATTGCGGCCGCCCGTCCGGCAACGCTCCTGATCGCGGCCGACGGACCTCGCGGTGACTTTGAAGCTGCGTTGTGCGAAGAGGCCCGCGCAGTGATCAGCGAGGTCGACTGGCCGTGTACCGTCATCACCAATTTTTCCGACACCAACCTGGGCTGCGGCGTCAGGATGCACACCGCGATCACCTGGGCATTCACGCTCTCCGAGGAAGTGATCATCCTCGAGGACGACTGCGTGCCCAATCCATCTTTCTTTTCCTTCTGCGAGGAGCTGCTGGCTTACTACCGCACAGATGAACGGGTGATGCATGTCAGCGGAAACAACTTTGTGGGCAGTAAGTCTCTGAATCCCTACAGTTATTATTTTTCGAAGTACACACACGCCTGGGGATGGGCAACCTGGCGTCGTGCCTGGCAACATTTCGATTGGTCGATGCGCCAATGGCCTGAACTCAGAGATGCAGGGCTGCTGGAGACATGCTGCCGCGACCCGTACGAGCGCGATTTGTGGCGTTCGACCTTCGACCAGATGCATCAGGGCGCGCCCGATGTGTGGGATTACCAGTGGAATTTCGCCTGCTGGTCGCAGTCAGGTCTGGTGGTCATACCGAGCGTCAATCTCGTCTCGAATATTGGCTTCGGTGATGACGCGACGCACACGAAGTCGGAGAGCGGAGTTCTCAGCCTGCCGACCTTCGCGATGGACGAGATACATCACCCACCCTTCGTGGTGCGCGACGAATCTGCCGACGCCATCACCTATGACCGAAATTTCGGAGGAGCGGAATCGAAAGCGCGAAACACGCCCAAGGCCCGCCTACGACGCTCGCTCGAACCTGCTCTTCGACAACTGCGACGCCTCAAGCGCGGTCTGAAAGACCTTACGGGCCGATCAGTTTGAGAGGATCGAGTTTGCAGGTTCGCATCCTTTCAAGGAGTGTCAGATGTGCGGGATAGGCGGGCTGTTCGGAGAGCCGGCACCCGACGCGGCGGCGGCAATGAGTGGGGCCATGGCTCACCGCGGTCCGGATGATTCAGGCCGCTTCGAAAACGGCCGCCTGACCCTGGTACACAGGCGGCTGAGCATCATCGACGTCAGCGCTTCCGGTCATCAACCGATGCCGTACGCGAATGGACGCTATCAGATCGCATTCAATGGCGAGATTTACAACTTCGCCGCGTTGCGCGTCGAGCTCGAGACTCTCGGACACACGTTCACCTCGCACAGCGACACCGAGGTTCTGCTGGCCGGCTGGGCGCAATGGGGCGAGGACTGCGTGCGCCGTCTGCGCGGTATGTTCGCATTCGCGCTGTACGACAGCGCGGAAGAAACACTCTTTCTCGCACGTGATCGTTTCGGAATCAAACCTCTCTACTTCACCACGCAGAAAGGCACGTTCATTTTCGCTTCGGAACTGAAAGCTTTGCTGGCCAGCGGACTGGTCCCGCGGCAACTGGATCCCCAGGCGCTCTGGTTCTATCTGTCGCTCGGATCCGTGCCACAGCCAGGCACTGCCATCGCCGGTGTAAAAATGTTGGCGCCTGGTCACACCATGACCATTCGGCGCGAGCTGAGCGCGACAACTGCACGATACTGGGATCTGGCCGAGGCCAGCCGGGTTCACGCGAGAGAACTGCGCGGCATCGATGGCGTTTCTGCTGCGCGTGAGCTTCGCGTGCTGCTGGACGAAGCCACGCGACTGCACATGGTCGCCGATGTTCCAGTGGGCGCATTCCTGAGCGGAGGGATCGACTCGACTGCGGTGGTCGGTCTGATGACACGCGCCAGCGGACGGCGCATCAGTACGTTTTCAGTAGGATTCGCCGAAGATCAGAGCGCGGTCGATGAACGGGAATGGGCTCGCCTCGCGGCCCGGACGTTCGACAGCGAACACCATGAGGTGCTCGTCACCGGCGCCGAAGTCGCCGCACAGTTCGATGATCTCGTGAGGGCGATTGATCAGCCGAGCCTGGACGGCACGAACACCTATCTCGTTTCGCAGGCGACCTCACGCTCTCTCAATGTCGCACTGTCGGGGATCGGCGGTGACGAACTGTTTGCCGGGTATCAGCATTTCCGGCGGATGGATCGTGCAGCAAATTGGGATCGCCGACTCGCGGCCGTTCCCTCTCCGCTCCGCAGAGGCATACTCCGAAAGATACCGGGTCGCTTTCTCGCAGATCGGGATCTTCTCCTGGCCACACTTCCCGAGCGTTACGCGACGATGCGCCGGCTGGTGGACGACCGGGAGAAGCCCGGGATGCTCAACGGCGATATGGCAGCGCGCACCCGAATGGAGCCGCTGACAGCGTTGTACGATCCGTTCATTCGTGCGGAACTTGACGGCGTCGCACAAACGTCCTACGTCGAAAGCAGCAGGTACATGGCGGACACGCTGCTCCGCGATGCCGACGCCATGTCGATGCGCTGGTCGCTCGAAGTACGTCCAGTACTGCTGGACCATGTCCTGGCCGAGTTCGTACTGGCGTTACCTTCGCGGCTGAAGCTGACCGACTCCGGCAACAAGTCTCTCTTCGTCGACGCGGTTCGCGATCTGCTGCCTCCCGGCACGGCCGAAAGGAAGAAGCTCGGCTTCGAACTCCCGCTGCAATCGTGGCTGAGCGGTCCGCTTAAGGAAAGAGTTCGCTCAGCACTGGCATCGGATCAGGCCCGAAGCATCTTCAGCGAGCGACAGCTGAAGTCGACCAGAGACGATCTCGATGCCGGACGCCGGCCAGCGCTACGAGTCTGGTCTCACCTCATTTTCGTCGAATGGATGCGCAGTACCGGAGTGACTCCTTGACAGATGCATCAGACCGATCACGCCCGCTGCGCATCCTGCAGGTCTCAACCAGTGATGTCGCCGGCGGGGCGGAGCGATCAGCCAAGAATCTAGCCACAAGGTACCGCGAGCTCGGTCATGAGTCGTGGCTGGCGGCCGGTACTTTGCGTGCGAATAACGAGCACGCATTTGTGATTCGAAATGATGCAGAGCGAAATGTCGTGGTCCGCGCCATTGACAGGCTACGCCGGAACCCTGACGGAATCGTTCACAGGATCCGTGGGCTTGGACGACTCACCGCTCTTGCGCGACGGTTGTCTGAACCCGCCCGCATGCTCGAGATCGAGCGGGGGATCGAAGACTTTCACTTCCCGGGAACTGCGGGTCTGCTCGAGCTTCCTCCAGAACGGCCCGATGTCCTCCACCTGCACAATCTGCATGGAGACTACTTCGACCTGCGTGAGTTGCCTCGACTCAGCCGCCGGGTGCCGACGATTCTCAATGTTCGCGACGGATGGCTCATGAGCGGGCACTGCGCCTTCTCGCTCAACGGAAACGAAAAATGGAAGACTGGCTGTGGCGATTGTCCGGACCTCACTATTTTCCCCGCCATCAAGCGTGACGCCACTGCCTTCAACTGGCAGAGGAAGCGCGCCATCCTGGCCGATAGTCGCGTCTACGTGGCAACTCCTTCCCAATGGATGATGAATCGTGTTCATGAATCGATCATCTCTGCGGCAGCCATCGATTCGCGCGTGATTGCCAACGGTGTCGACATCAGGACATTCAACCCGGGTGATCGCCGCGCCGCACGCCTGACAGTCGGCGTTGCGGCCAATGCGCGCGTGCTGCTCGTTGCGGCCAACGGCATCCGCGGGAACGTCTGGAAAGACTTTGTCACGCTTCGAGCGGCACTCGAGATCATCGGCCAGCGACCGGAGCAGATCATCGTGCTGGCCGTGGGAGAAACAGCGGCACCGGAGAAGATCGGGAATCTCGAACTCAGGTTTGTGCCGTTCGAGGCCGACAACAACCGGCTCGCTGATTACTACCGCGCCGCTGACATCTACTTGCATGCTGCCCGCGTGGAGTCGTTCGGCAACGTACTGCTGGAAGCGCGCGCCTGCGGAACGGCGGTCGTTGCGACTGCTGTCGGCGGGATTCCAGAACAGTTCCGCGACCTACGTACACACGCTGCAGAAGAGGCGACAGGAGCACTCGTATCTCCCGCCAATCCCACGGAGTTCGCGAGCATGGTGATGGCGCTGCTCGACAACGACGAACTTCGGCAGAAGATCGCTGACAACGGGCTTCGGCAGGTCACGACCGAGTTCACTCTCGATCTGCAGGCGGAACGTTTCCTGAGCTGGTACCGGGAGATTCTCTCAGCGCGCGGATCGCAGGAGCTGACTTAGCCCGCATTTCTCACATTCTGCTGCGGAAGTGGATAGCGTCCTCGCGACGAAACCCTGTGAGAAATGCGGGTTAGCCGAATGACTTCGTCTCGTCTCGCTTCCTGAACTCAACGTCCGAGCTGCGCCTGAAGCCATCGAACCCAGGCCTTGATCATCCAGGGCCGTGCGGCGATTGCCTTGCCCAGGTAACGACGGGCTGCAGGATCTGAGCGCTGCCGGAGCATCTCGCCGATAAAGTACAACCCGTCGGCAGCAGCAGCACCGTTTCGCTTTCCTCGCAAAGGTCGTATCGCTGCCGCTTTCAGGAGAATCGCCTCCTCGTCACCGCCGGCGCGTCTCACTTCAGTGGCCGCACGAGAAAGATCGCCGAGAGCCATCTGCAGCATGCGTGAAATGCTGCTGATACCGAGCGGGTCGACTCGCGCGTTGTACAGAATGTCGGGTACCACTTGAAACTTTCCCCTTTCGGCCAGGCGGTACCAGAGATCCCAGTCCTGACCGAAATAGAACTCGGTCCGGTAACCACCGGCAGCGAGATAGGCGTCACGACGCATCATCACCGACCCGTGACTGGTCGGTCCTTCCGCCAGCGCCCGACCGTTGACTACATCGGCAGAGACCGCAGATGCGGCGTCCTTCTTCTGCACCCAGAGTTCCTCGGACGATGGTCCGATAAAGCGTGTCCAGCAGGAAACAAAAGCGAGATCTGGTTCCTGCTCGAGAATGATCCTCTGCCGGCGAAACCTGTCGGGCTCGGAGAAGTCGTCCGAATCATGACGGGCGATGTAAGTGCCACGCGCCTCTGCGCACCCTCTCCGTAGCGCAGCCGTGAGCCCGCGGTTCTCCTGATGATGAACATGGACACGCTCGTCTTCGGCAGCGTAGCGGTCAAGCAGGTCTGACGATCCGTCCGTCGAACCATCGTTCACCACGATCAACTCCATCTCGATCTGCCGCTCCTGCATGATTGAGTCGATCGCTGTTCGGAGTGTCTCCCCAGCGTTGTAGACACTCATCACCACGGAAACCCCGCCCACGTTCATCATTGCCCCACATTATGAAACGCAGAGGATCTTTGCCTTCGAAGTACGTTGGCACGACCCGCTCACGAGGCATAATAACGTCAGGACATACGCATACTGATGAAGACTGTACGGATGTCAGACAGAAATTCTGGACAGGTAAGTGAGAGAGTTTCTTCGTTCGTCGGCGCCCGCCGCGAAGGCTACTGATGTGCGGCATCACAGGGTGGTCGCTCGTACCGGGTGCGGACTTGAGCAGAGAGACGCTGGTAGCCATGACCGAGTGCCTGCGCCATCGCGGTCCCGATGACGAAGGTTTCCTGCATGATCCCGCACGTGGGGTGGCCCTGGGGCATCGCAGGTTGAGCATCATCGATCTCAGCGTGCGTGCTCATCAACCCATGTACAGCGAAAGTGAGGGCATTGCCCTTGCCTACAACGGCGAGATCTACAATTTCCGTTCACTTCGACAGCAGCTCGAGGCGGCGGGACATGCTTTTCACTCTGATTCGGACACGGAGGTCGTACTGCGTGCCTATGAAGAATGGGGTGATGATTGTGTGCGGCGGTTCGCCGGAATGTTCGCGCTGGCAATCTGGTCGGCAGAGACAAACTCGATTCTTCTGGCGCGCGACCCTCTCGGCATCAAACCCCTTTTCTACACCGCGTTGCCCAACGGCAAAGGCGTGGCCTTCAGCTCCGAGCTGAAGGCATTTCTACAGATACCGGGATTCAGTGCCCGACTTGATCGCGCGGCGCTCGAGCAGTACGTCGAGCTCGGGTACACCTACGAAAACGAGCGCACCTCACTGGAAGGCGTTCATAAGTTGTCCCCTGGCACGACGCTCCGAATCGGGATGGGTTCAGTCTCTGAACCGACGAGCTTCTTCCGCGCCGAGGATGTGCAGCAGGACCTTTCCAGATCATATGCAGAGCGTGAAGTCGCGCTGCACGAACTGATGAGTGAAGTTGTCGCCGAGCACATGATTGCAGACGTGCCTGTGGGAATCCTTCTTTCGGGCGGACTCGATTCCTCCCTGATCGCCAGTCTCGCCACTCGCTCAGGAAAAGTGACCACCCTCACCATGGCCTTCGGCGATTCTACCGTCGACGAGCGCCCTTTCGCCCGGCAGGTGAGCCGGTTCATCGGTTCTGAACATCTGGAAGCAGTCATTCGTCCGGAAGACGTATACGAATCCATCGACGAGGCCATCTGGTACTTCGACGATCTCTTCTCGGACTGGGGCATGGTCTCGACACGATTGCTTTATCAGAAAGCACGAGCGCTCGGTCTCAAAGTCGTTCTGGTGGGCGAAGGATCGGATGAGCTTTTCGGCGGCTACGACCGATTCGAAGAGCCGGCCGGAAAGTTTTTCGAGCATCAGCTTTTCTCTCTCTACCGATCGTACGCAGGGCGGAGATACGGCAGAGGCTATCTACGATTTCGAGCGCTGATGTCGAAGTACCGGCGCAACTCGAACGACTGGTTCTCTGCCATCCGATTGTTCGAGGTCATCCATCAGCTGCCGAATCAATACAT
The DNA here is from genome assembly GCA_046590705.1 of Thermoanaerobaculia bacterium. Classification (GTDB taxonomy): domain Bacteria; phylum Acidobacteriota; class Thermoanaerobaculia; order Gp7-AA8; family Gp7-AA8; genus JBKJUK01. The sequence goes on from JBKJUK010000261.1 coordinate 36,973, forward strand.
CATGAAGGTCGACCGCGCCAGCATGTCGGCATCCGTGGAGGCGCGCACTCCATTTCTCGACGTTCGAGTTGCCACGCTCGCTCTCTCCACCCCGGCCAGTTCCCTCCTGTCCGGCCGCACCAACAAGATGCTGCTTCGAACCACGGCAGCGAGATTCGGCCTGCTTCCACCTGAAATTGCAGATCGACCGAAATTCGGAGCATCGATCGCGAGCTCGTGGATGGACGAGTCAACGTCCTTCCGCGCCTACGCACGCAAAATGATTCTCGACGAGCCCGGATGGACTGACGAGCTTGGGATGCGTCGCGCCATGACTCTCTTCTTCGATCGCAGCCAGCAGGGCTATCCATTTCCCCATCCCCTCAGCCTTTTCAGCAACGCCGCCTGGCGCCTGCTCCTTCTCAATCTCTGGTCAGCGAAGTACCTCGGTGCAACCAGATGAAAGATGGTCTGGTCAGCATCATCATTCCGGTCTTCAATCGCCCCAAAGCCTTGCAGGAAGCCGTCGCGTCGGCGCAGCAGCAGACCTATGGCGAAACGGAAATCCTCATCATCGACGACGGTTCCACGGACGACACTCCGACAGTGGCTGCGGAGCTGGCGGCGCGAGCTGGGAACATTCGCGTCCTCCTTCAGAAGAATGGCGGACCTGGCAGCGCGAGGGAATGCGGACGTCTTTCGGCGCATGGCGAGTTTCTCCAGTACCTCGACAGCGACGACCTGCTGCTGCCGGACAAACTCGCAACACAGGTTGCTCGCATGCGCCAGCATCCCGAAGCCGTTCTCACCTACGGAACGACGCGCCATGTGCTCGGCGGAAGAACGCTCGAATGCACGTGGAAACCGAACGGCGTGAAAATCGACACGATCTTCCCTGCTACCCTCAATGCCCGATACTGGGAAACCAGTGCCCCACTTTACCGCGCGGAAATGGTTCGAAGCGCTGGTGGGTGGAGCGATCTTCGCGCCGAAGAAGACTGGGAGTACGACTGCCGAATCGGAACGCTTCTTCGACCAATCGATTTCATACCCGACGAAGTATTGATCATGAGACACGACGGCCTCGACCGGCTCTCAGCGCAAGGAGGCAGTCGCCCCACTCTCATGCAGAGGGCACGAGCGCACGAACGCGTCTTCATACACGCCCGTCGTGCGGGCGTCAGACTCGATTCATCGGCAATGAAGCAGTTCGCACGCAGCCTTTTCATGCTCGCGCGAAAGTGTGGTGGTGCAGACCTTCCTCATGAATCAATGCGGCTTCTCCATCTCGCCCGTTCAGCCGGAGTAGAAAATCCAGCCACCGATCTGGCAATCTACATCGCTGCCACACGAATCGTCGGTCCGACTCTGACGGGAAAAACATCCAATCTGATCGATGAGTTGAGAAGTAAGATTCGTAGAGGGAAGGGCTGAGCGATGCGTGCGGAGACCGCTGATTCGGCGTCGATGTTGACCATCGTCATTCCAACCTACAACCGCGGCGAGATTCTCGCAGACACGCTCCGACTTCTTCTCGCCCTTCCCGGTCCGCTCGAGGAAATTCTGGTCATAGACCAGACCGCCGAGTATCCGCCACACCTTCACCGGCGAATCGAAGAGCTGTGCGGCGACCACAGAGTGCGACGCATCACCAGAGAACGACCGTCGATTCCTGCAGCAATGAATCATGGGTTGCTCGAAGCGCGCTCGAAGTATGTCCTCTTCCTTGACGACGACATCGAACCTTCAGCATCTTTACTGTCTGCACATCTACTCGGCTTCGAAACGGAGGATATATGGGCCGTACAGGGACAGGTTCTCCAGCCCGATGAGAGTGAGTGCGCACCCTCCGAACACGGTGGGGTCGGACTCGACGCAGATCTTCGATTCAGCTTCAACCAGTCGGAACCTGCGCTGGTACGGAATGTCATGGCCGGGAACCTCTCTGTACTAAGATCGCGTGCGATCGAAGTCGGAGGCTTCGATGAGAACTTCGTGGCCGTGGCGTATCGCTTCGAGACCGATTTCGCCCGAAGGCTGATCGCTGCCGGCGGCAGTATCCGCTTCACGCCCGCCGCGTCACTGAGACATCTGCATCTGGCCAGCGGAGGCACGCGAACGTTCGGTGACCACCGCACCGCTTCAACGGCCGCTCACTCGGTGGGCGACTACTATTTCGCGCGTATGCATTCGCATGGTTTCGCGCGGATTGCCTACGTCGCGCGCCGCCTAAGGCAGAATGTCCTGACGCGTTACCACCTGCAACATCCCTGGGCCATTCCGGCCAAGCTGCTAGGAGAAATGCGAGGAATGCGGCTCGCTTCGGAATTGGCTCACGAAGGCCGCAGGCTGATGAGTAAGGAGGACCCGTTGTCATGACCAGGGAAAGAAAGTTCCGGCTCGCCGTTGTGGCCTCACACGTCATCCAGTATCAGGATCCGCTCTTCACCCTGCTCGCGCAGCATCCTGAGGTCGATCTCACGGTGCTTTACTGCTCGTCCAGCGGTGCCACGACCTTTCGAGATCGTGACATGGGCAGCTCGGTGAAGTGGGACATAGCGACGCTCCAGGATTACAAATACAAGTTTCTCCAGAACTTTTCACCGCTGAGCCTGCAGCATGGATTCTTCAGTCTCATCAATCCCGGAATTGCATCGGAGTTGCTCACTGGAAGATATGACGCCGTAATCATCATGCTGGGATGGGGTTCGGTCAGTGCATGGATCTCATTCGCCGCGAGTTCTCTCGCCTCGCTACCCTTCTTTCTCTATGGCGACAGCAGCTTCCTTCCTCCAGAGGGAACTGCTCGAGCGCGATTGCGTGCGAAGTTGCTCCGCCGCCTCTTCGCCATCGCCAGCGGCTTCATGATCTCCGGCAAGAGCAACGCCGCTTATTACCAGTATTACGGCGCCGACAAGACCCGCTTCTTCCCGATGCCATGGGCTGTGGACAATGATCGTTTCAGCAAGTCAGGTACGCTCTCGCCCGAGCAGCGAAATGTCGTGCGTGATCACTTCAAAATCTCGCACGATCATGTGGTGATCCTCTTCTCGGCGAAACTCGTCGAGAGAAAGGACCCGGCGACGCTCCTCGAGGCCGTCGGCAGGATGCAACATCGCGAGAAGGTCACGGTTGTCTTTGCAGGCGACGGAGTCTTACGACAAACCCTTCAGGCGCAGGCTGCGCGCCTCAACGTGAAGGCCATATTTCCTGGATTCATCAATCAAACCGCACTGCCGGAAATCTACGGCATGAGCGACGTCTTCGTCCTGCCTTCCACCTTCGAACAGCGTGGAACGGTGGTCAACGAAGCGATGGCCTGCGGACTACCGGTCGTCGTCTCCAGCCGCGTGGGACCCGCGAGCGACATTGCCCAACATGACGTCAACGGCTTCGTCTTCGAAGTCGGGGAAGTGGCGGAACTAGCCGGGTACCTCGATCGGCTGACTGCTGATCCGGAACTCCGCAACTCCATGGGCAGAAAATCGCGCGAGATCATCGGATCGTGGGATTACCGAGCAGACGTCGATGGAATTCTGAAGATGCTGCACTGGATTGATTCGAGGCGTGCTGCTGCACGCGAATCCCAAGAGTAACGGTGCCAACGCGGTCGAGCAGTGGAATGGACAACAGTACAATCGCTGTCTGATATGAATAGATGACTTACACTTTCCTCGTTGCACTGGGCATCGCCTCGGCGTATGCGCTCACAGATTGGCGTCGTGGCTGGTATGTGGCCATCCTCATCGGCGTTCTCCAGGATCCGTTTCGTAAGCTGACACCTGGTACGCCGGTCGTGATGAATCTGAGCATCGTCGTGGTCTACGCGGCTGCATTCTTCGGGGGTCTGCAGTCCATCAAGCCAGCGTTCGCCGACTTCAAACGCCGCTACCCGCAGATCACGACGGCCTACCTGGTTTTTTTTGTCCTGCTCGTCATCGCGGGACTGACCGGTCTGATGACGTTCGGGTTGGAC
>JBKJUK010000092.1:0-4638 GCA_046590705.1 Thermoanaerobaculia bacterium
TCGAGTTCCTGATACTCCTCGATGGCCAGAACATTTACCGGACCTACCTTTTCGATCTGATCGGTGAGTCGCGCGACTTCCTGTTCGACCTGCTCTCGCGCCGCCTCGTCTGCCGGAGGGTCCACATCCGTCAGCGCGTCGACTCCAGCGTGCAGATCGAGCGCAATCTGCTCCCGCAGGAGATCGAAAGCGGCTCGTGAACGATCAAGTCGGCGCTCTGCTTCGAAGAGAGCGCTGCGCAGCCCGTTCCAATGCTCGCGGGCGGTTACGGCTTTGGTCTCGAGCGTCCTGACCTGCACATCGAGATCCGCTGCTTCCGCTTCGATGGCCACTCGCTGTTCGCCGACTTCAGCCAGCGTGACGAGGGTCTGATCGAGATCCTGTCGAGCCTTCTCGACGGCGGTCTCGGTCTCGCGTCTTTTTGCCGCGAGCGCCTCGATCTCGTTCACCAGCTGTCTGCCTCGCGAGCTGAGTGACATGACGATGCGCGACAGATTTTCGTGTTCACGCGATACGGCGTTCACTACACCGATGGCCGCCTCGAGATCGACTCTGGCTTTCGCGGCCACTTCGGTGATCGACTCGAATTCCGCTCTTGCTGCCTGGAGCCGTTGCTCGATCTCGTGAATTGATTCTTCGGTGGTGCGCTGCGCTTCCTCGAGCTGGCGCATCTCGTCGATCGCTTTCTCTTTGCGCGCGATGAGTTGCAGCTTCTCGTTCTCGTACAGAGAACGTTCTTCCGAGGCTACTTCGAGATCCTTCTGGTATCGCTCCAGTTCGACGGTCACCCTCTCGCGCGCGGAGTTTCGTTCGCGAAGTTCGGTCTCGGCCTGGCGCACACGCTCTTCGGAAATGATTCTGGCGTCGTCGGCTTCATGCAGATTCTCTTCGAACTGCTGCAGTTCAGAGGCGAAGCTGGTAGCGCGTGATTCTTCCGCCGCCAGCGTCTGCTCGAGATCGTGCAACTGGCGCTTGATCGAGAAGATGCCCTTGGCGTTCTCTTTCTTTCCACCGATCAGAAGCGGGCCTCGAATGATGTCTCCATCACGTGTGACGAAGGTGGCGTGCGCGTTTGCTTTCGAGCGCCGGATGGCCTCAGTGAGATCGTCGACGATGTAGGCGTTCGGAACTGCCGCTCGGATGGCATCAGCGACTGGTCCGGAGCCTACGATCGCGCCGGCAACATCACCTTCTTCCGAGACGGGAACGGCCGATGCGGTGTAGTCCAGCGTGATGAAGGAACCGCGTCCAGCGCCGCGTTCACGAAGGCGCGAGATGGCATCGATTGCCACACTCGAATTCTGTGTGACCACGGCCTTGGTGATGTCCCGAAGAATGGCATCGAGCGCGGCCTCGTATCCATCCGCTGCCTGAACAGATTCGGCGGCGGATGGAGCGTGCGGAACCAGCTCGAGGATTGCGCGGCGGACTTCTTCATCCTGCGACTCGAGCGAGGTGAGAACCGTGCGCAGGGAGTCGATCTTGTAGGTGGTCTGCGAGATGAGGTCGCGGGCACCGGCAAGGGATTCCCGCATTCCGTCCCGGCTCGAGGTCAGCGTACTCTGGCGAAGGCGAGCCTCATCTGCTTTTGCTCTTCCAGTCTCCAGGTTCTTCGCAGCTTCGGACACGGCCTGATCCCACTCGCTGACCTTCTGCTTCGCGGTGTCACGGCTGTCTTCAGCCTTGCGGGTCGAGTCATTGAGCTTTCCTAGATAGAACTCTGCCTTCTCGACTGCGATTTCGATCTGATGAACCTGATTTCGGGCATCCGTAATGCGCGCGATGATCCGCATGAGATTCTCTCGCGAAGCGGTGAGGTTGCGTTCGTCGACTCGTACTCGATCGGAGTGTTCCTGTCGTGCTTTCTCCTGATCGTCGGAGGCGGTCCGGCGCTGGTTTCGTTCTTCAGTGGCCGAGGCCAGTGCCTGTGTTCTTTCTTCGAGCAGTTGCTGCTGCTCCAGAGCCTCGGCGTCTACTGTGCCGATCTGTGATGCGGCGTTTTCGCTTCGCTGCATCAGGTCGCCCAGGCTGTTTTCGGACTGCTGCAGGAACGAGCGCAGACGTTCTGCTTCTGAACTCAGGCGTGCAACTTCCTCACGCAGAGAGGATGCGCGCGCAGAGCGGTCGGTGAGGGTTCGTCGTGTTTCAGCCAGCGAAGCTTCATCCTGTCCGAGGGTTGCTGCGGCTTCGCCTTCCTGGTTCTGGCTCAGTGTTAGCGCTTGCTCACTGGTCTCCTGTTCGGCGCGAGATACGATCAAGCGTCCTGCATACAGCGAACGTTTCGCGCCGGACAGCGCGTCTGCGAGCTCTTTGTGACGGCGGGCTTTCGAGGCCTGACGTTTGAGCGAATTCAGGTTGCGCGTCACTTCGGAGAGCGTGTCGTCGATACGCAGCAGGTTGGCCTGCGTTTCGTCGAGTTTGAGTTCGGCGGCACGTCGCTTGGTTTTGTACTTGGTGATTCCCGCGGCTTCCTCGATGAGCTTGCGGCGATCCTGCGGTTTGTTGGAGACGATCTGATCGATCTTGCCCTGCTCCATGATCGAGTACTGGCGAATGCCAAGGCCGGTGTCCATGAGGACGTCAGCGATGTCTTTCAGGCGCACTCGTTTGCCGTTGAGCCTGAACTCCGACTCTCCGCTGCGGAACACGCGGCGGTTGATGGTGATCTTTCCGTCGTCGGAAGCGGGATGTCCATCTTCTGTCGAGAGGGTGAGAGTGACTTCTCCCATCCCGAGAGCGCGGCGCCGCTCAGATCCCTGGAAAATAACGTCTTCCATGGTGCCGCCGCGGATGTGGCTGGCGCGCTGCTCTCCGAGCACCCAGATGATCGCATCCGAAATGTTCGACTTTCCGCATCCATTCGGACCGACCACAGCGGTCACTGGCGCCGGGAAGACCAGCTCTGCAGGGTCGTAGAACGATTTGAAGCCGGAAATGGCGAGCTTTTCGAGACGGAACATTTAGATTTTTCGTGAATCCTTCAGAGGTGTACTCGGACTTCGAGAGCGGCGGATCTTAGCAGATTGATTTCTCAGCGGCGAAACGTGGCCTGAAGAGAGCGCAGAACCCGTCCCTGCGCGATTTTCTTCGTCATCGTCCGGATGGAGAACGTTTCGCGGCCGGGGGCACGCGTCCAGGAATCGACTACCATTCCGCTGGCATTTCCTCGGCGAGGCCGATGATTTGCAGTCCCTTCGGGTTTGACTGTCAGCCCGGCTCGCAATTAGATGGAAGATCTCAAAGAACAGCTGTCTCTGCTCGAGAAGGAAATCAGGACCTACCTGAAATCCGAGATCGTGAAGCACAGCTTCCCAGGTGCGGTCTATCTGGTTGGCAGAAAGAACGAGGTGCTGCTGGAAGGCGCGCTCGGACTGGCTGTCGTACGTCCCGTGCAGATCGAGGCATCGGCCTCTACAATCTACGATGCTGCCTCACTGACCAAGCCGCTGATCACGACCACTCTGGCTCTTCAGGCCCACGCCTCCGGGTTGATCGATTTACATGCGCCGGTATCGCGGTATGCGCCCGAACTCGATCGGAAGGATAAGAGGGAGATTACGTTTGTCGACCTGCTCAGCCATCGTTCCGGGTTCCAGGCCTGGTATCCACTCTATGCAGCGGGAGAGAGCAGCGAGGCTTACTTCGATGCCATTGTGGCCAGACCGCTGCGGTACCGGACTGGAGAACGGGCGGTCTACTCCTGCCTCAACTTCATCCTGCTGTATCTGGTTCTGAGTCGGCTTCACGGGCGCCCCGTGGCAGAGGTCGCCGTCGAACAGATTCTCACTCCGCTGGGGCTGACCGATGCCGGCTTCAATCCCGACCCTGCCACAAAACTTCGTATCGCGGCCACTGAGTGGGGAAATGCCAACGAGCGGCAGATGCTGGCGCAGAGGGGAGTGAAATTCAAACTGCGCGACTACATGATCTGGGGCGAGGTCGACGACGGGAATTCGTTCCACATGGGCGGCGTCGCTGGGAACGCGGGACTTTTCGCGACTGCCAGGGAGGTCTACGCGCTAGCGAGAGAGTACACGCCGGCTGGTCAGCTTCTGACCGACGAACTGCGCTCTCTCGCTCTACAGAATTACACTCCGGGTCTCGAAGAAAACCGAGGTTTGGGATGGCAGATGAAGGCCACGCAGACGACCGGTCCATCGGGGCCGTTATCTCCCTCGACATTTGGTCATACCGGTTTTACGGGAACTTCGGTCTGGGTCGATCCCGAGAAAGATATGATCGCCGTCCTGATGACAAATCGACTGCACCCGGATGTCAGGCCATTCAACATGCAGCCGGTAAGACGCCGGTTCCACGAGTTGATCGTGAACGGGTTGACCTGAGCGGGCGCGTTTCATTTCGCGCGAGAGAAGGATCGCCGGAGCAGCCGCAGAGTCTTCATCCCGAGTCCGCGATCAACGCTGCGCGGCGATTGAGAGGAAGACACAGGATAGCTGAGCCTCAGCAGGAGCGCCGTCATTCCGAGCGGCGGGATGGGTGGGTGACGCCGGTTTTACAGACATGAACGGGTTGCTCCTCGCAGCGAGTAGTCGCCGACAATCGTAAGTATCGCTCCTGCAACCAACACACACGGAGCCCCGGAGGGGCGGCATCTCTTTAGCCACGGCCGTGAGGCCG
>JBKJUK010000109.1:0-2636 GCA_046590705.1 Thermoanaerobaculia bacterium
GGAGAAAACAAGGAGTTCGCGATCGTTGCGACGATCACGGGGCTGATTGATCTTCGACTCTTTTCTCCGTTCGACGTTCTGAGTTCTGCGTTCTGCGTTCATCAGCCCTTCAATTCAACATTCTCCATTCTCCATTCTTCATTCTCTACTGTGCATACCTGACCGGTACGTTCATCTCTTTGAGCAGGTTGTGCGCTTTGTCCACGGCATCCATGACCCACAGCATGTACACCGCGTCGACATGGATGGAGCGGGTCACTTCCGGATCGACCAGGTAGTCCGACCCGAGTGCTTCGTAATTTCCATCGAACAGCAGGCCGGTGAATTCACCGCTGGCGTTCAACGTCGGCGATCCTGAGTTACCGCCGGTGGTGTCCACGTTCGAGAGGAAGTTGACGGGAACGTCCCGCAATTGAGGGTCGGTGTAGGCGCTGGTCTTACTGCTGTCGCGCGCAGCCGACAGCAGAGCTTTCGGGCTGAAGAATTCATCTTTCCCGGTGTCCTTGCGAAGAATGCCGGCCAGAGTCGTTTGCGGCGTGTACCAGACCGCATCGCGCGGACGGTAGCCTTTCACCGTACCAAAGGTGATGCGAAGCGTGCCGTTGGCGTCCGGCGAGATGATCTTTCCGTTCATCTCACGAAGCGCTTCGAGGTAGTTCGGACGCACGCGCGACATGGCACCATCGAAAGCACGTTCCCGCTCTTCTCGCTCGAGGCTGAGAACACTGAGTGCTGCTGCAAAGTCGACCATCGAATCTCGACGAGCCTTGAGCTGTTCGGTGGTTTCTCCGAGCATGGCCTGTCGAACACTGAGGTCGGCGGTCTTCGTACCGGCATACAGCTGCTCGAGAAATTTATCGATCTGCGCAGCGGAACCCTCGGCACCAGTCGCCGCAAGCCGCTCATCCACGGCCTTGATGCGCTGACCAGCCGGAAGTTTCGAGGCCTCGGTCAAAAAGTAACGCAGACCAGCCTTGTCGCTCGCTACATCGAGTGATTTCTGCGCACGCTCCACGCCTTCACGAATCCTCGACCAGTCGCGCTCCTGATAACCGACTACCCGATCAATGTTGGCCTTTTTTTTCTCGATGGAAAGTCGATGCAGCGTACTGGCCTGTGCAAGAAGCGGTGAGGAGCGATACAGCCAGCCGAAAATCATATCGCGCTCGCGAGTGACCCTCATCTGGTCATTCAGCCTGGCGATTTCTGAAAGCGAACTGCCGTACTTTTTACGCGCCTCGGGGCTGGAAGCGAGGAAGGCTTCCAGCTTCTTCTCGCGCTCGATACGCTGCGCCATGATCTTGCCGGTGGAAAAGACTTCCATCGTTCCTTCGTAATTTTTCAGCGTGTTGGCGTTTCCCTTGATGCGCGATGCGTTCCGAATCTCGACATCCTTGCTCCGCTTGCTCTCTGTGTCGAGAATCGCGTTGAGATCGCGCGCATAGCGAATGGTCATGGGCGTGGAGAATTCCTGCGAAGTCTTCACCTCGTCGGCTGTGCGGTAGCGGAACGTTCGGCCCGGATAACCAGCCACGATCACCAGATCTCCGTCGCTCACTCCCGCAGTCGAGACTTTCAGGAAGTGCTTCGGTTGATACGGAACGTTGTCTTTCGAAAAGTCGGCGGGCTTGCCGTCACGCCCGACGTAAGCGCGATAGAAGGAGAAGTCCCCTGTGTGCCGCGGCCACATCCAATTGTCGGTCTCACCGCCGAAGTTGCCAACTCCACCGGCAGGGGCATAGACCAGACGCACGTCCTTGATCTCCATCTGTGTGATCTTGAGAAACTGTGCGCCCTCGAAGAAGGCGGGCACGGTGCATCGCACGCCGCCCTGCTTCTCGCAGGTCTCGACGAGTTGCTTCTTGCGTCGATCCATCAGTTTGTAACGCTCGGCGTCGGTGACCTTCTTCGGCATCTCGCCGGTGATCAGCTTCGTGACGTCCTCGATTGCGGTGGTAACGAAGACGCGGGTTCCGGGACCGGCCTGAACCTCATCCTGCATGGTGGCCGCAAGAAATCCGTTCGTGAGCAGATCGCGATCAGGCGTGGAGTTGTATTGAATCGCACCGTAAGCACAATGGTGGTTTGTGACCACCAGCCCCAGTGGCGAAACGAACGAGGCGCTGCAGCCTCCGAGTGAAACGACTGCACCCATCGGGTCGCCCGTCAGATCGGCGAGCTTGTTGGGGTCTATCTTGATCCCAAGCTTTTGCAGTTCACCTGCGAGCTGTGGAATCTGCTGCGGGGTCCACATGCCCTCACCCGCAAATGCCGGAGCGATGCCGGCCAGCAGAAACGTCAGTGCGAAAATATTCTTCTTCAATCAGGTGTCTCCTCTTATTTCTGCAATGTCTCACAACTGCCTTCGCAGTTGCTTCAAACTGTTCAGAATCGCCTCACCGGCAGCTTTTGTTCCGAGCCGGCCGCGAAGGTCACGGGTCACCTTTCCATCCCGGATGACCGCGGTCACGGCCGCCTCTACGGAGGCGGCCTCCTGCTTCATCCCCAGAAACTCGAGCATGAGCGCCCCGGCCATGACCGCTGCGATCGGATTCGCGGTGTCAAAGCCAGCCGACGGCGGATCGCTCCCATGAATCGGCTCGAACATGGAAATTCGACCGGGATGCAGATTTGCG
>JBKJUK010000138.1:0-6838 GCA_046590705.1 Thermoanaerobaculia bacterium
GATGATAAGAAGCGCGCTATTGAAGCCGGATTCAATGAGCACATGACTAAACCAGCAGATGGGAAGGATCTCGAAGAACTCCTCGACAGGCTACCGATCAAAAATGAGAGTGCACAATGACGTGGAGCACAGGCCATCCTGCCTGTGACGGGACCCGCTGACTTCGAAGCCCATCGAGTAAGCACAGCGACTGTGGAGCACAGGCAATCCTGCCTGTGACGGGACCAACGAACTTCGAAGCCCATTCCCCGTCATTGCCCGCAAATCCTCTGATCCCAGAACACCACTCGAAAACTAATCGTAACAGCCTGTAACGAATCACCCCCTTCAACGCACTCCCATCCGTAGATCGAATGAACTCGTCGTGAAGACGAGCGAATCACGGGGGAACCAATGATCTCGAACAGACTGCGAAACAACCTGGTGGCCGCCATGGCCGCCCTCGCTCTTCTGGCAACCAGTGCCGGCGCAAAAGACTGGAGCGCGTCTGCGTTCAAAAAGCCTGGAACCGCGGAACTAAAGAAGTCTCTTACACCGCTCCAGTACAACGTCACCCAGCAGGACGCCACCGAGCCGCCGTTTCGAAATACCTACGACCGGAACAAGGCCGCCGGAATCTACGTGGACATCGTCTCCGGCGAGCCTCTATTCAGTTCGAAGGATAAGTTCGACTCCGGCACCGGCTGGCCCAGCTTCACCAGGCCGCTCGAGAAAGCCAGTGTCGTTCTGCGCGCCGAGGGTGCTCCCGGGGACCGCCGCACAGAAGTGCGTTCGAAATATGCCGACTCTCACCTTGGGCACGTCTTCAACGATGGACCAGCACCGACTGGAATGCGTTACTGCATGAACTCTGCGGCCCTTCGTTTCATCCCGGTCGAAGAGCTGAAAGCGGCTGGCTACGGGCGCTATCTGCCTCTTTTCAAGAAGTAGCAGTGACCCACTAAGGAGAAGTCATGAAACGATTCATTCTTGCAATGGCCGCAATGGCCCTGCTGCATGTCGTCACGCCGGCGACTGCGATCGCAGCAAATGCCTCACCTAATCGTGCGATTGCTACGTTCGCCGGAGGTTGCTTCTGGTGCGTGGAAGCGGAATTCGACGGCCTGACCGGCGTCGTCTCTGCTACTTCCGGCTACATCGGAGGAGCGAAGTCGAATCCTACCTACGAGCAGGTCTCGGCAGGAAGTACGGGACACGCCGAAGCCGTACAGATCGTGTTCGATCCAACCAAGGTCTCCTACGCCAGGCTGGTGGATATCTTCTGGCACAACATCGATCCGCTCACCGCAAATCGACAGTTCTGCGACTCAGGCGATCAGTACCGCTCCGCGATCTTCTATCACGACGCCGAGCAGAGGCGAATCGCTGAGACGACGAAAGCGAACATCGATAAGTCGAAGCGGTTCAAGAAGCCGGTCCTGACGCAGATCGTGGCGGCGGGTACCTTCTATCCCGCTGAGGACTATCACCAGGACTATCACCTCAAGAATCCTGTGCGTTACAAGTACTACAAGTTCAACTGCGGACGTGCGCAGCGCCTGGCGGAGTTGTGGGGCAAGAAGTAACGTCTTAGCGCCTCGCTGGCGAGGAGGTCAAGCAGGTGGCAGCCACTAGAAGGACTCGGGCTTTTCGGCGAGTCAGCGAGGTAACGAGAACGCTGAGAATGAGCAGGAGAGCCGTCCTCCCGAGCGGCGGGATGGGTGGGTGCGAGTGATCTACGCGAAAGGACCGCGCTTGGAATGACGAGCGCGACCACTGCTCGTAGATTCCTCAGTCGCAGCCCCTTCTGTTTCTTGATACCGAGCACGGTGTGCTCCTTCGGAATGACGTTCCGGTCCGTTGCGTATTCTGGAATCCGCGTCGAGCTGATGAGTTTGGAACATGAATACGAGGAGAATGAGGCGACCATGAGATCGGCGAACAGAAATTTTAGACTCAGCACCGTTCTACTGGCGGGATCCCTTCTGCTCACCAGCGCCTTACATTCGCCTGAAGTGAGCGCGGCCACACCGGCCAGACCTGACAACTCACAGCAGGCGGTCATCATAGAGTTGTTCACTTCCCAGGGCTGTTCCAGCTGCCCGCCCGCAGATCTGCTACTCAGTAAAATCGGTCGCGAGCGATTCGCGGGCGGAGCGATCATCCCTCTGGCGTTTCACGTCGATTACTGGAACCGGATAGGGTGGACCGATCCGTTCTCTTCCCGACAATGGTCGGATCGCCAGAATCGCTATGCTGCGGTTCGCAGATCCAGTCAGGTCTACACCCCGCAACTCTTGCTGAACGGCGGCGCTCAGGTGGTCGGCAATAACGAGCGGTTGGTGCGTGATGAACTCTCCCGGCAGCTGAAAGCTCCCAGGTCGGGATCGATCTCCATCGACAACGTTGCTGCAGGAGAGAGCATTGTTTCCATGGACCTCACCGCATCGCTCAGAGGCACCGCTTCATCCAGCGCTGATGTTTACGTAGTGATCGTCGAGAACGGAGTGACCACCGCTGTGAAAAGCGGTGAAAATGTGGGCCGCCGGCTGGTGAACGACCATATCGTCAGATCACTCACCCGAAGTTTCGCCGTGAAGAGCGGAAGTGCAGCCGGGAAACACACAGTCAACGTGAACCTCGATCCAACCTGGCGCCGCGAGGGTCTTGGTATCGTAGCCTTCATTCAGGATCCTAAGACCCTGCTTATCCAGGGCGCGAGCCGACATAGCCTGAATCACTGAGTGATCATCGTTGTCAGCGGCAGGTTCTGCGAGGTGGCATCTGGTCAACCCTGGCAGCGGATCTGACTGGCTCGTCGCCGTTATAGACTAGCGGATTGTATGAGGCCCCCAGGACGCACGAGAAAAATCGAGGACAAATCTGTATGAGTACTGAACCAGAGACACCGAAAAATCTCGACTTCATTCGCGAAATCGTCGACGAAGACCTGCGGAGCGGAAAGCATCGCTCTCCCATCACCCGCTTTCCTCCCGAACCGAATGGGTATCTGCACATCGGACACGCCAAGTCGATCTGTCTGAACTTCGGCATCGCCAACGAGTTCAATGGACAGTGCAATCTCCGATTCGACGACACCAATCCGCTCAGGGAAGATGTCGAATATGCGGATTCGATCAAGGAAGATGTTCAGTGGCTCGGATTCGACTGGGGCCAGAACCTTTTTCACGCCTCAGACTACTTCGAGCAGCTCTACAACTTCGGTGAGCACTTGATTCGCGAGGGGAAGGCTTACGTCGACAGTCTTTCCGCCGACGAGATCCGGGAGTTCCGCGGAACGTTGACGGAACCGGGAAAGGCCAGCCCGTTCCGTGATCGACGCGTCGACGAGAATCTCGACCTCTTCCGCCGGATGAGGGCAGGCGAGTTTCCTGACGGCGCGCACCTGCTGAGAGCCCGCATTGATATGGCTTCACCGAACATGAACATGCGTGATCCAGCGCTGTACCGCATACGACACGAGGATCATCACCGCACCGGCGATGCCTGGTGCATCTATCCGATGTACGACTATGCGCATCCACTCTCGGACGCTCTCGAGCACATCACCCATTCGCTCTGCACACTCGAATTCGAGGATCACCGGCCCCTGTACGACTGGCTGATCGAAAACACGCCTGTTCCTTCCACTCCGCGTCAGATCGAATTTGCGCGTCTCAACATCGGATACACGGTTCTGAGTAAGAGAAAACTGCTTCGACTCGTGGAAGAGAACCACGTCAGCGGATGGAACGACCCGCGCATGCCCACCATTGCCGGCTTCCGCCGGCGTGGCTACACGCCAGAGGCAATTCGCAACTTCTGCGAACGGATAGGGGTGGCCAAGCGGAACAGCATTGTAGACGTGGCCATGCTGGAGCATGCCATTCGAGAAGATCTCAATCACAACGCTCCTCGCGTGATGGCTGTACTGCGGCCGCTGAGAGTGGTGATCGAGAACTACCCGGAAGGTCAGGTCGAGGAGTTCGATACGCCGAACAATCCGGAGAATGATTCGGCAGGCACTCGCAAGGTGCCCTTCTCGCGCGAGATCTATATCGAGCAGGATGACTTCATGGAAGAGCCGCCGAAGAAGTTCTTTCGCCTCGCTCCAGGCAGGGAAGTGCGGTTGCGCTCTGCGTACTTCGTAACCTGCAACAGCGTTGTGAAAGATGAATCAGGGGCCGTCGTGGAATTGCGTTGCACCTACGATCCGGAGACTCGAGGCGGAGGCAACGCGCCTGATGGCAGAAAACCAAAAGCAACGCTCCACTGGGTGTCAGCGCCGCACGCCCTCGATGCCGAGGTGAGGCTCTATGACCGGCTGTTTGCGAAAGAGAATCCTGATCAGAACGATGAGGGAGTGGACTTTTTGTCGAACATGAATCCAGCATCGCTGGAAGTGCTGCAGGGATGCAAGGTAGAGCCGAGCGTTTCCTCAGCGGCTCCTCTGTCGAGATTTCAGTTCGAGCGGCTGGGATACTTCTGTATCGATTCTGATTCAGCGCCTGAGAAGCTGGTTTTCAATCGGACGGTTACACTGCGCGATACGTGGGCGAAGGTGTCGGGAAGCTGAACAGTCTGCGTCACGGCGATCGGGGTACCGGACGCGCTGCTGCCGTCCCTACGCAAGCTGTTCGCGTATCAGCGGTGCGCGATTATGACATTTTGCTTGCTTGTTTGGAGTGGTAGGGACGCGCAGCAGCCCGTCCGATACCCCGGTCGGCCCGGGACGATCACGATCTTCTTTACCGGTCCTGGTCCGGCCCTCTGACCCCGGCCCCCGGCCCCCGGCCTGTAGTACGGCTACTCCCCAAGCGCTCCGTAACGGAAGATGCGGAAACGCGCACCCTGGGCAGCGCGGATTTTTTCGGCCAGCGCGTCATGTAGCTCGGGCGTCCAGCCCGAGTAGCGCTCGAAGAATGCAGCAGCGGCCGCCTTGTCGCCCTGATCCTGCAGCTTCAATGTTGCTTCCAGCAGTCCTCGTACAACCTCGGGGTACTTCTCGTAGCGGACCCGCAGATTCTCATTGGTCTCGTCGTGTATCAGCAGGCCGTTTTCCAGAAAGTAGTTGAACTGCACGAGTTGCATCCGCTGATACGGCTGGTCAGTGCGCGGCTTGTTGTTCTGGAGAGTTCGGCGGATCCCGCCTGCATACAGGGCTCGGAGACTGTCGTCGTTGTAGAAGCCGCTCTTCCTTAACGCCGGTGCCGCGTACAGCGATACGAGATCTGCTTTCATCTCCTCGAGGGCATCGGCGTAATCCTCGAGGGCGATGGCCAGGTCACGTCCATCGTTTGCGCGATCAACTCCGAGGTAATGACCGACTTCGTGCCAGAGGGTGCGTGAAAATTCACCGTCCGAGCTGAGATGATCAGCGAAGTCGGGGGCCATGGCAGCCTTCCAGACCCGATCGCTGTTTCCGGCGATGTCCGGATGCTTCATGATGTTTTCACGCAGTAGAATTGTGCGACCGTAACGCCTCGAAAAGAGCGAGTCGTTCGGAAGAATCGATGCGGTGTTCCCTCCGCGAGACTGGCCGAAGTCTGCAACGACTTCATAGATTCCCACGGGAATGTCCTCGCGTATGCGTCTGGCACTTTTGTAAGGAAGGCTGCTCTCGATTTGCTGCAGGCCGGCGATGGCTTTGTTGAGTTCGGCCGTTGCTGCTGCGTTCACGAGCAGCAGGCTGAAGGAGTGAAAGGCTTTGGCGCCGTAGAGCGCGTCGTCGTACGTCTCGTAGGCGCCAATCTGGGCGTTGAAGCGTTTGAAGCGCCCGGTAACCCAGGAGGCATCTCCGCTCTCGTAGTCGTTGCTCAGAAAGTCGCGGGCACGGTTGCGGAGATAGCGCGAGAACTCGGGGTCGACGGACTCCAGCTTTTCTGCGGCGGAGTTGAGCAGGGTGAAGGCTCTGCTCAATTGACTGGCGTATGCAATCGAGTAGGGGACCGGGTACAGGACCTTCGAATCGGGATTCTTCTTCAGCGCCGTGAACTGTTGCTTCGAGCGCGCATGCAGTGCTGCGATAGCGGGATGAGCGGCGAGTGCCGCAAGGTCTCTGTCGAGATTCGCGGCCGTCGCACGACGAACGACAGAGCGTTCAGCCAGCAGGCTCTCGCGCTGATCGGGATGCTTCGCGAGAAACGCTTCGATTTCTTCTTTCGTGATTTTCCAGGGATAGACGTTCTTTCCTGGCTGCTGCTCGTCTACCGGTAGAAACGCGACTCGTTTGTTGTCGAGCGTCGCCACAATCGGCCCCTGACTCAGCCGGTACAGTTCCATCAAATTCGCCGTGGCCGCGCTCTTTCCGCCCGTTTCATGAAGGGTTCTCAGACGACGCCTGGATGAAAGTGCCTGCGGGTGACGAGATTCCTCGTACAGGTCCTGCATGATCTGTCCGACTTTCAGCAGATCGTTTACTGCAGAGACCTCGGCGGGGGCGAGCGACGAGAGGTCAGGGGCCAGGCGCGTCGTCGCAGTTTTTTCGAGAATGGCCTTCGACTTTTCGAGTGGCCAATACCCGTTGGGAAGAGCTGTCTCAGCCAGCCCGGCCTCGGCCGCGGCCGAGATTGAGTAAGCGGTGAACATCAGTGCAAGAGTAAGTCGTCGCATGAACCACAGCGTATCAGCGCCTGTGGAGCACAGGCAATCCTGCCTGTGGCTGGACCCGTCAGGGAGGCGGGCTAGGAACCAACCCCGACGCTGAGATCGTGGCCTCGGGTCTCTCGATACAGATGCAGCACCAGCAACGCGGTCAGCAGAAGCAATCCCGAGTTGACGATCGTCGCGTCGACTGCAGCGGATAGTGAGGTGGTGAGGAATAGCCATGGCCGCATGGCGATCAGGGCGAAGGCCAGCA
>JBKJUK010000236.1:0-12554 GCA_046590705.1 Thermoanaerobaculia bacterium
GGCACACCATCGAAGTCGGAGCCGATTCCTACGTGCTCGACTCCTGCGACTTCTGCCGTGCTGGAAGATGCCGTTGATCACATCGTGCACGCCGCAGAAGTCGCAGGAGTAGAGCACGTAGGAATCGGCTCCGACTTCGATGGTGTGCCTGCACTGCCATCAGGACTGACCGACGCGTCCATGCTCCCCCGAGTCACTGAACGATTGCTGGCGCGCGGTTTCCACGAAAGAGAGATCCACGCCATCTACGGCGGGAACTTCCTGAGAACCTTCAAAGCGATCGAACAGGCAGCACACCCGACGGGAGCAGAAAGTAGGGGCGCGTTGCGCGCGCCCGCTCCCTCGGCCTGACCGAAGGCAACACAGTTCAGGTCTCCTTCGCTGCGATAAGACACCTACCGCCGGAACGCAATCTTCCGCTCCTGCAACTCAAAGCGCACAAGATCGGCGCGCTTTGCGTCCCTGTAAGCATCCCACTCGCTCTGCAGACCTCTCCGGCGAATCACCTCGCGGAAATGCCGGTACGCGCCGCGGCCCGAAAGTGCGTCGAGGAGTTCCTGGCTCGCAGCGGGACGAGCGTTGCGCGCAAACTTCCTCATGGTCGTGATCTCGTCGAGGCTGTGCCGACTGAAGAGGTAAACCCACTCCTCATCGTTCTCGTAGTCGATGTCATCCTCGTCGTCGTTATCGCCAAACGAGACCCTGACTTCGCCGCTACGCGAGTTCACGTACAGAGCGCCGTCTTCAATTCCAGACAGCATATCGATCGAGTCGACGATGGCAGCGACCGAGACCACGGCGTTCGGATCGTGAGGATCGGCTTCCTCGACCTGGACCGACTCGCGGCGACTCAGTTCGGCAGCCATCTCCTCTAACGATTTCGATAGTGCTTCGATCATGCCGCGCGCGACGATGTCAACATCATCGATCGTGATGATCGCGTGCATGACCGCGCCCGCGACAACGATCGGAAGGTCAGAGTTTCGAGCCTGCAGGTAATAGACGTCGCGATCTTCGCGAGGCATCACTCTGTCGCGATCGTACGCCAGATCGGCTGCCGCCCTGAGGGCCCGTTTCTCTGCCTTGGTCAGCTCATGAAACATCTCGAAATCGTAACGCCGATCGGTGCACCGAGGCAACGACGAAGTTGTAGTTTTGGGACCTAGTGGAAACGCCTCAGGCGCGCAGCGGGGCCACATAGGGCCGGAGGCCCGGCATCGAACTAGCCCAGGCCGTGAGGCCTTGGAGAATGGGACACGAAGACCCATCGGAGCCGCAGGGCGGCGGCATCGCGACCTTCTAAAGCAACCGAAGCCTCCCGATGACGTGCTAACTTCGGAGCCGTGCGCACGAACCCCAATCGTCCGCGTCGCGAGAGATCCTTCGCCTTCCCACCCGCCACCCGCTCAGGATGACAAGAAACGAGCGTAAGCTCTGTCCAGGAGACTTCCAATGAGAGTCTGGTCACTCATTCCCCTTCTACTCGCCCTCCCCTTCGTCAGTTGTACGAGGGAATCCTCAACCGTCAGCACTTCCACCGGTACCTCGACCGTCAGCGATCGGAGCATGGCCGAGAAAGCGGGCGACGCCGGACTTCGCGCTCGCAGGAAAGCCGAAGCGCTCAAGCGTGAAGCAGATAAAAAGGCGAAGGCCGCCGACGCCATCAACGAATGATTCACATTCAGCCTCGATGAGGGTGGTGATGCACGACCTTCGGTCCCCTGTTCTTCATCAAGTGCATGGCAGCGCAGGAAGGATGGCCTCTGCTGCGCCGGAGCAACTTTGCCGCTCGATCCTCGTATACCTTGTCGTCATCGAGCCGAGATCTCATCTGGTAAGGAAGTGTCATGAGCAAACGAATGAAGATAGGCATCGTGGTTGTGGTGCTGTTGATTGCGGGGAGCGCCGCAGTGTTCGTGGCGAAGCGGCGGGCGAAAGAAGGCATCGAAGTCACAGTGGCCAAGCTCGGGCGGGAGGATCTCACCAGCCGCGTTTCCTCCAACGGCAATATCGAAGCGAAGCGCAAGGTCGATATGTCGGCCAATATCATGGGTCAGATCACGAATCTGGCCGTGCGCGAAGGCGACATCGTAAAGAAGGGAGATTTTCTTCTGCAGATCGACCGGGCTCAGCACGCTGCCTCGGCCGCAAGCGCGTCTGCGTCGCTGCAGTCGCTCTTCTCCGATCGTGAAGCAGCCCGCGCTACCGCGCAGGAAGCAGCGCTGGTGTACGCCCGTGCCCAGAAGAGCTACAACGAGAAGCTGATTCCCCGCTCCGACCTCGAGCGCGCGAAAGCGCAGCTGGACTCTACGCGCGCGAATCTCGCCGCAATGGAAGGGCGCATCGCATCCGCCCGCGCCAACGTCAGCGGAGCTCAGAACACCCTCTCGAAGACGACGCTTCGCGCGCCGATGGACGGAATCATCACGCGCCTTCCTGTCGAAGAGGGAGAAGTCGCGGTCATCGGCACCATGAACAATCCCGGTACCGTCCTTCTCACCATCTCAGACATGAGCGTGGTCGAGGCGACCATGGAAGTCGACGAGACTGATATCCCGAATGTGAAGCTCGGGCAACAGGCCGAGGTAACCATCGATGCCTACCCTAACCAGACGTTTAAGGCGGTCGTGACCGAAGTCGGATCGAGTCCGCGCAGTGCTACGGCCGGCTCCTCTGACGCCGTCGACTTCGAAGTAAAACTACAGTTGCAGAATCCACCAGCTGCTGTTCGTCCCGGCTTCTCCGCGTCGGCAGACATCATCACCGCGTCGCGTGGCCGGGCCATCTCACTCCCGCTGCAGGCGCTGGTTGTTCGCGAAAAAAAGGACGCTAAGTCCGGGAAGTCGAAAACCTCTGTCACACCTGACGCACTGAAAGAGGAAGAAGGTGTCTACGTGTTCGATCGTGCTGCGAATACGGTCAAGTTCGTTCTTGTGAAGACAGGGGTGTCGGGCGAAGCTTCGGTCGAGATTCTCAGTGGCCTCGAGGAAGGAACTGAGATCGTCACCGGCCCTTTCAAGGCACTTCGCGAACTCGAAGATGGCAAGAAGGTGCGTCTCGCGAAAGACCCGGACAAGAAAAAAGGTAAGAGCGACGAAGGCGACAAGTCGTAACACACCTATGGAAACGCTCCGGATTGCAGCCACTGCATTGCGCACCAACAAGCTGCGCAGCTTTCTCACTCTGCTGGGCGTGATCATCGGCATCATGACCATCGTCTCGGTTGTAGCGGTGGTTTCCGGCCTGAACGATTACATCACCACCAAAGTTTTCACCCTGAATCCAGATGTTTTCATCATCACGAAATTCGGCATCATCACCTCGCGAGAAGAGTTTCTCGCAGCGGTGCGGCGCAAGAACATCGACGCGGCCGACGTGCGGGCCATCGAGAATCGCTGTCGACTCTGCGGAATGATCGGCACGGGCATCAGGTCCAACCAGACCGTGAAGCGTCTCGCGGAGCGCCTCGATGACGTGGAGCTGAACGGCTCCTCAGCGAACATGGCCGAGCTCAGTAATCTCGACCTCGAGGCGGGACGTTTCTTTAACTCCTCCGAGGAGCGACATTCGGCATCGCTGGCCGTCATCGGATCCGACTTGAAGGACGAGCTCTTCGGACAACTCGACCCACTCGGACGGGATGTGACCCTCGGCGGACGAAAACTGCGCGTGATTGGCGTTCTGCAAAAGCAGGGAAGCGTGCTGGGACAGAATCAGGACAAGGTGCTCTATCTGCCCCTCTCGACATACAAAAAAATCTACGGCGGTCGTCGCTCCGTCTCCATTTTCATCAGACCGGCGCGCGGTCTTGCTGAGTTGCAGCAGGCGCAGGACGAGGTACGAACGATCCTTCGGTCGCGACGGAAGACACCGTTCAAAGCAGTCGATCCTTTTGGAATCGTCACGGCCCAGGCGCTGCAGACACTGTGGAAAAACATCTCGGCCGGCGCGTTCGCATTCATGATCTTCATCTCGGGGATTTCGCTCATCGTCGGCGGCATCGTAATCATGAACATCATGCTGGTGTCGGTCATCGAGCGCACGCGTGAGATCGGTCTGCGCCGTGCCCTCGGCGCGCGACCGCGCGACATCATGTGGCAGTTCATGACTGAGGCGATGATGCTGGCCAGTACCGGCGGTTTGATCGGTGTGATCCTCGGCTGGGCGATCACCAAGGCTATTCCGATGCCGACGCTGCTGCGGCCTTCTCTTGCGCTGACCGGTTTACTCGTCGCCGCCATCACCGGCGCGCTGGCGGGATTCTTTCCAGCCAGACGGGCCGCCAGGTTGTCTCCGATCGAAGCGTTGCGGTTCGAGTGAGATCACGATGAAGGGAAAAGTGTCGTTTCTGCGGATGTGGTTCGGATCTCTCGGCGAGAACATGCGCTTCGCCACCACGGCGCTGCGCGGGAACAAGCTGCGAGCGTTTCTCACCATCGTCGGGATCGTCATCGGCGTGACCACTGTCATCGCCATGGTGTCGCTGATCGTCGGCTTCAGCAACAACGTCACCGCCAGCTTCCAGTCGTTCGGCGCAACCCTGGTGCAGTTTCAGAAATTCGATCCCAAGTTCGGTCCGGGCTCCAGGGACGCCTCGCAGCGCACCCGCAAAGAACTGACGTACGAAGACGCCCAGGCCCTCAAACGTCTCTGCCCTTCCATGCTGGCGGTTTCGCCAGAGCGATACTGGTTCGGTGGGGATGGTGAGAATCAGCAGTCACTCCCAACGATCAAGCACCAGGCTCGGGAAGCAGATCCCGACACCTTCGCAGGAGTCACAGCGGACTATCCGGCCGCCAACAACAAGGCTATTGCGGAGGGACGGTTCATCACCGAAGGTGATCAGCGCGCGTCGGCAGATGTCATGGTGATCGGCTCCGATCTGGCCGAGGCACTCTTCCCTTTTACGGATCCCATTGGTAAGGAAGTGCTTGTGCGCGGGGTGAAGTTCCGTGTCATCGGCGTATTCGAGAAGCAGGGAGAGTCGCTCTTCGAATCGACCGACGCGCATGCACTCATTCCGCTCGAGACCTATGACCTGCGCTACCCCTGGATCAAGCGGGAGCGTGGTGTGAATATCGCCACGATCCCCCGCTCCCCTGAACTGGTCAGCAGGATCATCGATGAAGGGACGTCGGTCCTCCGCGCGCGCCGCAAAGTTCCCTTCAACAAGCCGAATGATTTCGGGATGATGACGCCGGACAAACTGATCGGGAACTTCCGGCAGATCACCGCCGGGATCACTCTGGCGATGATCTTCATCTCAGGTATCTCGCTGCTCGTTGGCGGTGTGGGCGTGATGAACATCATGCTCGTGTCTGTGACAGAACGAACTCGCGAAATCGGCGTCCGCAAGGCCGTCGGCGCAGTGAAACGCGACATCGTCATGCAGTTTCTCACCGA
Source organism: Thermoanaerobaculia bacterium (assembly GCA_046590705.1). Taxonomy (GTDB): domain Bacteria; phylum Acidobacteriota; class Thermoanaerobaculia; order Gp7-AA8; family Gp7-AA8; genus JBKJUK01. Next base: position 5,404 of record JBKJUK010000236.1, read on the forward strand.
GGCCATGAGTCTTGGCGCCATCGGGGGAATTGTGGGGGTGCTACTGGGGCTGGCCATCGCGGCGGTTGTCGGAGCAGTCTCTCCGCTTAAAACCGCGACACCACTCTGGTCGATTCTTCTCGGACTCGGGGTCTCGATCTCGATCGGGCTCTTTTTCGGAATCTACCCAGCCTGGAAGGCTGCGAAACTCGATCCGATCGAAGCGCTACGCTATGAGTGAGTTTCTGATGAACGCAGAACGCAGAACGATGAAGTGAGAAAGTGGAGCCGGTGCATACACAATGTGTGGCACAGGCAATCCTGCCTGTGGCGCGCTGAATGGGTTTGGCACCATGGCACAATCCACCTGTTACTCCGCCACAGGCAAGATTGCCTGTGCCACACATGTCTCGCAGGTTTTCTGGGGTGGTAATCGAGGGCCCGCCTCACAGGCAGGATTGCCTGTGCTCCACACTGCGCCTCCTTTCCCACTTCAGCGTGGTGTGAGGGTCTTCGGACGCGCAATGAGGGTTGAAAATATTTCGTTTCCGTCTTCTCCGATGTAGGTGAGATGGAGCGGACCCTCTTTCGGGATCTGAAGCCTGGTGAAACCCCGGGTGGTTGCGCAGAGGCGCATTCCGGGAAGTCGACGCAGGGGCGTTCGCTTCGCTGCTGCGCCGGTGACGATGAAGGTCTGGTCTCGCTCTAGAAGTTGGAAGCTATGCTCATGGCCCGTGATCCAGATGGCATCGCTTCCTCTCAACGCCTGGTGAACCGCGTTCCGCATGATTCTGTACGGCCGCGACTGGAGATCCTGATCCGATCGCCAGCCGTCGAAGCGAAGTAGATTCCTCCACGATGCCGGATCCGACAATGACACGGCCCCGCCGTGCGGGCCTCCACTCTCAATCGGATGATGCGCGAAGGCGAGCACGACCCGTTCACTCCGCGCCTCGCGTGCGAGTACGTCGTAGAACTGTTGTGTCGATGTAGTACATGCTGGCTCCTGATCCTGCTTCACGCCGAGGAGAACCTGGCTGTCGATGAATAGCAGCTTCGCGCGACTTCCCAGCTCTCTGAGTTCTGGTCCCGCACATTGGGGAGCGGGCAGATAATTGACCGACGTCTCTTCGGTGTTACGTTCGGCGATGTACCTGGCCTGTGCCTTCACGCCTTGGGCACCCGAGGCCCAGTCATGATTTCCCGGGACAAAAAAGGTCTGGACTCGTAGATCGTTGACTGTGTCGATCTGTTGTTGAAGGCGTCTGGCGTCACGCCGCTCTCCGCTCATGCCGCTGGGGTAGATGTTGTCGCCAAGAAAGACTACTGCGATCGGCGCAGAGAGTTTGCCTTCACGGACGAGATGTTCGCGGAGACGGAACAGGACCGGAGTCTCTATGCCTGCGTCGCCGGCGAGGTAGACGACGGAGTCGAGTTCATTCGTTGGATACGGCGGAGCGTAGCTCGTCCCACAATTTGTTTTTAGAGATGCGCAGCTTGCTGAAAGGATGAAAATCAGGATGGCAGGGGCGAATCGTGCTGAGATTGTTTTCATGATCCTGTCGCTTCGGTCTCGTTCTGTTTGACCGGTGGCAAGCCACTACTGTTTCGCGTCACAGGCAGGATTGCCTGTGCTCCACAGTGTTCCTTGTCATTCTTCGTCTTCTTCGATGACTAGTGGTTCCAACGATTCTGCTACTTCGTAGGGCACTTCGAACATTCCGTCTGCGCCTTCAAATGGGATAGGTTCGATCTGTACCACGTCGCTGAAGTAGAGCCAGTACTCTGCGTCGTCCTGCACCCAGGGGCTGCCGGCCATCGGATGCTCTTCTTCGACGGTGTCGTCAGGACCAAATACTTCGGCGAGTTGCGCTACGGCGATAATCGCTCCCCGCTCCCAGACTTCGGCTACGAAGCCTTCACTGCCGGGATCGAGTTCCGCGACGAGTTCTGGCTCGAAACCATCCTCGGCGGCGATCACTCGCAGGGCTGCGAAATCCTCCGCGGTGGGCTCGGCAGAGGACGCATGAATGAGAATCGGGCCGCGATACTTCGACGGCCAACTGCCCCGATTCTCCACGTCCTTTCCGAGCCAGGCCACCGCACCTGCCCACGGCTGTCGCAGAGAGATGGCAGGGACGGGCTGGTCTTTGGGGTGATCTTTCAGAATTTCGAGCATGACGCCTCCGATTTTTGTGATTCTACTTGGCAGAGCATCATTGTGGAACGCAGCGAGATCCTGTGGAGCACAGGCAATCCTGCCTGTGACGGAGTATTAGGCGGATTGCGCAAGGTCGCAAAGTTAGTTCAGCGCGTCACAGGCAGGATTGCGCAGGATTGCCTGTGCTCCACACTTCAGCGTGGCTTTCTTAGATGGAGCGATTTATAAAGTGGCGAAGGGTCGTAGCGCTCGGACTCCGGCAGGTGTGATTCCGTCAGGGTGATGCCTTCGAGAAGACGGCGTACGCGGTCCTTGCCCGCCCGCGTTTTGACCGCCTCGCGGGGTGTCAGGTCGCTCAGTGCCGGGAGCGGAATGTCCATCCACGCGTCATAGTGCTTTTCCTTCCAGCTACGGGTCACCTCAGCCATGGCTGCTCTGATTTCGGGAGTGTTTTCATCTTCAGACTCGTTGCTGGAATCATCGGCGGAAAATCCGGAGGCGGGATTGACAACTGACCGCTTACGCCACTCGAGTTGGGTCGGAAACATCGTCGAGATCCTCTCTTTGGCGAAGTCCGCGTGCGGGAGCGATAAGCTCTGAACTTTGAGATGCTTCTGATCAACTTCGATAAAAGCGACCCTGGATTGCTGCTGATTAACTTTATCGTCGATCAGCAAAAGAAAGGTATCCCGTTCCTCCTCTGGAGTCCGGAATCTCGCAGCATTTGTAGTACTTGTTTTTTACTTCCCTTGAAGCCGTACTGCTCCTCAACGAAGAGCAGAGGGTTGCCCTCGTTGTCGACGAGTTTCGGCTTCGGCCCTCCATGAATCTCGTCGAGGATCATCTCCCATTCTTCCAGCAGCACCTCCGCAAAGTCGAACGTTCTCACAGCTTCGACGGAGGCTTTCTTTTTCAGCCTGAATTCTTTCCTCAGCACAGGAATGATCTCGTCGACATCCAACGGATGGAGGGGTTGCGAATGCATCCCCGCAAAGAGCGATTTTCCCTGGAAGTCGACTACCCGAGCAAGAATGCAGAGTCCAGGTTGCATCGTTTCCGATCCTGCCACCTCGTGCACCACGCGGCGCTCACCGGTCAGCAGGTCAGTCACCGAGATCATCGGGGCCTGCACATCGGTGCAACTCCAGATGGAAAGCCACGAAGCGATCTGTGCTTCAATCCATTCCACCTCCACGCTCTGCAGCCTATGCCGGTGCGTTTCCAGAAAATCCTGGGCGATGGTTGTTCCGAAATCTGTTTCGTAGATGTAGGCGAGCCAGGTAAGAACGAGTGGCATCTCAGGATCGGACGGAAACTCCAGATCAACGACCTCGTCGAGATCGATCCTGAGTTCCTCGACTGCGTGCCGAAGGATCAGGGCCACCAGGCCTTCGTCGAGTGAATGCTCCTCCGCTTTGCGGGCGAACCGACGGGTCTCCTCATCCTGCTGGAGATGACAGGCCTTGTATTTCTTTCCGCTGCCGCAGTGGCAGGCGTCGTTCCTTCCTCTCACTGGTTGAATTGTAGTAGGTAGCGGGCGTGGAATCACTCATTGAGATGTGCGTGGTGCTCATTCAATTCAGCGCGCCACAGGCAGGATTGCCTGTGCTCCACAAGTTTTCTCGTGCCACAGCGCTCAACGCTCACTTCGTGTGACAGGCTCTCTTTTGCGGAGAGGATTCGATGTACACGCTCACTCTCGCCAGCGAACGGACTCCGTGGCGAGTAAACGGTCTGGCAGCTCGGTGACCAACTCCGGTGAAGAAGTCGATGTGCGCTCCGGTGAAAGGGGCGCGATCATTGGCGATGAAGAGGCCGTCGTGGATCGTTCCATCGGGCAGCTCTGCGCCTTTGAAGGCTGGAATATAGAGTTCTGTGCCCGGCTTCACGAAGTCCCGACTGACTGCGATCGTTCGATAGGGCACGAGCGGGCATTTTCCGATGCCGATACCAAAAGGCGATTTGCTGATTCTGAACCGTGCGTCGCCATCCACCTGTCGAACGTAGGTCAGGGTTCTGCCATCCGGTTTCCGCAGCCAGCCCGTTCCTTCGAGTGCCAGCTCTCGCTTGAACTTTCTGCTGGTGCGGGCGATGACTTTTCCGCGGACGTCGCGGATCTCGACCTCGTCGGTCTTCGGATACCGCGGATCCGATTCGTCGGTCAGCCAGTAGTAGGTCACCAGAACTTTGCCGAGGCTTGTGCGCTCGCTGTCGGCAGCAGCGCCGGCCGAGGGAGTAAATGCTGACAAAGCAGCCGCGAGCACGAACAGGTAAGAGGTCTTCACAGGTCGGTTTGGTGTGGGGACATTCTACCCGTTTCGTCAGTCGGTAGAAGATGCACTCTGGCCGTATCTGGTTATTTGAAGGATGCTCGGCGTAGGGGCGAGTTGCACTCGCCCGCTCCCCGTTGCCCTTTGCGGAACGGCCGAGAGTTCGGTCGCCCGCAGGGCGCCCCTACGTGTGGTTCTCGCGGGTTCCTATGACGCGGGGCCCACTCGCCGGCGGGTCAGCTTTTCGTAGAACCCCTTCGCGGTGGCGCTGGTGCGAATGTCTTGCACGCGCACTGGTTTGGTAAGCGACAGACCTTCGAGGGTCTGGCAGCGGCTCAGAGCAACGTAGGCCTGACCCTCAGCGAAGGCGCCTCGACCTAGATCGATCGAGACTCGGGCCAGGGTCAGTCCCTGTGCTTTGTGAATGGTCACTGCCCAGGCCGGCATGAGCGGGAACTGATTGAAGGTCCCGAGGATTTCGTCGACGATCTTCTTTTCGCCTTCGTCCCACCCGTAGCGAATATTCTGCCATTCCACAGGCTTCACTTCGTGCAGTTCACCGTCTTCCAGCCGCACGTGTATCGCTTTTTTCTCTAACTGTTCGATGACGCCGATGGTTCCGTTGACCCAACGGCCCTCGGCGTCGTTGCGAACAAACATCACTTGCGCGTCTTTCTTGAGCGCCAGCTTCTCGGGGGCTGGGAGTCGGTCATCGTTTCCTGTGGCAAACGTTCCTTCAACCGAGGCCCTGTAGGACTTCTCGTTCCCAGGAAGTGCTGCGAGCCGCGCCACATTCTCAGCGGCGGCAGCCTTCCGCGTTGGGGTCAGGGTGAGGTAGTTGCCCTCCAGTTTTGTGCCCACGCAGCGTCGATTGATCTCGGCAAGCGCGGGCGCGACGTCCTCGCCGTCGCGCAGTGAGCGTAGCATCTCCGCGAAGTTCGCATCGGTCTGGCGGTAGACGATCTGCAACTCCACGGGAACGAAGGCCAGTCCTTTGAGGCAGCGAGCCGAGAAGAACCAGGGTGATTCGTAGCGATCGTTCAGCAGTGGCTCGTCGGTAGAAGTGACCACGGGCGGTAGCTGGAACAGATCGCCGACCAGAACGATCTGTACTCCGCCGAATGGCGCCGAAGATTTGCGGTTCGCACGAAGGAAATGCTCGAGTCCGTCGAGGACGTCAGCGCGGACCATTGAGACTTCGTCGATCACCAGCAAGTCGAGTTTCTCAACGACGGCTCGATCATCGAGGATGTGCACGTCGTCAGGCATGACCGGACGGAGAGGCAGCTTACAGAAGGAGTGAATGGTCTGCCCGCCGGCGTTGAGCGCGGCCACGCCGGTGGGCGCGAGGATGATGCTCTGCTTGTCGGGAAAGCGAGCACGCAATTCACGAATGAAGGTGGACTTGCCCGTTCCAGCACCGCCGGTAACGAAGATGATTGGCTTGCCCTCACCCACCGCGGCGAAGGCGCGCTCGAGCTCGGGGGTCATCCTGATTTCGACACGCGCGGGCGGTTCGGCGCGACGTCGTTTTGGCTGTGGGTAGACTCTGGAGAGACTGGTGTCCTTGCGTGCTGTCCGTAACTGACGTCGTTTCAGCTTCGGTTTTCCGGTGAGTCGCGGCCTCTCCTCCTCCAGATGCTTTGCAATTGTGTTGGCAAGGGCCAGCCAGTCTTTGGCGAGTCGCTCTTCGTTGCCGGCGCGATCGAGTACGTCGTACATGCGAAGAACATGTGCCCGGCGGTCTTTGGGGACGTCGCGATCCTCGAGTCGGAGGAGGGCGGCGTCTACCCAGTCGAGGATCTGGTCGAACGTCATTCGGGAAGCGATTGTAGATGGATGAGGCTGGGAATCGCGCGTCGCTGTCATCGCGAGCCTGGGCGGAAGTGCGGGAGGGGCGAGTGATCTCACGAATCGACGGACGAGGGATGTTCCTGCGATGACTCATTCGCGGCTGCATGCGTTGTTGATCAACCATCGTTCGTGACCAGGGAGATCCCTTGTACGTTGGATTCGCGTTACTTTTGAAGAGAACCGGGGAAGCCGCAGATCCCAGAAGCCGAAGAGCTTGAGTGCGAGATGGGCTCCCCGCCCTCTTCACCAATGCCGAAGAGTATCTGGAGCCAAGAGCTCGCGTTTACAAGGTCGGCAGGTGAGGGCGCAGGGTCGGGGAACCGGATCCAACAATGCCAAGGAGAGCGAATGCATTCCAAACGAATGAAGCAAAGAAGAGTCGGCATCGGTGTGAGTCAGGCGAACCTCGAGGTATGTGCTGAGTCGCCGAGGGCGAAGTCCGAGGGAAGTTCGCCAACGATGAAGCGGGTCATGGTGCGCTGATCAAGTGGCTGGGCAAGAAAGTGCGAGTGTGCCTCGAGGCGACAGGGGTTTATCCCCTCGCACCTCTCAGTCGCCACGCAGCGCGGTCCCGGGTTCGGGATGACAGGGTCTATCAGAGCGATGGTTCTATTCTCGTTCAGCGCGACACAGGCAGGATTGCCACTGCTGTCCAAATTAGTCGGATGTCGTTGTGGGCGTGCTGGGTGAGTACTGGAGTTTTGCAGTCGGAGCAGGAATCACCCCCCCTGATGCTGTCTTAATTCCAACCCAGGGTGAGCTGAAGTGGCGGTGGAGGCGGTGAGGGCTCAAAAGGATGTTTCAGCCAGCCCCAGAGTTCCCGGTACTCGAACAGATGTAAGCGGAGCATTGCAACGAGGTTCGAGAGTGAGACCGGTGTGGCGGAC
>JBKJUK010000280.1:0-3195 GCA_046590705.1 Thermoanaerobaculia bacterium
CCACGTTATTTTTTGTGTGGATGCTGCGCGCAGCCTCGAGGTCGCCTGAGGCCTGTTCGACAGTGCTCTCAGGAAATCGGGTCGCACAGTTTTGCTCACATCTATTTTCCGGAGAGCACTGTCGAACAGGCCTCAGGCGACCTCGAGGCTGCGCGCAGCATCCACACAAAAAATAACGTGGCGTTTGATTCGTTTGTATTTCCTCGGAACATGGTCGGTCACGAGTCGCTCCTCAAAGCTGCCGGGATCAAGGTTTTCCGGAGTGTCGATCAGGGGTGGTACATACCAATTGCGCGAAAGAACCGTCTGGCCGGGCGAGTGGCGAACCTTCTGGATAAGGTGCTACCGATACCGCCGTCAACTGTGGTACCCATTCGCCGACCTGATGGGCTAGTGGAATTGCCGTCGTCCATGTTGCTGATGGGGCGCAATGGAGCAAGGAAACTGATCAGTTCAAAGGTGCTGACTACGAAGGCCCGCTTGGGGATGGAGGCCGCGGCCCGAAAAGGCGAAGTATTTCATCTCTGGTTTCATCCATCTAATTTTTATCATTCCACGGATGCGCAGTTTGAAGTCCTGGATCGAATTCTCGAAACGGCCGCGAACATGCGCGAGAAGGGACAGATCGAAGTTGTGCCGATGGGAGCATTCGCGGCATGATTGTCGTTCGTCCGTATCTCCCGGAGGACCGGGAGTTGCTTCGTGCGTTCATCCGCGAGGTCTGGAGCGAAAAGCCGGAAGCCGTGTTCGACAATCGCTGGTGGTGGCGCAGCCCGAGTCCCCCCTTGTTCGTCGCCGTCGACGCTCAATCTGAGTGCATCGTCGGGATGTGTGCGCATATACCTTTCGCCCTACGCATTGGGGAGATCGAAAGACAATCGGCGTGGTTCGTCGATTTTTTTGTGTCCCCCGAACAGCAGGGGAAGGGCATTGGAAAGCTATTGACGCAGGAGGTGATGAAGCGGTTCCCGGTCACCGCATCGCTGGCGCAGTCTGACGCCGCCTGGTTCGCGTTTAAGAAACTGCATTGGAACGATAGGTCGATCGCGAAACTCTATCTTCATCTGGCACCTGCGCTCTGGCATGGATCAGATACCCTCCAGTCTGCCGGGATAACAGTCAGTGCGCGAATCTGGGGGAGTAGCCTTCCCCTCGAGGTGGCAAATGAACTTGATGCTTTCTGGCTTGCCGCACGATCTCAATTCGATGCAATTTCGGTTCGGGACAGTCAGACTCTGCAACTCCGGTACGGAGGATTCGATCGACGAGACTATCGTATGTTGCTCGCCCATCGGGAGGGCGAACTTGTCGGATACATGGTCTGCCGCACACTCCCCAGAAACAGTCTGCGGTCGCTTCGACGCTCGATCGGGCTGGTCGCAGATTATCTGATTCTGAACGACGATCCGGCGGTGTTCCGAACTCTGCTGAAGTTCGCCGCGAAGGTGTCTGTCGGGGCTGGAGCGCGGGCCGTGCTCTGCATGTCCAATGGAAGCAGAACAGCTGCTGTCCTCAGCAGAGCCGGTTACATCTACAGTGGTACACCTTTGATCGGGAGAAAGCTGAGATCTCTCGACGTCGGATTTACCTGCTACAGCGAAGATTCTTTGCCGAAGGACTGGTATCTCACCCCGGGCGATTGTGATCTCGATCTGTCATGGGGAGAAACATCACTGGCCTGAGTCCGTTGCGGTATCCATTGAAACGTTCCGGCCCTCATGGGCTGGACCGACGGCAAGTCACAGCTGCTGGCGGATCGCAAAAGAGTTCGTAAGGGGCTGGCCCGATATTTCTTGGCAGTAAACTTTTAAAGTGCACTTGCTGTACGCTGCCGCATTCCATGTCGACTGAACTGAGGGACGGTAGCAGGACCCTGCGCGCGCTGGAGAATCTGTTCCGTCCGCGCTACTGCTTCCTGCTGCTGTTCGTGCTGCATGGCATGTTCATTCTGCTCACCGGCATTCGCATCGGCGGTGATACCGGGAAGTACATCGAGTGGGCCGATCGACTCATCGCGCTTCGCTTCGATTACTGGTCATATCTGAACGGTTTCAGTTACTCCGTGCCGCCGGTCACGTATGTCGGGTTCGTTTCCGTGGTGGCTCTCTGCAAGCTCGTCGCGGGCAACGCCTGGGGTGCCATGCTGGTGGTGATCAATCTCATCAGTACCAGCGCTGTAGGTGCGTTTCTGGTTTCGCAGGTCCACGTACGAACTCGAAGTGCGCTCAGTGCGGCCGCCGCACTACTCTTCTACCTGTTCGCTTTCGACATCATTCTCTGGGCTTGCTACCTCGTATCGGATGCGGTGTTCCTTTCGGTCAGCTTCTTCGTACTGGTGCTGCTGCTTCCTCCGGCTAAAATGAGCGGCAGAGCCGCCACACGAAGAAGGTTCATGGCGCTGATGCTGGTCGTGGCCGCAGTGACGTTCCGTCCGGTAGGGATCGTTCTAGCGGGTCTTTTGCCGTTGAAAATGTATCTCGATCACAGGCGCGCGCTCCCGAATCGACGGCGTGATCTATCCATGCTTTGCGTCGTGGTCTTGCTCGTGGCGACGGCCGTGCTGGTGCATGCATGGTTCGTCAGCAGACCCGAGACCTGGCCCTTTGCTGCGTTGAAGCGGAGTGTGGAGTACGACGCCATGATCTACCAGCGAGGGGAGATCGTGAATGCTCGTCCGGAGACGAATCACGCGCCGCCGGAAGTTCTCACGGACTATCTGGCCATCAACGCCGACCGCTTCCTGCACTACTTCGCCTTCACGGCCAAAGACTTCAGCTTCAGGCACTCTGCGGCGTCATCCCTTTACTACGTCCCGCTCTATCTGCTGGTGCTCACCACGTTTGCATTCATGTTCTCGCGCGGAAGGAAGTGGATGTCGAAGGATCTGCGCGACGCGTTGGTTCTCCACGCCGGTATGATTCTGCTCTTCGTAATCTTTCACGCTCTGGTGCAAATCGATTACGACTGGCGATATCGACTGCCGGTAATGCCGAGCCTGATCTTCATCGCCTCCACCGCGCCCGCGCTGCTGGCGCGCGGGTACCGCGGCAAAAGGGCGGAACGGCCACCAGCGAAGCGAGCCAGAGATTTCTGAAGATCGCAGAACTCAGAACGATGAAGTGAGAAAGAGTCAACTGCAGGTCAATCGCCTGTGAGGACGGAGTGTGTGGAGCACAGGCAATCCTGCCTGTGACG
>JBKJUK010000384.1:0-4157 GCA_046590705.1 Thermoanaerobaculia bacterium
CCCACGCCGCCGCTCGGGATGACGGCTCCTCCGTCCTGCCTCAGAATTCGATCCTCATATCTCAATTGCCTCACCATGCAGACAATCAACACGAACCTACCGTCCGACCCCGGCCCCCGGCCCCAGGCCTTGTTACTTACCATAATCGCGATTCTTGAAGAAGCTGCCACGACCGGCGCCGTCTTGCTTCGCTGTCGGTTGTGCTGCCGGAACAGCTGCCGTGTCTGCAGCAACGGGATCGTGATCGTCTCCCGCGCGTTGCGGGGACATCTGGCCTCCGGTTGGTGCTGGCGACCGATCAGACTCGTGGCGCGACTCGTAGAACTTCTCGTCATGACGATCGCTTTTCTGGGGAGTGCGATCGACGGTCTGTCCTGTCTTCCCGGTGACCCAGTCTTTCTCACTTCCGTAGCTCTGAGGCTCTTTGCCACCGCTCGAATGCTTTTCGTCAGCCATCGTCGATCCCCTTCTCTCGGTTAAGTGAATTTGCAACGTCAGTGCCGCACACCTATGGCCGCACTCACCAGCCGCGCACCGGCTTCCACTCGTTGATCACCTGCTGACCTTCGATCACCTGATAGCGATCAAACAGAGCCGCTGTGAGACAGGAGTGATTCGGTACGATGCGCAGGCGCGTTCCGACCGGATATCCGGCCACCGACGCACCCGCAGCAGCCGACACTTTCCCATGTTCCTGTGACAGCGAGACCAATCGCAGAGGCAATGGCTTCAGATCGAGATCGCAGACGACACCGAAGGACACCTCCGCATCCAGATGATCCGCTCCCCTGTCCTTGGACATGGCCAGTGCGCCTGCATCGATCAGCAGGCGGCGCTGCTCCGGATAGTTCCCGATCACGGTTGCCAGCACCGACACGGCCACCTCATCGGCAGTACAGGAGCCGAGGCGGGCCTGAAATGCATCGTAGAAAACATAGTTGCCGGGACGCACTTCGTCGCAGTCATCGAATCGGGCCGCCACTGAAGCCGTGGGCGTCGATCCCACACTGCGCATCAACGATCCATTCGCGCCTCCGAGTCGAGTTCGAAATGAATTCATCACCACCGCTTCAGCAGAAGCGATCGCCAGAATCTCCTCGCGACTGCCGGCATTGTAAGAATGACCTGCGTGCGCAAGGAGCCCGTGCAGACGAATTGCCGGTGAGGCAGCAGCTGCGCGAACGAAGTCGAGACTGGCGGAATCCTCAGGATCAATTCCGGCCCGGTGGTACCCACAATCGATCTTGACGAAGAGATCGAAGACCGCCCCCTCGCTTCGAGAAAACTCTTCGATCTCGCGAAGGGCCAGCGGATGATCGATCAGCAGGTTAATCTGCCTGACTCTCCGTGCCAGTGAGGCGCACCGCGGAAGCTTCGCAGCAGATACCGGCACTGCATAGGTAATGTCCTCGAATCCCGCATCGGCAAGCATCTCCGCCTCAGCCAGCGTGGATACGGTCACCGGCCCCACCCTGCCACCATGCTGCAGTAACGCGAGTTCCACGGTCTTATGCGTCTTCACATGGGGCCGGAAAATGATGCCCGAGGCATCAGCTTTGGCCCGCATGACCTCACAATTACTGACCACCCGCGCCAGATCGACCAGCAGCGAGGGAGTCGACAGTTGGTTGAGATTCAAAGTGGCTCCTTTGGAGCAGTAGTTAGTAGATGAGTAGCCAGTAACCGTAGAGACAGTAGCCAGTAACTAGGAGCCAGTAACCAGTAGTTACAAGCCAAACCAAGTAATGAGTAGTTCAATAACCGGTCGTTAATAAAGGATGCGAGTTTCGACATCTACTGGTTACTGACTACTGTCTACCGTCTACTGTCCCTTACAATGCGCTGAAATTTCGGAGGTCCATCATGGTGCAGGTACAGCCTATTACAGTTGCAATCTATGGGATCGGTCCGATCGGGGCCGAGATCACCAAACTGATTCTCACGAAATCGTGGCTCAAGCTGGTGGCCGCCATCGACGTCGATCCCTCCAAGGTAGGGAAAGACGTCGGCGAAGTCATCGGACTCGGAGAGAAGGTTGGTGTCCTTGTGCAGTCGGAACTCACCACCAGGCCGGCCGTGGTCTGCCACTCCACCGGATCGCGTCTCCGTGACGTCGAGGCGCAGCTGGTCGCTCTACTCAGTGGCGGGTCGCACGTGGTCTCGACCTGCGAAGAACTGTCGTTTCCTCTCGATCTGGCCATCCGCGAAACGCTGCAGAAAACTGCACGCGCCGCAAACGTGACGCTGATCGGAACAGGTGTGAATCCAGGCTTCGTCATGGACAAGCTGCCACTCACACTCAGCTCCGTCTGTCAGCAGGTCACCGAAGTCAACATCACACGCGTCGTCGATGCCTCGCTGCGCCGCGAACCGCTGCAGCGCAAGGTAGGCGCAGGCATGTCGGTCCAGGAGTTCGAGACCAATGTGAAAGCGGGCCGCATCAAACACATGGGCCTCAAAGAATCCCTGATCATGGTCGCCAACGGCCTCGGGGTAGAACTCGACAGTGTCACTGAAGAAAAAATCCTCCCGGTCATGGCCGAAGAGAAAGTCGTTACACAGTTCCTCACGGTGGAGAAAGGTGAAGTGGCCGGAGTGCATCAGACCATCAGCGGCGAAGCGAAAGGCCGGATGAAGATCGCACTCGACATCAAGATGTTCGTCGGAGCGAAAGACCCCAGCGACCAGGTGCACATCAAGGGCGTCCCCGACGTGTCGATGAAGATCACCGGCGGCGTTCATGGCGACAGAGCAACCGCAGCCATGGCCGTGAACTGCATTCCGCGGGTCGTGGCCGCGCGCCCGGGCGTACTCACTATGGATGATATTCCTGTCAGTTTCAGGTGAAGCAGTAGCAAATAGTTGAGTAGCCAGTAACCAGTAGTTCAAAGCAGTAGCCAGTAGACAGGAGTCAGTAACCAGTAGTTCTGGCTCGCGGGACTTCCCTACTGGTTACTGGCTCCTCCACTACTAACTCCTGCATTCAAGGATTCTTCAACCTGCTGCGCCTATCTTCAGAATATGGAACGCACCGGCGCGGAAATCCTCCATCACCCCAGCAGCGGCCGCAGCATGGACGACACTCATTCGATCCGCCTGAGAGTTCTGATCGTCGATGACGATGAGAATTACCTTACCTATCTTTCCAGGATCATTCGGGAACTCGGAGTGGCAGTGGAGTGCATCACGGACCCTACCCTGGCGGTTCCGCTGCTTCTTTCTCGCGACTTCGACCTGCTGATGGTCGATCTGAAGATGCCTAAGATGAGCGGGATCGACGTGATTCTTTCTCTGCGACAGCAGCCGACCCTACGGAATCTTTACTCCATTCTCATTACCGCCGACGACCAGTTCGAAACGAAGATCGAGGCCCTCAACAGCGGCTTCGACGATTTTCTGTCTAAGTCAGCAAAGGGGATCGAACTGATCGCCAAGGTTCGATCGAGCACACGCATGCTTCGATCTCAGCGGAAACTACGGAATGAGAATCACGAACTGCAGGAACTCGCGCTGACTGATCCGCTTACCGGGATTGCCAATCGCCGCCACTTCTTCATGGAAGTGGAGAACATGCTCGAGTCCGGAGCAGATCTGCTGAATGTGGTGCTTTTCGATCTCGATCATTTCAAACAGGTCAATGACCAGCTCGGACATCTCGCCGGCGACCGCATTCTTCACGATGTGGGACAGACCTTCCAACGTTACACACGAAACGGTGATGTGGTGTCACGCTACGGCGGCGATGAATTCGCCATGGCCATCCCCGGGCTCACAGAATGCGAGGCGCGGGCTGCAGCGGAACGTCTTGCGGCGGAAATTTCAAATCTTCAATGGACCATCAGTGGCCAGACTTTCCGAATCGGAGCCACAATCGGACTCGCTTCGAGCCGCGACTTTGAGGACCCCACGCTTGCCGAGCTGCTGGCCGCTGCCGACATCGATCTCTACAACCAGAAGAAAGCGAGAGGCAACGGACGCCAGAATACGACGCTAGAGTCTGCCGATACGTCCCGCGTAAGCAGGAGTCAGTAGTCAGGAGCCAGTAACCAGTAGACATGGCGACGACGCAGATGTGGTGGAGCACAGGCAATCCTGCCTGTGGCGCGCTGAAGTAAGTTCCAGGCCTGTTGTCTGATATTTAGCACGCGGAACGAAAT
>JBKJUK010000320.1:0-3614 GCA_046590705.1 Thermoanaerobaculia bacterium
CCGCCTACAACGCCGGCCCGAACCAGACCAGGCTCTGGAACCGGCTGGCACCTTCGATGGACGATGACGCGTTTCTCTCGTCGATCAATTTCGAAGAAACCAAACACTACGTTCGAAAGGTGCAGAACAGCTATCGTCGATACGGCGAGATTTACGATTCTGGCGCGGCGGAAGGCGGACTACGCGCAGAACCGTAGTGGTGATCCATCTTAATTGACGTTGATGTTTTTGAGATTGAATTGTCAGTTATGAATACCATTGTTTGTTTCTATTCATATTCTAAGTGATCAACAAGCCCGCACGACGCTGGCTAGGTTCGTTCGGAGTGCGCGCCGGAGGCGTGCTCAGAGGGTAGCCGGTGGTAAACGCGAAGCGTGCAGCCACCGGTTTCGCGAAGGTGCCCACTCGAAGTGCGCCCCGGCAGGGGCGCCAGGCCTTCCTTCTGAACGATCGCAGGATGAGCGACGATGCGCGGAAGTGGTGCTTGCTCCAAATTCCTCTCTGTCGTCCCTGCCGGGGCGGCACTCCAATATGTGCCTTGCCAACCGGTGGCTGTGCGCTTCGCGCTTGCCACCGGCTACCCTCGATTCGCGCCGGAGGCGCGCGAGGCTCGTTCGATGCGTTCTCACACTTTGGAAGACCTCAACCCTCCCTGTGGGGCCAAGTATGTGATTGATGCCATGGAGTTTTCGAAAGTGGGTCCCGTCACAGGCAGGATTGCCTGTGCTCCACAGTTTCGGATCTACTCCAGCGATTACGAGAGCAGCCGGCCCAGGATTTCCTGCACCTTGCGACCGTCTACGTCGGACTTGTGATGGGCCATCACTTCCTTCATGACCCGGCCCATGTCTTTCTTTGAGACAGCTTCGACCTTCGCAATGATCCCCTTCAGCAGCGCTTCGGTCTGCTCGCTGGAGAGCATTGCAGGCAGATACGTTTCCAGCATGGCCAGTTCCGAGGCCTCTTTGGCTGCGAGTTCCGGACGGCCACCACTGGTGTACTGCTCGATGGAGTCCTGGCGCTGCTTCACCGCTTTCCGGATGACGGAGCGCGTCTCGTCATCGGAGAGGTCCGCGCCCCGTTCGATCTGCTCATTCTTGAGCGCCGACTGCAGCATGCGCAGCGTGGAGGTACGCTCGACTTCGCGCGCCTTCATGGACTCGGTGAGATCGAGCCGAATCTGTTCTGCCAGTGTGGTCATATTTTCTTCCTTCTCATCCCGACCAGCTCATTTCGTATGTACAGGTACTGTCGCCTCGACAGTGGCAGCTGGTTTCGCGAACTACGGGACTGGTCCCTCCGTGTGAGGTGATGCAACCTTCGTAGTACCCGAGAGCGCTCGAGCAGAACACGGGACTGTAGCTCTCGTAATTCGAATGGATCATCTTTCCGGACATTTCACCCGTCTTCTCGTACGTCGCTGTCCCGAAGTCCTGAAACTGCGAATGCAGGAGGGCCGACTTTTTGAAAAATTCATGATGGGTTTGTTCACCAAAAGCACGGTAGGTAGTGGAGAGGTTGACCTCGGCGGAGTACCGGCCGAGATCGGCGAGCACCTTGTGATTTCCATCGCCGTAGACTTCGACAATGGCCTTATCGAGTTCTATCAACATGGTGTAGGGCATCCATGTCGTAGCGAGGATCATCCCGGAGAGAGTTTTGCGGCTCTCCGGCCCGAGTAGTGACATGACCCTCTCCAGCTTCTCGGGACTGCCGGTCTCCTTGAGCCATGTCAGACGGGTCTTGAATACGCCGCCTTTGACCCTTCCACCTTTGAGTGACTCTTTTCCTGTGGCGGCCATACCTCGCTCCTGTAGTGGATCGTACTACCACAACGCTCAGGGGTACCGGGCATTCCTGCACCAGCCGTTCACCGAATCCGAAAGCGCGAGGTGTGAGGGGAGTGATAGAGCTCCACTCATGAACGCAGTTCTCGAACGGCTGAGTGCCAAAAGAACAAGGGCTGGCAGCGTAGCCTTGTCCCATTCACCCGGACTTCGAAGTCAGTTGGTCCAGTCACAGGCAGGATTGCCTGTGCTCCACACGCAGAACTCAGAACGGCCGAGGTAACTCCACGATCTGTGGAATGCTCTCTCCAACGAAGAGACCCGCCGTTTTCGTGGTGAAGCGACTAAACGTCAGAGATGCTGCGTTCCCCGCGTACCTACGCCATTTCTCGGAGCTACGAAACCCTGACCTCGTATTCACTACGGGTCGGCGGCTAACATAGATTGACCGGCCCATTTCTCATCCGTAGACTCGTTTCGTCCACACTCCCTGTCTTCCTTGATACGCCGAGCGTCGTCGAGGCGGCGAAGGCAGACATCAACAACGACAGCGAGAAAAAGGAGCAGCTGAACCATGGCAATCATTTCATCTGAAAAACTGAAAGCAGCCGAGACCGCACTCTCCCAGATCGAACGGCAGTTCGGGAAGGGATCGATCATGCGTCTCGGCCAGAAGGAGTTCGTCGGAATCAGCTCCATCTCTACCGGTTCGATCGGCGTCGACGCCGCGCTGGGAGTGGGCGGTATTCCCCGCGGCCGCATCGTGGAGATCTTCGGACCGGAGTCCTCCGGTAAGACCACCCTGTCACTTCACTGCATTGCAGAAACGCAGAAAATCGGAGGGCTGGCCGCCTTCATCGACGCCGAGCACGCCCTCGACGCCGAATACGCCAAGCGGCTGGGGGTCGATGTCGACAACCTCCTGGTCTCTCAGCCCGACAGCGGTGAGCAGGCGCTGGAAATTGCCGAGATGCTGGTTCGCTCCGGAGCGATCGACCTGATCGTCATCGACTCGGTGGCAGCACTCGTTCCACGCGCCGAACTCGAAGGCGAGATGGGCGACACGCACGTTGGTCTCCAGGCGCGTCTCATGTCCCAGGCGCTTCGGAAGCTCACCGGTATCGTCTCTAAATCGAAGTGCAGCCTGATCTTCATCAACCAGATCCGCGAGAAGATCGGGGTGATGTTCGGAAGCCCCGAAACCACAACCGGTGGACGCGCGCTCAAGTTCTACGCTTCGGTTCGACTCGACATCCGCCGCACCAATCAGATCAAGGAAGGCGATGAGGTGATCGGCTCGCGCGCGAAAGTGAAGGTCGTGAAGAACAAGTGCGCAGCACCGTTCCGACAGGCCGAATTCGACATCAACTACGGTGAAGGCATCTCCAAAGTCGGCGAACTCATCGACCTCGGGATCGAGCATCGCATCGTCGAGAAGTCAGGTTCGTGGTTCTCGTACGGCGAAATGCGACTCGGACAGGGCCGCGAAAACTCCAAGTCCTTCATCAGTGACAATCCTGAACTGCTCAAAGAGATCGAGGGCAAAGTCCGCAAGGCACTCGGAATGATCGGAACCGAACTCACACTCATCGAAGGCGGCGGCGAGATGAAGAAAGAGAACTCTCGCGGGAAGTAATTCGCGCGAATAAGTGAAAGAATGAGGCGGGTCAGCCCGCATTTCTCACACTCCTTCGTTGCGAGGCGGCGGAGAGTGGCCTGGATGCTAGGCGCACGGCGGTTTCGCGCCGAAGACATAGTCGACACTATGTCGAGGAGCGAAACCGTTGTGCAACGAAGCAGACAGGCCGCTAACCGCTGCCGTAGCAG
>JBKJUK010000017.1:0-12750 GCA_046590705.1 Thermoanaerobaculia bacterium
GTTTCAAGCCTCACAGCATGGTCGCTGCTTTTGTTTGTGATGATGCGTTTCAGTCTCGTCGCGACCGCGGCAATGGTCGTAGTCTCTGATCTCGCGAATTCCACGGCCGTTGAGCTCAGCGGATGGGCGTCACACACCTTCTGGATGCCGCTCGCCGCTGTCGCAGCACTCGCAATCTTCGCCTTCTACAAGTCGCTTGCGGGGCGGCCTCTGTTCCGGGAGTCTCTGCTGGATTCGTAATATGTTCCTCGGCACGGCCCTCGGAGTGTGGCCTGATGTGCCAGCTCCTGTTCTCTCCCGCGAGATGCCGCCCGAGGGACTGACGATACGGAGAAGCGCGGTTCGATAATCGTCCACTCGCCCCAACCACTTCTCGCAGCTGGCAACCGGTAGCCTCTGCGTCACGCCAGTTCGTGATTGGGAGCCGCGAGATTGTTCGACTACTCGACTCGCGGGTCGCGCGGACAAAGGGTTTCGTTGAGACGCTACGTGCGCCATTGTTGAAGCTCCTGTGCCGCAGATCGAGATGGGCATCCCGGTCCTCCGCTTCAGAAACAGCGAAGTCGAACTGAACACATGGTGGGTGTTGGAGGAAATCTCGCGCGTAGCAGAGTCGCTTCGAGCCTCGGTTGCAGTACCTTGCAAACCCCTCACCCTGACCCCTCTCCCCGGTGGGAAGAGGGGAATGTGCCGCGCTAGAGCCCCTCCAGCACCTGCAGCTGCCACAAGTCCTGTTCCGAGGAGCGAATGACGGGCTTGAGGCTGTTCATGGCGGTACGGCCGATCGAAGACTCGAGATAGGCCAGCTCAGCGAGACTCGACTTTATCTCCGGGTCAGGTTTCACTGGAAAGCCGTTCTCGCGCATCATCAACACACCTTTCGCGCGCAACGAAAGTTCGGTACGGAGACGCATGTACGAGATCATGTCGGCGAGGACCTCTCCGGGATAGAACTGTCGGAGAGACTTGAGGTACAGACCAATCGGCGATGTGCTGAAATCGCCTGAATTCATCAGCCGCAGAATTTCGTTGTCGAGGTCGAAGCCCGCTCCCAGCCAGTCCTGGAGATGCTTCTCGCTCCGCTGGAAGAAGTGCATGAACAGGTACGGCAGAACGAGCACCAGCAGCAGAGTGACAATGAGCGGCGAATCGAGGAACCGGTTGAATGCAGCGTGTAGCACGATCGCGAGGAGCAGTCCGGGAAAGAAGCGGTAGAGACGCGGACGTCCGAGCCGCTGCGTCAGTTCTTTGCTGATGATCGCGAAGATCGCGGTCGTCCCGCCGTGCATGATCGCAGTGCCGAAGCCGCGTATGATCCAGAGTCCCACAGATGATTCAGGCAGCGCCGCAAGATAGTAGAGGTTCTCTACGAGCGCGAAACCAGTTCCGATGGCGAAGCCCTGAATCGCGGCGTCAACCGAAAAGCCGATCCGACCTGCTCGAATGAGGATTACGATCAGACCACACTTGAGAAGCTCCTCCAGAAAAGGTGCAGCCAGCAGCATCAGCATATCCCTGCTCACTCCGACCGAGTCGAGCAGCAGTGTGTTCACAGCGTAGCTGAGCAGGGCGATGCCAGAACCGACTGCGACAGTCATGACGACTCGCCGCAGCTTCACCAGTTTGTAGCTGTCCAGATAGACGAGCGCCGCCAGGAAAATGCACACCGGGGCAACGCCGACGAGAATCTTGATGGTCAGTTCCATCACGCGCTCACTTGAGAAGGCGGAGCGACACCATCACCTCGTCCGACTCGCTGCCCTGTTCGACAGCCCGAGCGTATCCGACAGAGAACATCGATTCCAGCGTTGAAAACATCACCACTGAGAAATCGACCTGCACTCCGGCATTGACCACTTCCCGCCCTCGCGCCTCTCCCGGATCTGTAGCAAGTGCGGAGCTAAACAGTGATGCGCGCGCCCAGTTGCTGTAGAGCCCCGCGACGCCGAACCTCTGAAAGCGAACGGCCGGAAGCGTCCACTCCACCATCGCTTTGCCGAACTCGGTCCCGCCGATCTCGTTGATCTCGGTTCCCGGAAAACTGTAGTACTCGCGGTATCTCTGCGAATCGCGGTAGTCGACCCAGTTATTGCCGAACCCACCAAAGTAGAAGCCTGCAAAAGGATTCGATTCATCCCCGCCAAAGGACTTTCCCGCAGCTGTCCTCAACCAAAGGGACGAATGATCGAGCGGAAGCGGAAGGCCGTAGCTGAACGTCCCAAACACACGAGGCAGAATCTCGGAATCTGCGTAGTTCACCCGAGTGCGAAGGCTCCACTCGACGCCGCTCTCGACGTCCACTGCGCCGATTGTGCGCTTGAGGTTTTTATACTGCAGGCGCCCTGACACTGTACTGTAGCTGGCCACGCGGGTGGCCACGTTCTGGTAATCAGGCAGCGTGTCGAGGCCGCCCCAGTACGCGGCGTTGAGCGAGTAAGAGAGCGTGCGCGGGCGCTCGGAAATGAGGAACTTTTCATACGTTCCTTCCGCTCCATATCCCTTGCGGCTGGTCTTTGTCGGACCAAACAGATCGTAAAAGTCCGTCGCGTTGTAGCGCAGCTGGACTTCCCATGGTGAGGACGAATAGACCGCACTCGCATGGAAGCGCTCATCCGATGCGGCGGCGTTGCTGGTGCTGACGCCAGCCGTCACTTTCAACGAGCGGAAACCCATCGGATCGGCGAAGTTCATACGCATACCAACTACGGCCGTGTCCTTGTAACCTTCGACCACCGGGAACATCGAGGCAAATCCAAAGCTCTTCGCGGCACTGTAAACACCTGTGGAGGTCGTAACCGCATCCAGGTCGATATCGCCTGGTGAGCCAGCCTTCCACTGCTCGAGCACCGGGTGTCGTTCAAAAGTCTTCTGTCCGAGGTAGGCGACGGCGTTCACGTCTTCCGTCGTACGAATCGGCAATTCAACCGGTACGAATCCTTTTGCTGTGTAGCGATACGCGGCAACCGTTCCATCGGAAAGAGGCAGCGGGCGGAAGTAGCCGCTCTCCGCGTTGGTGATCGCCTCCATCTTTTTGCTGGCGAAGTCGTAGCGGAAAATGTTCGAAACGCCGGTGTAGTAACTCGTTCCGTAAAGATAGCGGCCGTCCGCGGAGAAGACGAAGTTCTGCGGCGAATTGTTCTCGAACTCGTGAATCACGTCGAATCCGCTCTCACCACGCAAAAGAGCCTCGGTACGGAGAACGGCCAGTTGCTGTTTCCCGGCGATGTCGATGAGGGTGCAGCTCAGCGTTTTCCCATCCGGTGACAGGTCGAGATCGAACATGTCGCGTCCATACTCCAGCGACAGAACTCCTTTCACCTTCTCGTATGGCTTTTCCATCCGCACGAGTGTTGAGATGCCGTTGTTGTGGCGCACGCCCCACAACGACTGATCGGCGCGATTGAGCACCAGATCACCAATTCGCGCGTCCTTCAACAACATCCGCTGACGATGCGTCTTCAGGTCGAACTCATTGATGTCACGCCACCCGCGGCTGTTGTCGGTTGTGTAGAAGAGCTTTTCCGCCGCCGCGTCATAGGCAAGCGAGGATACGTAGTAGAGAGCGGGCCCGAGGACGTTGACGAGCTTCGTCAGCTGTCCGCTCTTGCGATCGATCGAGACGACCTGCGCCGGTTTACCCGGGTAATTGACGGCTGCGAAGAGCCGATCGGTACGCGCGTCGTAGTACGTACGCGATACAGAGCCGAGTGACGCTGCCGTGATCCTTCGCTCGGCAGCGGTAGAGGTAGGGAATTGACGAATTTTGGCGAGGTTCTCTACCTGCCATTTCTTTTCAGACTCGATCCAGCGACTCCATTCTTCCTGCAGCGGCGTGCCGTAGACTTTCCTGAACTGCGTCGCGAAGTAGGGAGCGCTGCCTGACTTCCTGTCGAACCACTGCAGCAGTTTCTCCGGGCCGTAACGATCGGCGAGATAAATCACAAACCTCGTGCCGTAAAGATAAGAGTTCTGGCCGACCTGGAAGTCGATGGTCTTACCCTCCGACTCGAGCCCGACCAGGTCATAGAAGTAAGCGTTCTCGAGGACCATGGTTCGAAACGCCATCTCGTCATAACCGCCGAGAGCACGACCGAGACCGCCAGCCATCCAGGTCTCGAGAAATACGGCGATACCCTCGTGGTACCACCTGGGCGCGTACCAGCGCGGGCTGGTGAGGTAGCTGTAGAACATCGAGAGCGGCGCCTCATGTTCGGGGGAGACCTTTCCTCGAAAAAGGCGGCGGAAGGTGAGGTCTCGATCAGCTCCCTTGTCGGTGGCGACGACGTGAACGAGCTCGTGGTGCATCAGCCAGTTCATTCGTTCATTCGCCGGCATCGTCTCGTAAACATAGTCGAACGGTTCGATGCCGATGCTCATGTAGTTCCATGGAACTGTGGATGTACCGCCGTGGCCGTAGTCGCCAAAGTCCTGCATGAGTATGACCACCGGTTCAGACGGCGTGTAATCGAAGAGCTTCCGGTGAAACTTCAGCGAGTTCTCGAAAGAACGGGTGAGATGAAAGGTGAGAGGCTCGTGCGCCTTGTCGTAATAGATGAGATTCAGGAATTCGGTCTCGCGTTGATATAGCTGACCAGAGGCTGCTGGTGCCAGCGCTGACACGGCTAGAAACAAGACGAAAACGCGGAGAACGTTCATCGACACCTGCCTGCAGTCATTTTTGGTAAGAGTCGATCTTATGACTGATCGCCTCTGAACGGGGCGTTTCTTTCGAGATGAGTGGAATCTTCACGGGGCTGAATGAAGCACTTCACAAAAAAAAGCCGCGGCAGCGCCGCGGCTCAGTGATTCGTGAGTGACGATCTATTCCTGAGATTTGCTCTCGAGTACTCGACTCTGCAGCGCGTCGGCCTGCTGGCCGAGCTCCGCCGAACGTGATGCGAGAGTGCTCTTGCTCTCGAGGGCCTGATCGAGGTTGCCCAGGTACGCGGCAAAGCTTTCGAGATTCCGGCTGCTTAACTGGCGGCTCTCGAGACTCCGTGCTCCGAGCGACTTGCTCTCCAGGGCCTTGCTCTCGAGGCTCTTGCTTGCGAGGTTCCTGTTGTCGAGCGATTTGCTCTCGAGGTTCCTGCTTGACAGCTCGGAACGCGCATCAAGGTGTTGGCTGATGGCCGCCATCTCGGTGCGCGCGGAGAGAGCGAACTGCTGCGCAAGTTCAGCGGTCATGTTGTTGATGGTTTTCTGCATGCTCGCAAGATTCTCAGTGACATTCGCAAGTACCGCTTTGTTGGCCAGGGCGCGATTACTGAGGTTTTGCGACATGCTCTCGAGTGACGCGCTCATGCTCTCGAGCGATTTCGCTTCGAGACTGCGCGATTCGAGACGCGACTCCATGTTTTCGAGAGCCTTGTTCTCGAGTGAAACCGCGTGGGAGGCCAGGTCAGCCTGGATGTTCTCGAGGGCCTGTACGCTCGAGTTGAGATCTGCG
The DNA here is from genome assembly GCA_046590705.1 of Thermoanaerobaculia bacterium. Lineage (GTDB taxonomy): Bacteria > Acidobacteriota > Thermoanaerobaculia > Gp7-AA8 > Gp7-AA8 > JBKJUK01. Next base: position 5,447 of record JBKJUK010000017.1, read on the forward strand.
CGCGACTCCAGCGCATTCTCGATCGACGCGAGCTCCGCACGGGCTGCGTAGACGCTTACCGCTGCGAGAACATGCATCTCGAGCTGCTGCATCGCGCTCTCGAGATTGCGGCTCTCCATTTGCGACATTTGCCCGAGGGCGTTGCTGGACATCTCGAGCTGTGTTTCGAAGCTCTCGAGTTGCTTGCTCTCGAGCGCGGCCTTGCTGCCGAGGACAGCGCTCGCCGCTTCCAGACTCGATTTCGCTTCTGCCATGCTCTGCGACTCGAGATTGCGTGATTCGAGATTCTTCACGCCGAGTTGTTTCGACATGCTGGCGAGCGTCTGTTGCATGCTCTCCAGCTGCTTCGAATCGAGAGTGCGGCTCTGCAGCGCCTGCTCCATGCTCTCCAGGGAGGCTGCGAAGGTGCCGAGGTTCTGTTGCGCTTCGAGGTGGTTGATCGCTTCCAGCATCTTCTGCCCAAGGAAGTCGGCGCGATTGTCCAGCGACTTGGAGACGCTGGCCAGATTCGCCGTTGCAGCCAACTGATCCGTCGAAGCGAGATTCTCAGAGAAGCTCGAGAGTTCAGCGGTCATGCTTTGAAGCTGGGCTGCGCTCTGGAGCAAGTTTCCGTACACTAGCGCTTCGCTCTTGCGTGTCTTCTCGTCGGCGAGCACCACACCGGTGTTCGTGATCTGCTCGCTCCTGTATTTCTGCACAGCGCCGATCGTTCCCTGCGCGTCACCCTGCTTGCCCGGCGGATAGTTCAGGGACACGCCGACGACTACTGCCGCGACGATCGCAGCGATGATGAGAAAACCTTTATTCCTGCTTTTCATGTCTGTCTCCTGTCATGTATGGGCGCTACTAATCGGGTGGATGTATTGAAGTACAGCCTTCAGCGTCGAAAGTTGGTGGAAGGCGACCTTTCGTCGCCGGCGGCAGAAATTTCGATCTTGGTGTGAAAGGGCGGCTGCTCCGAAAAGCGGGTTTCGACGTCCAGCGCGACAGCCTCCGCGGTGAGACGCTGCATGCGAACGATCGGTGTAGCGTCGAGGTCAACCTGCAGCCTGCCTGACGAAGCAGAGGCGAGCGACGCAGCCGCGCTGCGCAGCGCACGGGCGTCAAACGTGATGGTTGCTACGCCTCGTGCGCCGGCAATCACGTTGAAACGCAATACGACCTCGTCGCGCGAGGTGGTTACCTCGATGGAGGACTTCGGACCGACGCTGATCGTGGAGCGCTGCGCAGGCACCGGCGCCACCATCGTGCCGCGAAGGGTTCCCGGATCCGGAGCCACGAACGTTGATGGCGCGACGAAGAACGCAATCGCAGCAGCAGCGGCGACCCCAAGACCGATCCGCAGTGCATGGGATCGTCTCTTTTCGGTTCTACTGGTTCCTGACTCCTGACTTCTGACTCCTGGAGTCTTACTACTGAAGACTCGCACGTGCCCTGCAGCCGCGGCGGCCGTTGGAACGTGGGCGCGAACTTCTCTCATGACTGAAGCAGTGAAGTCGGGGGGCGGCGCTGCGATACTGGCGCGCCCGAGCATCAGGGCAACTCCCTTCATGTCTTCGAAGTAGCTCCTGGCGGCTGCGACCTCTGCCATTCGCTGCGTTAGCTCCATCTCCTCGATCTCGCTCGTTGCTCCGTCGAGACTGCGCTGAACGAGATCGATCAACCGCTCATCTTGCATGTGCATCCCTCCTGCGGCCATAACCGCGCGCCAGCATCTCGTCGCGAAGCTCGTGACGCGCGCTGAACAGTCGTGACTTAACCGTCTTCTCCGGGACTTCGAGGATCTCTGCGATCTCCTGGTACGAGCAATCGAGAAAATGACGCATGACCAGCACCGCTCTGTACTCTGGAGTCAATCGAGATAGCCCTTCGTCGATGTCCCGCCTTGTTTCTGCTGCTTCGAGATTTTCATCGGGACCAGGGGCCGCCGAGCGATGACTTTCGGTCAGCGGCTCGGCGGGACGGGAAGCGGCGATGAAATTGAGTGCGTCGTTCATGGCGATTCGATACAACCAGCTGAAGAAGCGTTTCTCCTGATCAAACTTTTCAAGGTTGACGAAAGCCTTCATGAAAGCGTTCTGTGCGAGCTCTCTCGCGTCTTCCTCGTTGCGAACCATTCTGCGGAGGGCATTGAATACGGGGCCCTGATACCGCACGACCAGTTCCTCGAATGCGTACGTGTCCCCCATGCGGGTTCGGCGCACGCATTCAGCGTCCTGGTTGTCTGAAGTACAGCTCATCGGCGGAAAAGTTGGTTTCTCTATCGAAGTGCCTATTCGATGACGAATATCTGATCGAAGCCGGAGAAGTGAAGAACGTCGCGGATGTGGTTGTTCACCTTCACCAGCTTGAGCGCACAACCTCGCTGTCCCAGCTTCTTCTGAGTGGCCAGCAGGACGCCGAGACCGGCACTGGCGATGTAGTCGAGCCGCGAGAAATCAACCGTGCAGTCTCGGTCAAGAGCCAGCAGAACACTCTTCGCCTTTTCGACCTGCGAGGCGTCGAGCCTGCCGGCGAGAATAATTGCGCCATCAACTCCTGATTCAATCTCGAACATTTGTCATCCCATTTCCTTGTAGATGGTGATGGTGCTTTTCTTCTTGTCGGCGTCATAGTCGTAGTCGATCCGATCGACCATGCCTCTGATGAGGTGAATTCCGAGGCCACCGGGAGTGCGCTCCTCGAGGGGTAATGTCACATCAGGCGCTGGCGCATCACGCATGTCGAATGGAGACGCTGAGAACTCGGTGACGGAGAGCACCAGCTCCTGACCCCTCTGATCGATCGCGATCAGGATCTCGTCGTCTTCTCCGGAGCCGTACTTCACCAGGTTCGTGAAGATCTCCTCCAGTACGAAGTCGAGAGTGTATTTTTCCGTTTTCAGGGCCTGGTCTCGGGCGCAGAACTCTTCCGACATCGCGAACACCGCGGGCAATGCGGAGAGCTGTCGTCGAAATCGCGTTTGCATGAGCAGGCTCCGACCGGGTTTCCGGTTCGGTTGCTGCGTTCGTTCGTGTGGGACGATTCTAACCGGTCGCTGAGTAGATTCAATGAATCAACTGCCTTCGACCTCCCTGCTGAGACGCAGGAAGCGGATGCAAAGGAGTGTCAGGTCATCGGACTGCGGAGCGGCGCCGACGAACCTTTCGACTGCCGCGATCGTCGCAATGGCGAGGTCGCGTACGGAGCAGGCCGCACGCTCGGACAGAAGCTTTTCCAGTCGGCCGATCGAGAACAGCTCGTCCGCTGCATTTGTCGCTTCCGAGATTCCGTCGGTGTAGAGATACAGAACGTCGCCCTGCTCGAGCAGGGCGCTTTGCTCCACGTAGTTGAACTGCGGCAGATATCCGAGCACGAGTCCAGGCAGCGCTTCGAGTGAGCGCACGCTGCCATCCCTGCTCAGGATCATAGGGGGATTGTGTCCTGCGTTGGTGTAGCGCACCTCGCCCGTCGCCGGATCGATGACTCCGCAGAAGGCGGTGACGAACATCGCCTCATCCGTTTCGTCGCACAGCTGCCGGTTGACTGCGGACATCATTGCAGCGGGTGTTCTTCCGGCGAGGATGAAGGAACGGAAAAGTGCCCGGCTCACTGCCATCATCAGTGCTGCCGGAATCCCTTTTCCGGAGACATCGCCAATGCAGAAGTAGAGCTTTCCATCGGGTGCCGCGTAAAAGTCATAAAAGTCTCCTCCTACCTGCCTGGCGGGGCGAATCTGTGCGGCGATATCGAACGAGGAGTCTGCAGTCGCCTCAGGAACTTCCTGCGGGAGCATTCGCATCTGAATGGCCTGGGCGAGCTTCAGTGTCTCGTCGAGTAAGCCCTTCTCGAGCGCAGCCTCGCGCAGACGTGTCGACTCGAGCTTCATCGCCGCGACGCGCGAGATCTGCGCGGCGAGTTGCGCGTCATCCTCGGTGATGACCCGGCGCGTCATCTGGTAATCGAGATAGAGGATTCCGATCACGGTATCGCCGGAGATGAGCGGCGCACAGAGTGCAGAGTAGATGCTTTGCGACATCATGGAATGCGCAGCGCCGAGGAGCTCATCCGAGCCTACGTCGGTGTAGGCGAGGACCTTTCGGTCGCGGACGACTTCGCGGATGAGCGTGCGGCTGATGGTGAGCTCCCGTGGGGTCTGGTCGGTGCTGCGCATCTTCACGATTTCGAGAGAGAAGTCGTCGCCTGTGAGGATTGCCAGTGCCGCACGCGAGGGTCGCATGACTTCGACGACGCGATCGAGAATGAAGTCGAACAGCTCCTCGAGCGGGCGGTCAGCGATCAACTCGAGCGCAAGTGCGTGAATGATCCGGTTTGGCTCCGCCGATTCCTGTACCTGATTTTCCGCAAGGAAAAACTGTGTCAGGTGAGCCGGTTCGGGAGCAGGTTGCCCCCGAGGAGGAGAGGGCGGAGGTGATCCGATCACAACCTGGACGTCCCCCAGCGTGATGCGATCTCCCAGTCCGAGTTTCACCGGCGCCTCTACACGCGCTCCGTTGAGGTATGTACCGTTGGCGCTTCCGTTGTCGCGGAGAACCCACCCACCGTTTTCGGACACGATCTCCGCGTGACGGCGAGAGAGAAAGCGATTGGGGATCGGAATGTCACAATCGGCCGCACGTCCCATCGTGATGACGTCACGGTTCATGTGCAGCGTCACCGGCGGCGCATCAGGACTGAGCAGCGTGAGCTCGAGTGACGGCACGATTTGTAACCTCCGAAGCAAGTTGTGGAGAGGCCGGGCATTGTACCGGAGCGCGAGAGAGGTTGCTCCGACCGCGTCTGAGCTACGCCTGACCCGCATTTCTCACGGGTTTCTTCGCTATCCCCGTCCGCAGCAGAAACTCTGTGAGAAATCCGGGTCAACAGGCCGGCTCTGTCTCAACCTTGTTCGTAGTAGCGCCTGAGTCTTCTTCAGCTGCGGGTCCTTCAGATGGGCCGCTTCTCGAGCTTCGCCCTCACTCGCCGCTGAAGCGGCACCTTCTCCCGCGGGAGATCGTGCCACAACCGATCCAGGTGAACGCGCATCTCATACAGCCCTGGATGTCATACGCACATGAAACATTGAACGGTCGTAGGTCCGAAATTTAGCAGCGGTAGCTCGATGAGTTCAGTCCATCCCCACCATCATTGACCGCACCCTCGTGCAGGCATACGATGACGCCTTTCCGAGAAGAGGCGTTGATGATTGATGAAACGATTTCGCATTACCGGGTGACCGGTAAGCTGGGCAGCGGCGGAATGGGCGTTGTGTACGAAGCCGAGGACACGACCCTTGGACGTCACGTAGCGCTGAAGTTTCTGCCGGCGGAACTGGCACAGGATCGTGCCGCGCTGGAGCGTTTTCAGCGCGAAGCGCGGGCCGCATCGGCGTTGAATCATCCGGGTATCTGCACCGTTTACGCGATCGATTCCCACGCGGGGCAGCATTTTATCGCCATGGAGTTGCTCGAGGGACTCACACTGTCGGAGCGCATCCGACGCTCGCCGCTCGAGATCTCGCAGTTGCTCGACGTGGCCATCCAGCTGGCCGACGCGCTCGAGTCTGCACACTCGCGCGGGATCGTGCACCGCGACATCAAACCGGCGAACATCTTCATCAACGCACGTGGACAGTCGAAGATCCTCGATTTCGGCCTCGCCAAGATTGAGATCGCCCGCAGCGCCGACGGGTCAGAAGCGACCGCAATGCGTGACGAGTTGACGAAAGCCGGCACGACGCTCGGCACCGTCTCGTACATGTCGCCCGAACAGGCTCGAGCGGAGATGACCGACGCGCGAACGGACATCTTTTCTCTCGGCGCGGTGATGTATCAGATGGCCACCGGTGTGTTGCCGTTCCAGGGCGACACATCCGCGGTCGTCTTCGACGCGATTCTCAATCGTGATCCGTTACCACTGGCGCAGCACAACGCCGCACTTCCGCCGGAGCTGGGTAGGATCATCGCCAAAGCGTTGGAGAAGGATCGGAACCTTCGCTACCAGGGAACCACAGATCTCAAGACGGACCTGCTTCGTCTCAAGCGTGATCTGGACTCGGGACCGCGCCGGCGGGAACCGAGCGACGGGAGGCGGATAGCTACGACCGCTGCCCCGGATCGCTCAATTGCCGTTCTGTACTTCGAGAATATCAGCGGTATCAAAGAGGACGAATACCTGCGTGATGGTGTGACCGAGGACATCATCACCGACCTGTCGAAGATCAAGGGGCTGAAGATTTTTTCTCGCGCCACGGTGCTCAGCTATCGAGACCGCGCGGTCACTCCGGTGGAGATCGGACGTCAGCTCAACGCGGCTTACGTCCTGACCGGAAGTATGCGACGCGCCGGGACGCGGCTGCGGATCAATGCACAGCTGGTCGACACGCAGACCGATTTTCCACTCTGGTCCGAACGGTACGACCGCGAGATGAAGGACGTCTTCGAGATTCAGGACGAACTGGCGCGCAACATCGCCGACGCGCTCCGCGTGACGCTGTCCCCGCAGGAAGAGCAGGCACTCGCGGTCAAGCCCACCGGAGATCTGCAGGCCTACGATCTTTTTCTGCGCGGAAAGAGTTATGCGCGCAGGCTGACACGACAGGACATGGAGTTCGCGCTACAGATGTTCGAGAACGCTGTCGCCATCGATCCCCGGTTCGCTGTCGCTCACGCCGCTATCGCCAACGTCTGCGCGCAGTATCACTATCACTACGATCGCGGTGCACGATGGCTCGAGCGTGCCGGCACTGCGGCGCAGCGTGCGACGGCACTGAACCCGGATGCTCCCGAGGTCGCGGTGGCGACGGCGTGGATCCTGTACGCCGACTCGAAGTTCGAGGAAGCGATCGATCGTGTCCGTCAGGTCATCGAGAAGAAGCCCGACTGCGAAGGGGCTTTCTACCTGCTTGGTCGCGCACTGTTCGCCGCCGGGCAGTATCAGGAACTGGCCTGGATGGCTGACGCCGCAATCAAGGCTTCAGGCGACGACTACAATGTGTTCGTTCCCATCGGCAATGCCCTGGGCGCTCTCGGTAAACCAGACGCGGTACGCAACATCACCATGCAGCAGTCTGAGGTGCTGGAGCGGCACCTCCGCGACGTCCCGGAGGACGCGCGCGCCAGAACGCTCCTGGCCGTCGGCTACGCCAAGTTAGGCCGAACGGATGACGCGAACCGCGAAGCGAATCTGGCGGCAGCGCTGAGGCCCAACGAAGCGACCGTACTTTACAATCTGGCTTGCGTCTTCGCCAAACTCGGCCGCAACGACGACGCTATGGCTTCGTTGACGCGCGCATGGGAGGGAGGGTTCAAGGACCCGGCCTGGGC
>JBKJUK010000120.1:0-3698 GCA_046590705.1 Thermoanaerobaculia bacterium
GGAGAACCCGGACTTCCAGGCCATGCTCGCGCATGTGTCAGGTCTGGCCGGAAGAATTGAAGAAGCGCGGTCGATTATCCGTACGCTCGAAGAAGCGGCAAGTAGTCGTTACGTTCCCCCATTCTGGATGGCCGTGGCCTGGCTCGGGGTGCGGGAGATTGATCAGGCGCTCGACTGGCTCGAACACGCCTGCGATGACCCGGACGATTCTCTTCTGGCGGTGAAAGTTTTCTCTCTGCTCGATCCACTTCGCGGCGAGCCGCGTTTCGTCAGAGTGTTGCAGAGGATGGGGCTGGACGGGCACCAGCCGCTCCGGGTTTGAACCCTGGCGTGGAGTTCGATTCTTTTTTTACTCAACTTTCGGCTTGACGATCTGCTTGTGTGTGTCGGTGATCAGCATCATTCCGGCGGAGCCATACCAGAGTGTGAGCTCCGGAATGAATACTCCAGCTTCGACCGCTGGATCGAGTTTAACCAGCGTTTCTGCTTCTTCAATCGTGCTCACGTTGAAGATGTAGAGTCCTCGGTAATCCTTGTCGTTCTTTCCGAACGGACCGGCCACAGCGAGCTTTCCAGAATCCGCAAGACGCTCGATGTTTGCGAAATGGCCGGCGAAGATTTTCTTCCTGGCCTCGTCCTTGATCTCGCCATCCTGCGGTCCGGTCTTGAGGATGCAGAGAATGTAGGTTTTCATTCCGCGCTCATCCGCACCGAGTTTTCTGGCAAGTCGAGGATCGAATGCACGTTTGCCCGCGGTGATGTTCAAAGGAACGGAAAGAATGGCGAAGATGAGCAGCGTGCAAGTTGTTTTATTCATGGGAGAAAACTATAGCCGTCTTTTGCCGAAGAAGCTTTTGCGTGTTCGGGCGTAGGCCTAACCCCTTCGGTCTCGTACTTGTCTGGCGATTCGCGCTGAGCGTGACCTACTTCGCGGCTTTCAGCAACAGAGGAAAGTTCTGCACCAGCGTGAGATGCGGAGGGGACGCGCTGGTGGGCTCGAGGAACAGGAAACGCTGGCCGTCGCGAGTCGTCAAATACTGGTTGCGGTTCCCGGTGATCGACACCAGGCTGAGTGGCGTCTGGAAGAGAACCACCGGGTCTCCGAAGGAAATCGATTCGCCCTGTTCGATGGCAACGCTCATGAGCTTCCCGTCAGGTGCGAGGTAGAAGAGTTCTTTGCCGTCGCCGCGCCAGTAGGCCTGATCACCGCCATCGGTGGAGACTTGCCACTTGTTTTCAGACAAGGGCCAGCTCCGTACAAAGATCTCGGCACGCCCGGTTTCGTCGGAGCTATAGGAGATGAAGCGGGTCCCGGGCGAGAACTGCAGGCGTGCTTCATTCGCCGGTGAAGCGAGGAGCGGCCGGACCTTCCGATCCTTGAGACCGAGAGCCCAAAGGTCGAAATTACTGGCGTTTGGCCCCGGTCCATTGAGCACGAGAAAGGTATCATCCGGAGACCACGACTCGGGATAGAGTGTCTGCGGGAGTGTCGTGAGTATCTGGAGTTTTCCTCCTGAAGCCGGGAGTACCGCCAGGACCGATTTGCCATCCGCCGATGAGTTCATGGCAATTCTGGTCCCGTCCTGTGACCAGGAGGAGGTGGACGCGGGAGAATCTCCCAAAGAGAACCGCTTGGATCGGCCCCGCTCAAGATCCACTTCCCAGAGACTGCCCGGCGGATCATCCGAGGTCGCAACGACCCGCTTTTCATCGGGTGAAAAGGCTGGTTCCGAGAGCATCCGTTCCGTCACGAGCGACCGCAGGATGGCACCTGCACGATCGCGCCAGACCAGCGCGGTCTTCGGCGTAAATTCGGCAGGAAAAAGAACATCACCCGCCAGGGAGACCGACAAGCCAGAACTCGCAAATGCGTTCTTCCCGCCGACCCCGGAAGCGATCTGGCGTGGCTCGCCAGTGGGTTCGAGACTTCCTATGTCCAGCTCCTGCGCAAAGAGTGCGCCTTCGCGCAGAAACAGAATAGAGCGGGCGCTGACAATTCCCGAATCCTGTGCGTCGATCAGTTTTCGATTCAGGCGGCCATCGAGCGACGCCACGTGGATTCCACGGTCGCGGTGCCCTTGTGCAACGAAGAGGAAATGTTTCCCATCCGGAAGAAACGACGGGAAACGCAGGCTGCTCTGATCGCCGCGGCGCTCGATGAACACTTTCGGTACGCCGCCAGTTGCACGCACACGGGACAACCCGGAAGTGCTCGAGGCTGCGAACACGATCGTTCCATCCGGCGCCCAGGTTCCACCGCGGCCGTCCACATCATTGGCAACTACCGTGGCCCGCGTGCCGTCGATCTCGATGCGCTTGAGCTTCCCTTCAGTGAAGAATGCGATGGAGCGCGAGTCCGGCGACCAGAATGGAAATCCCGCTCCATCGGTGTCCGCGATCGGCCGGATGTCGCCTTTCCTGAGATCGCGAAGATAGAGCCGAAGTCTTCCCTGTCCGTCGATGCCACTGATGACGATCCGGTTTCCATCCGGCGCGATGGCGCTGCCTCCACGGTCTGAAGGGCTGGCGATGCGAAGCTCCGGCGGCGAGGCGATGTCTGACCAACTGACACGCGGAGATGGAGTACGCAGCCTGAGGAGAGCGATCACAGCGACGGACGCGAGCACCACCGCGGCCGTGACTATCCACGGCAGCAGTACGGCGCGCTTCGAGCGCTGTGCCGGCAACTCCGCCGCCGTTGTCGCTGCCCAGCGCAATTCCTCAGCGATATCCTGAGCGCTCTGCCATCGCTCCTCCGGATCTTTGTTCATGCAACGCGCGACGACATGCTCGAAGGCAGGTGGCGTGAGCGGCTGCATCTCACGAAGCGGCCTCGGCTCGCCACTGACGATCAGGGCGATGAGGCTGGTCTTGGTCTTGCCGTCGAATGCACGCTGTCCCGTCGCCATTTCATAAAGCAATGCGCCGAGGGCGAAGATATCGGTTCGTGCATCGGCTTCGTTTCCCTCGAGCTGCTCCGGAGCCATGTATTGAAAGGTGCCGAGGATCGTGCCTTCGCGGGTCAGCGGCTTGTGCTGCGTGGCGCCATCGAGATCGACGACGCCCGCTGAGGATTTGGCGAGTCCGAAATCAAGCAGCTTCGCCCCCGACTTGGTGATCATGACGTTGGCCGGTTTGAGATCGCGATGCACGATCCCCATGCGATGCGCCTTCCCCAGCGCCTCGGCGATCTGCAGTCCGTAGCGAAGCACGTCGGCCATTGGCAAGGGCCCGCGCGTGATCCGATCGGCCAGCGTCTCGCCCTCGAGAAGTTCCATGACCAGAAAGCCCTCGCCGACATCGAAGAGCGTGCAGATGTTCGGATGACTGAGCTGTGAGATGGTGCGTGCCTCGCGTTCGAAGCGGAGCTTGAACTGCGCATCGTCCGCGAGTTCTGGCGGCAGGATCTTTACCGCCACGCGGCGATCCAGACGGGTATCGAGCGCGCTCCATACCTCGCCCATGCCTCCCGCACCGAGACGCGCGACAATTTCGTAAGGGCCGAGGCGGGTGCCAGTGGTGACGTTCATGATTGCGAAAGAGCGAGCCATCATACATTTGTTGCGGGATGTACGACGTACGCAGATGTTGTTCAACTAGCCCGCAATTCGTCATTCCGAAGGAGCACACCGCCCCCATTTATTCTTGGCCGATTGGTTATGCGACTGAGGAAGGGCGGGCCGGGGTTTGGGGCCGGA
>JBKJUK010000139.1:0-13381 GCA_046590705.1 Thermoanaerobaculia bacterium
GCTCTCGCCAGCGGCGGCCAGACTACAGCGCTGACAGCGTTGATCAACGGGGAAGGGGCGACTCTTCGCAACGCAGTCATCGCGCAAAGCAACGCAACGCAGTCACTGCTCAACGGCAGCAGTAGTTCGAATACGGCCATGGTGAATGCCCAGACTGCTGCAACGCGCAGCCTCATACAGAGAGAAAACGACGACACGCAGGCAGACATCAAGGCTTTCAGGAAACTCAATCTGCGACTGGCCATCGAGCGGGTGCTGCAGGGTGGCGAAGGGAAAGAGATCGCTTACTTCCAACTGCTCGAACCGCTGGGCCAGTTGCGATTGGTGAGTGACGTGGTCCGCGAAACCATCGATGCCATGACCACTACAGGCCAGTCTTCGGGTCAGGCCAGAAAGTTCTATGACGAAGGCTCGACTCTCATGAATGCCGGAAAAGAAAAGCAAGCATTCAAGCTTTTCGCGGCCGCGTACCGCGCCGCAACCCAATAGGATCCAGTTCGTCGCGGCGGAGAGAGGGAGCAACTACGCCTCTCTCCGCCCTTCCTTTCTCCTCGGCGGCCGCAAGCCCAACTTTCTCGCGGGGTTGGTTCTGGAACGTGGACTGGATGGGAGACACCGTTCCCCTTCTCTGAAGCAAAGCGTAATCAGCGTGACTGCAATCCCGTCACGCCACCAGGCTTCCTGCCCTTCCACAAACGCGCGTCGAGCTGTACACCTTTGCAGTGTCGGCCGATCGAGAGTCACGGCACATTGGATGGAGCATCCGGTTGCTTACGCAGACGATCGCAGCAAATCTGCGCGCGAAACGAACCGATTTCACTCGAGCCCGTCTCAGGAAGAACCAGGTTGCGAAGAATGGTCGGCAATCGTTCACCGAAACCTGACCATCGAATCCCCCCGAGATAGTGCATCTTGCAGGCAATGAAACTATGAACGGCGTCGTTCGTATTTTTTCAGGGTTAGTCTGGAGGCTTAGTGAAACGACTGATTGCACTCATGACCATGGCCGCAACTGCCAGTGGTATTCCCGCGCAGGCGCAGGAGACGCAGAAGGTCGTCATCAAGGCCAAGGAGTACCGGATCTCGTCCACCTCAGAGCCGGTGAAGATCGACGGTTCACTCGACGAAGCCGTCTGGAAGATCGCCCAACCGATGGTATTCGACGCGGAGACGTCCCCCGGCGACAACATCGCGCCTCCCGTGCGCACAGTGGGCTACATGACCTACGACCAGAAAAATCTCTACGTCGCCTTCCAGGCCTTCGACCCGAATCCGAAAAGTATCCGGGCGCACATTTCAGATCGAGACTCCGCCTTCAACGACGACTTCGTCGGTGTCGTGCTCGACACCTTCAACGACAACCGCCGGGCCTTCCAGTTCTTCGTCAATCCCCTCGGTGTGCAGATGGATCTGATCAAGGACGATACCAATCGAAACGAAGATTCATCGTGGGACGCAATCTGGAACGCGGCGGGACAGATCACTTCAGAGGGATACATCGTGGAGATGGCCATCCCCTTCACCTCGATTCGTTTTCCGCAGGTGAACAGCGAACAGACCTGGGGCGTCGACATGGTGCGCCTCTATCCCCGCAGCACGAGAGCCCGCCTCGGCCTCCAGGGACAGGATCGCAATCGGAATTGCTCTCTCTGTCAGTCGTCACGAGTGACAGGATTCAAGAACATCACACCGGGGCGTGACATCGAACTGGTCCCGACCCTCACCGCCCAGCAGACCAGCAGGAAAACCGATTTTCCGAATGGCAACCTCAAAGCCGGCGACACCGACATCAACCTCGGACTCACCGGCCGCTGGGGAATCACTCCCAATCTTCAACTCAACGCCGCTCTGAATCCCGACTTCTCGCAGATCGAAGCCGACTCGGTTCAGCTCGACATCAACACCCAGTTCGCACTCTTCTTCAATGAGAAGCGTCCGTTCTTTCTAGAAGGCTCAGACTTTTTCGAAGGGCCACTGCAGACCGTCTACACCCGATCCGTCGCGGATCCCGCGTATGGCTTGAAGCTCACCGGCAGACTGGGCGACTCCACCATCGGCGCGTACGTAGCGCAGGACGAGGTCACGAATCTCATCATTCCGGGCCCGGAGGACTCTGACTTCGCCTCGATTAACGACTCGAACATTTCCAGCGCATTTCGCTATCGATACAATGTCGGTGAGACCTCCTCGATCGGCGCGCTCCTGACCTCACGCGAAGGGAGCGAGTATTCGAACCGGGTCTACGGGTTCGACGGCAATTTCCGAGTCACACCCAAAGACACGGTCACCGGTCAGATCCTTGGCTCGCAGAGCAGATATCCAGATGCTCTAGCTACACAATTCGGACAAACCCGCGGTTCATTCGATGACTTTGCCGGAAATGTCAGCTATCAACACGACACACGCAACTGGCATTGGGGCGGGAGCTACGAAGATATCGGCCAAGGCTTTCGTGCGGATTCAGGGTTCATTCCGCAGGTTGGCTATCGTGCCGCAAATGCGCGGATCAATTACGAGGGGAATGGTGAAAAGGGAAAGACCTGGTACTCGCGCTTTTTCCTAGGCAGTGAGTACGATTACTCCGAGCAACAAAACGGCGAACTTCTGGAGCGGGAGACTAAAGCGTTCGCAGGCGTCTCCGGACCCCTGCAAACATCCATCCGGATTTTTGTCGGAGACCGTGACCGCCGTTTCAACAACGTCACCTTCGATGAGAAATTTTTCCACGTCCACGCCGAGATCCGTCCGACAGGAAATTTCTTCGTCTTCCTGGGTGGGACGATCGGCGATCAAATCGATTTCGCGAATACCCGGCCCGGCGAGCGCTTCCGAGGGCGCGGAGGCGTACGCTGGAACATCGGACTGCGAACGGAACTCAATTTCGATCATAGCTACGAGAATCTCGACGTTGCCACGGGGCGGCTTTTTACGGCAGAAGTCACGCAGCTGCGAGCGGTCTATAACATCAACATCCGCACATTCGTGCGAGCGATTCTGCAGTACACCGACGTCACTCGCGATCCGAGTCTCTACCTGCACCAGAACGTCACTTCGAACTCCAAGCGCCTTTTTCCGCAGCTTCTTTTTTCGTACAAGCTGAACCCGCAGACAGTCTTCTTCGCCGGGTATTCGGGCACGACTCGCGGCGGCGAATTCGATGGCGTGGACGTCGGATTGACCGAATCTGATCGCACATTTTTCGTGAAACTGGGTTACGCCTTTCTGTTTTGAAAACGATGCGTGCAGAGCCGTCGGGGCCGTAGAAGCTTCCGCTTATTCGAGACGACCCTTCAGGGTCAGGGCAACATCGCCGGGCCCGGCCGATCCCGCCCGTGCGATACAGGCAAGTCAGACCGTGCGATACAGGCAATCCGGCGAAATCCGGCCTGTGTGGCATAGGCAATCCTGCCTGTGGCGCAATGCACTGACTTCGAAGGAACATTTTCTTGCGCGTAACCGAGATGTCGTCCCATCGCAGGCCTGGGCGACATCAGCGATACATCACTCATAGGGGCGTTGAACTTCACTTCCCCCCGCCACAGGCAGGATTGCCTGTGCCACACAGATCTGCTCTCCGCGAGAGTCGTCCGCAGAATTCCAGGGTTTTCTACTCGATACCGACGATCTCGCGTCCGTGACCCAGCCTGCCGCCCCCGAGAATTCGTGCGAGCGTCGGAGCGATATCCGTCATTTTCACAACACCGAGCGCACCCCGCCTGCGTGCTCCGCGCAGAGGTCCGGAGATGATGAACGCGGCTCGCATTTCGGGCCGCTCCGGCGAGAACCCGTGACTTCCCTTCCGATTCGCTGCAGAGTTCCACTCTCCATCAAAGGAAGCAGAGAACGAAAAACCATCTGCTGCGTCGAGCACCAGAGGCGCGTCACTTCCCAGCTCTCGAGCCTTATCTGCTCGCAGAACCCCTAGAATCTCCACTCTCCCGTCAAAAATTTTCGCCACCCGAGCCACAACTGCAGGATCGGCACTGGCGGTACGGAGAGCAGCAGACCCGCCGTCAGCGACGAAGATCGCATCCCACTCCTTCACTTTTCCCGCCTCATCGAATCGCACAAGCCCTTCCTGCTTGAGCAGGACGTTAGGCTTCAACGTTCGCGAGTACGGAAGAAAGCCATGATCCGAAACAATGGCCACGATCGTATTGGCCTCACCTCCTGACTTACGCAGCGACGCCAGGACTTCACCGACAAGAGCGTCACTCTCCTCCACACTTTTCAGCGCTTCAGCCGAAAATGGTCCATGACTGTGCTGAGCCGAGTCGAGATCGTAAATGTGAAACAACATGAGATCGGGCTTCTTCCGCTCGAGGATCCAGCGAGCCACGTCGGTGCGGTCGCCATCATCCAATTCCGTCACCGCGGGAAAAGGCTTCTTCCGCCAGCTCGCCACGTCCGAGAGCAGACCGCGCGTTGAAAGGGCCGCCAGCAGTTTCACATCCGACTCATGGGAAGAGCCCGTGCGCCAGTATTCAGGAAAGTTCCAATCCGCATTCATGCCTACGCTGACAGGCCAGGAAACAGCTGCCGTGACCGCTCCACTTGCTTCCGCAACATCGACCAGCGTAGGCACGCGAATATCCTCGGCGTACCAGGTCCAGGCCGCATTGGAGATGCCCATAGGATCGAAAATGTAGTTGGAGAGAATGCCGTGCACGCTCGGCGTCGCACCGGTGATCAAAGTCGTGTGAGAGGGATAGGTCACAGTCGGAAGCACTCCCACCACCCCATCGGCCCACGCCCCATTCTGCATCAGCCGTCGAAGATTCGGAATCTCCAATCCGAGTCTGTCCGCGTCGGTGTAGTACTCCGGCTTCAGCCCATCGATCGAGATCATCACTACCCGTCGCTTTGTGGCGCGGGCAGCAGGATTGCCGCTGGAAGCGCAGCCGCTGATCAACAAAAGTACAAGCGCTACAGCCACTCGTTTCATAGTTTCTCCGGTCCCCGAGAGTACAAGGCAGTCAACGACACAGCGGAGAATAGACCAGACCGGCGCACATATTGCGTTTCATCTACGCAGGAGGAAACAAAATGAGCGACAACAGAAAAGAATCGAACGATGACTCGAAGAAGCATTCGAATCAGGAGTCGAACAAGGGATCGAACAAAGAGAACGCCAACGAGCCCAACTCCAGGTCACGCGACGAGAAGAGTGGTGGGAATGCAGGAGCCGGACGTTCCGGAACCGAAGACCTCGGCTCGGAGAAGCCAACCGACGGCGAGAACAAAGGCAGCAACAAACCCGGCCATCGCAACGAAAAGTCCTGACGCCCGCCGCATCTGCGACGCCTTCACTTCCGGTGCAGGGGCCGTCGCGGGGCATCAAATCCAGTACTCGATTGACCGACCTCCGTACGTAGCTGGTCGCGGACCGTGAGGTCCGCGACCAGACTCAGGAATGCGAGAGAGCGTCAGCGTCGAACGAGCCGGACGGCGTCGGCGATCACATAGCCGGCTGCGGAACTCCACCGGCTCACGCCTACGGCGTCGTAATCCCCAACGTTGAGGTTGTGTATCCCGAGACTCACCCAGAGCCCGCCATTCGTCTGCTGATTCACCGTTCTGGTGACGTTGCCGGCCGACGTGACGATCACGTACGGAGTGGCCGAGTTGTAGCCAGTGCTCGCTGGGTACCAGGCGTACACCTCATAGTTTGCAGTTGCCGGAATGTTGAATTTGAACCAGGCCGCATCACTCACCGCGGCGGGGTTCGCGTAGCGATAATCGCTGCCGTATCGCTGCGCACTGTATGAGGAAGTGCCCCAGTTAGCGCTCGCTGTGAAGCGACCAGTGGTGAGATTGTCTACCGTCTGTGACCAGTTGGAACCGATCACCAGACTCTTGTAGCGCGGCCAGTCCCAGCCAGATCCAGGATCGGTATGGGACTGATTCGGGTAATTCACGTGACCCTTCACGCTCGCCGTAGCCTTCGCTAGTACGGCGTTCCAACCATAGTACCCGTCGTATGTTTTTGTCCGGTCCATTGCGTGTGAAGCGCAGATGTCGCGCGTCAGCGCTGAAGACGCGTTATACAAGGCCGTGGTGTACCACCGAGCCGGATCGCTGACGTAGCCTTCGTGCTCGATGCCGACGGTATACGGATTCTCGCTGCCGACATGCCAGGCTTTATCGTATTCACGGACCATCTGCGTGATCTGGCCGTCAGACGAGCGGACGACGTAGTGGGCAGAGACAGACGCCGAACAATTCTTGAACCATGAAATCGCACCTGCGTACGACCCCTGTACCGTGTGAATGGTGACATGCGTGACGGCGGTCCCGCTGCGAGAGCTGTAGTTGCAGCTCGCGGCCGGATCCCAGATCGCCGGACCATAGTCGGTCGACAGCGCCGACACCTCACCATCCTCCGGAACATTCGACGGAACATCGATAGTCAGCCGAGGCGCTGCGAGAACCTTCGCTCTCTGCTCGCCATACATCTGAACCATGTCGACTTCCTTCTGCGAGATGCGGTAGCCCTCGTCGGCGCGACCTGAGCGAATGGCATTGAAGATGTCGAAGGTGTGCATCTCGGCGACGGAGGGCTGTGGAATTCCGCTGTATTGCGCTACTGCGGGCTCCCATTCTTCCACTGCGTTATTTCGCGTCCTGCCGCCGGCCAGCTGCGAGAGCAGCGCCGCAGCACCCCGGATATTGAGCTGCGCATTGGCTTTCAACTCCTCCGCCGTGCGCCCCAGCAACGTGGCGGCCTGTTGCAGCGAATGTCCGAAGTATGCGTCGTCACGCAGACCCATGACACCAAACGAGGCCGGCTGATTGTGATCGTCTGCCTGCGCGTTCTTCGGCTTCATGCGCAACAAAGTCTGTTCGTGAAGAACTTCAGCCGAGTCAGCCTCGGGGCCAGCAACTTTATGTTGCCAGCGGCTCTCGGAAAATGCGATCGCCTGCAACAACTCCAACGGTACATCGAACTCGGCTGAAGCCTCTTGAAACCAGCGGTTCATCTGTTGCGCTTCCACCGATAGAATCGGATTCGCAACCTCTGCCGTCGCAGGCACCGGAAATGTTGAAAGCGCGATTACGGCGATCGCAGAGCCGACAAAGCGTTTGGACCTTTCGAAGTTGAGCAAGCCGCTCCTCCTGTTACGTTTCGAGACGCTCGATGTGAGCGTTCGCGTAGGACCTACCGTGAGCAACCGCCATGCCGTTGCCTGACACTCGGCGAAGTATCGTAGTTCGTTACGCTTATGCTCGCTGTCGCAAGGAGTGGACGGATGTTTTGGAGCAGCATTCGCGCAGCGACTGACCCGTCGAATCGCGGAGCATTAACCCATCTCCGACCTATGTCCTCCGGCCGTGACAGAAATCCAGACAGACCAGAGACTCTGAAGCACTCGCAATCCTGCCTCGGGCGGCGCAGATGTCCTGACGGCGAACGTTCTGCACTCGTGCGGGAAAGATGGGGCCAGGCCTCTGGTTGTTGATTGTCCTTCGGCCGAGTCGCAACGAATCGACCCCGCTTCCCTTTTCATCGAGGAAAACGGCGAACCAACGCGGGCCCGAAACAGCGCAGGCCAGATCCCTCAGTTCCTGATCTCTGTAAAAAAGAAAAGGCGGGACCGAAGTCCCGCCCACAAATGCGATCGCTGAAATGTACTTACTCGCCGTGAGTCTTCGCAGGGCGACGGTCGAGGCGATCGTCCTGATGGTCTTCGGCCCAGAATACGTGCGTGAGGATCTTGTGGTCATGGCCGAAATCGAGCTCGTAGACCGAGAACCTTCCGTCGTTAGAGGTGAAGATCTCCCTGCCCCAGAACTCGCTGGTGTCGACTGAGGTCAGCGCGGGCGGAAGCATGAACGGCACAGTCGGGCTGACACCGAAGGCACTCACCGGTGCGTCATCAACGGAATAGGCCGAGTTGAATGAGTCGAGATGACTGTAGATGGTTTTCAACTGGTCATAGTCATGTTGATTTGGATGCGTGCTGATGCCGTCGTTGATCTTGTTCTGGTAGTAGTCCATGCAGGTGTTCTGCGAAGTCCCATCCTCGCTGGTATGCCCGAGACCGAAGGTGTGGCCGATCTCCTGACAGACAACGTGCAGCTTCTCGGATGGATTGTTGTAAGTGGCCATCGCAAAATAGGTGTCATTCATCTTGGCAACACCCTGAGAAATGTGGCCGTTGCTGAGCCAGATCTGCGCCAGGCCGAGCCAGCCGTTCTGGCCATATGTGCCGTTGCAGACTTCCACGCGGCCCGCCGTGGCGCCACATCGCTTGCTTGACTGGCCGGCGACCACCGGATTATCCATGACCGTGGACTGATTCCAGTCGGACGCTGCAGTCCTTAGATAGGTGTCCCAATCGGTAGTCATGTTGTCGCCGAGTTGCAGCGTAAAAGGATTGGCGGTGCGTGCCCAATGATAATTGCCCCAGGAGTGGCCCGCAAAGCCGGTCATTGGGAGTGCGAGAACAGCGACAGATACAGCAGCTACGACGAGAAGGCGACGGCCTAACGTTGGTGACATCGAAAATCTCCTTACCGGGACAGTAAGAGGTTAGTTTCGTAGCCTTAGGCGTTAGGCCGGCGGGTTTTGTGTGACCTGTGTGACTGATTGTACGACGGAGTGTGTGTAAGCGGTGTATGGCAAAGACGGTGCCGGATCCTGGTCGAATGAGATCGCAGGCCTGACTTATTAGAATCAGCAAGTTGCAATCACTGTCGCCGTGAATGGACGGGTCACTGTCCGCACCGAACGAAAGTCCCTGACCCACCGCTGAAGCATCTACTCGACCCATCGGCCTCGATTCAAGACGAAAAGAGGCGGCCCCTTGGCAGACCGTGACGCGGGTCACGCTTCCTCTGCACGAAATGGACGAGTATTCGTTGTGAACTGAATCCTGTCCGCCAAACTCACGTGAATGGCCACGAGCGCGTTCCAACGGTCTTCGAACTCACAGGGTCGGTCTGCCTTGCAGACCCGACCCTGACTGTGAACGAAGGGTGGACTCTGGAGACACTTCCTCGCAGCGCAGTATCTCGTCATCGAAAGGAGAATGAAGAATGTCGATTGTAAGAGTTTCAACCCTTCGTCTGGTCGCTTTGGTCGCGCTCATGCTGCCACCGGGGCTTCTCGGAGCATCCGTCGTGTTCGAGGCCTCGGGTGCCAATCCTGCGGCCATCCAGAACAAAGTAGACGCTTTCCGCACTGCGCTCGGGCCGGCAAATGGAAGTGGGCCCGCGGCGGTGAATGGCCGACGAGAGATCAACTGGGACGGAATTCCAGCTGCCGCACTCGATCCCTTCAACGGGAACTTCTTCAATTCCAACTCTCCCCGCGGCCTTGTTCTCTCGACACCAGGCACGCGGCTCAAAGTCAGCGGAGACCCGGGCACTCCTTCGTTTCTCATGCGTGATGTCACCGCGCAGGAGTGGGGACTGATGGAGCTAGCGTCCTTCAGTCCGGAGAAGATGTTCGCCCCGATTGGCAGTACGACCACCGATGTGATCTTCTTCGTTCCGGGCACCACTACCCGGGCAACCGTGACCGGCTTTGGCGCCGTCTATGTAGATCTTGATGTCGCCGACGCGTCGAGACTCGAGGCTTTCGATCTTTCGGGACGGCTGATCTTTTCGCGTACAGTTCTCCTCCCCGGAGTTCCGTCCAAAGGCTTGTCGTTCCTGGGCGTGGCATTCGACGCAGGAGAGCGCATCGCTCGTGTACGCATCACCTCCGGTACCCATCCGATCGATACCGGCTTCATGAACCCCGCTCCCGATGGAGTTGCGCTGGATGATTTCATTTATGGCGAACCGCAGGCGGCCGCCGACGCGATCCTTCAGCTCTCGACGATCGCTTCGGCAATTCACGCCAACGGCGCGAACAACAGCGTCTGGCGAACCGACCTGACCATCCTCAACACTTCCGGGTTTGCGGCGAATTACAGAGTCCAGTCCACGATCGGCGGATCGACGAAGAGTGTGACAGGATCAATCGCGCCAGGCGCCCAGACCACTCTCAGGGATGTCATTGGCGCGCTGGGGCTCGATGGGGTGGGGCCGCTGCAGGTGTTCTCCGACCAGCCACTCAACGTCAGCTCGCGGACATACAACGCCATTCCTTCGAGCGCCAGTTGTTTCCCGGGTGGATCGTTCGGTCAGATCAACACCGCCAGGTCTCCGAGCCAGACACTGTCAGTAGGCACTGTTTCGTTCCTCCCGGGGCTGACGCAGGATGCAACGGCACGCACGAACATCGGGGCTACCAACACCGGATCGATAGCGGCGATCGTTTCGATTGTTCTCATGGACGCTGAAGGAAGACAGGTCGGAACGTTCGACTTCAGTCTCGCACCCGGGCAGTCCCTACAGGAAAATCAGGCCTTCGTCACACGCGCCAACCGAAACAACATTAACGGCGGGTCAGCGAAAGTAATCGCACGCACCGGATCAGGTCTTCTGGTCTACGCGTCAGTAGTCGATAACCTGACCAACGACCCAACCTGGATCGACGCCACGCGTTAGTTCGAATCGAGAAGCGAACGTCGCGGGCTCCCCGTCACGGCGGGGAGTCCGCACGTCCTCTGTATCTGCAGAGGGAAACTGAATTGCAGCGCGTCCGATACCCGGGCCGCGCGTCGCCGAAGTCGCGCTGGTGTTCACCCTTTACTACATCGTCCTGCGTTCTGATTTCTGCGTTCATCAGGCAGCTGTACTTTTCTTCTCTCCGAACTGACTCAGGCAACAGAAGCAGGGATGCAACGCTGTTAACATCCAGCCATGAGCACACGCATCTACCTCGTGCGCCACGGCGCTACGCAGCACTCCACCGAAGACCGGTTCGCCGGTGAGACCGACGTCGAGCTTTCCGCGATCGGACGCGGTCAGGCATCGCGTCTGGCCGAGCGGCTGGCTACGCGGCCGCTGGCGGCGGCGTTCGCCAGTCCGATGCGCCGCGCACGCGACACGGCCGCGATCGTGGCGGCCACGCACGATCTCGAAGTCGAACAATTGCCAGGCCTGCGCGAGATGTCCCATGGGCGCTGGGAAGGACTCACCCGCGATGACGTCGAGGAGAAATATCCCGACGAATACCGACGCTGGTCGGAGGACCCACTGTCGTTCGCGCCGGTCGGGGGCGACACCGGTCTGGCCGTCACAAGCCGCGCCATTCCAGCACTCCTGTCAGTGGTGGAAAGGTATCCAGATAAAGAGGTGTTGATCGTTTCCCACAAGGCTACGATCCGCTTGATGATCGGATATCTGCTAGGCTTCGACGCGCGGACCTACCGCGACCGTCTCGATCAGAGTCCCGCCGCACTCAACGTTCTGGATTTCAAAGACCCGCTGAACCCGCGCCTGTCACTCTTCAACGACACCTCGCACTACTCGGACGATCCGTCCTGTCTGCCACCGCTTCCGCAACGCCGGCTGTCTAAAGTCTGGGGAGCGTGAGAAGCGGAGTTAGGAATTTGCGGCCTTCTAATCATGAACGGGTTTCTGAATATCGGTGTGAGGGCTGCCTTTGAGGGCCGGGGGCCCGGCATCGAAATAGCCCAGGTCGTGAGGCCTTGGGGTCTCGAATCGTTACGACGATGATTCCGAGCCCCGGAAGGGCGGCATCGCGACTTCCGTGTAAGCTCGTCTGTGCTGTGATGTTCAGCAGATCATTGCGCAGAGAATCTTCAGTACGGTGAGTCGCTGTTTCTGGAAAAATGCTGAAGCCAATTCGTCGAGAACTATTCGCGAACCTGATGGTCGGATGACGGCAGTTGAACGGAAGTCGCGATGCCGCCCCTTCGGGGCTCTTGCATTCGTCGCGATGCGCGGTCCACGGCCTCACGGCCGTGGCTAAAGAGATGCCGCCCCTCCGGGGCTCCGTGTGTGGTTGCTTGCAGGAGCGATACTTACGATTGTCGGCGACTACTCGCTGCGAGGAGCAGTGCCGTCCGCCCGGGCTCTTCCACAGGCTGTTATTGCTTGCTTAGGCGTTCGTTCTGCCTATAATCACCTTTCGGCGCTCCAAGGGACGAGGTTGCGAAATCCATTTATTCGGATTCTCATCTCGGCCATGATTCAGAGCGTATGGTTCAAGTGGTCGCAGATTCAACGACTTACTGAACTTCAAAAGCAGTGTTCAAGCAGGCTGGCCCCGTGCACTAGGACGAGGCTGGATCTTTTGTGGTCCCAAATCAAGGAGGCATGTATGAAGTTTTCCCATCGGTTCTTGCTGTTCATGGCGGTCGTGCTGCTCGCGGGCATCCCGGCTTTCGCGCAGACAACAGCAACTCTGACAGGTACGGTTTCTTCAGAAGGAACTCCGTTGCCGGGTGTTACGGTCACGGTTTCTTCACCGAACCTGCAGGGTGTGCGTACAGCCGTGACAGACGTCAACGGCAACTACAATTTTAGTGCTCTTCCTCCGGGCGAATACTCGGTCCGGATCGAACTCGAGAGCATGCAGCCGGTCACGCGCACCGTGCGTATCGGTGTCGCCCAGACCGGTCGCGCTGACGCAGATCTCAAACTCAGCGCTGTTGCTGAGTCGATCACGGTCACCGCAAGTGCTCCGGCAACGCTGGAAACCACCGAAGTGCAGACCAACCTTCAGGCTGACCTGATCGAAGACCTTCCGATCGCGCGCACCCTGCAGGCCACCACTGCGCTGGCTCCTGGTGTCAACACCAACGGCCCGAACCCGGGTGCAATCACCATCTCCGGTGCCCTCGCCGCCGATAACCTCTTTATGGTCAACGGTGCCGTCACCAACGAGAATCTTCGTGGTCAGACCCACAACCTCTTCATCGAGGACGCAATTCAGGAAACCACCGTGCAGACTGCAGGCGTCTCAGCAGAGTACGGACGTTTCCTCGGCGGAGTTGTCAACGCCATCACCAAGTCCGGTGGTAACCAGTTCAGCGGCTCGCTCCGCGACAGCGCTACCAACCCTTCCTGGACCGAGAAGACGCCTTTCCCAGGTCAGGCTGATCCTATCGATAACATCAACGAAGTGTACGAAGGTACCCTTGGCGGACGCATCATTCGTGACCGCCTCTGGTTCTTTACGGCAGGCCGCTATTTCGAGAGTTCAAACGAGGGCTTCTTCACCCGCTCGCCGTTCACTTTCACGTCCGGCACCGAAGAGCTTCGCTACGAAGGCAAGCTCACCGGTCAGATCACTCCGAGGCACAACCTGGTCGGTTCCTACCTTAACGTCCAGACCGATCAGACCAACAACTGCTTCATCTCCTGCTTTGAAGAGAGCAATCTCGACACAGCTCGCTCACTTCCAAACGATTTCGCAGTTCTCCGCTACAACGGTATCTTCACTGACAAGTTCCTCTTCGAAGCCAGCTACTCGCAGAAGAACTTCGCCTTTGAAGGCAGTGGCGGCGACGACACATCG
>JBKJUK010000306.1:0-10476 GCA_046590705.1 Thermoanaerobaculia bacterium
TAAGATTCTCCGGAGACCAAAGCTAAAATGATCATTCGTAAGCTCTGTACGTTTGTCAGCGTCCTGCTCGCTGCCCTGACACTTTCAGCGCAGACTGGAGAGCGGCGCGTCGACTACGTGATCGGGTCTCGTGACCTGATCGAGGTCAAGGTATTCCAAGATCCCACCATGAACGGCCAGCTTCGCGTGAGCGAGCAAGGACGCGTATCGCTTCCGTTGATCGGTGCAGTCGAGGTTGCCGGGCTGACGCCGAGCCAGGCGGAAGCGAGAATCAAAGGAAAGCTGGAAGAGCGCTATATGACGCGCGCGGACGTCACAGTGTTCGTGGTGCAGTTCGAAAATCAGCCAATCTCAGTAATCGGTTCCGTGAATAAACCGGGCAAGATCGCGGTGAGTGGCAGCATCAGCCTGCTGCAGGCCATCTCGCAGGCCGGCGGACTGGCAGAAGGTCATGGCGGAAGCCTCTACATTCTCCGCACCTCGCCGAACGGCTTGAGCGATCAGCTGGAAATCAAACTGGATGACCTGATGGTCCGAGGCGACGCGGAACTGAATGTTCCAGTCGAGCCTAACGACATCATCAACGTCCCGGCAGAAGTCACCGTGACAATCTACGTTCTGGGTGAAGTGATGAAACAGGCTCCCGTACTGTTCAAAGAGTCCCAGCAACCTACACTCCTGAAAGCGATCGCGGGTGCAGGGGGTCTTACTGACCGCGCCACTCGAGGTGACATCGTCATCAAACGCCGGGTAGCAGGCAAGGAAACGTCAATTCGCGTAAATATCGGTAGAATCCTGAAGGGAAAGGCGCAGGATCCGGTGCTTCAGGACAACGATACCATCTACATCCGCGAGAGCTTCCTCTAACCCCAGCAGCTGCGACGCAGCAGAGGTCCTCAGGATGCAGACCGCAAACCCGCAGGACATTCATCTCTCCCACTACTGGAATGTGCTACGCCGCCGGTGGAAGATCGCTCTGGCGATCGTGACCACCGTTCTGGCCGTGACACTGGTCGCAAGCTACCTGACCAAGCCACTCTACCGGTCAAAGATCACACTTCAGATCGAGAGAGAAGATCCCGGACAAGTGACGGTCGAAGACATCTTCATGATCGAACCTTCGAGCCAGGAGTTCCTGCAGACTCAGTACGCCCTGCTTAAATCGAGGGGACTCGCCGAGCGAGTCGTCGACGACCTGAAGCTCATCGCGGACCCGGAGTTCAATCCAGGAGGTGCCGCAAAGCAGAATGAGACTGATCGGAAAAATCTGCGGCAAGCACTCGCGAACAAAGTTCTGGGAGGGATTGAGGTCGTCCCTGTCAGAGGCACTTCACTCGTGGAAATCTTCTACATTGGATCCTCGCCGAGGCTCGCTGAGAGAATCGCCAACGGCATGGGCGATTCCTTCATAGCGGTCGCCAGTGAACGGAAATTCGAGAGTGTTCGCCAGGCGTCCACGTTTCTCACTTCAGAAATCGACCAGTTGAAGGCCGACGTGGATGGCTCAGAGAGGCAACTGCAGACGTACAGTCAGAGCAAAGGAATCATCTCTCTCACCGACAAAGGCAACATCATCGTCGAAAAATTGTCCGATCTGAATCAGGATTTGACAGCATCACAGGCGCGACGAATCGAGAAGGAAGCAAATTACAACACACTCAGGGCCAGAGGAGCTGCAGCCATCCCGGAAGTTGCCAACAATGGCACGGTCATCTCGCTCAGAACCGTGCTGGCTCAGACCGAAAGCGAGTTCCGTGCGAAGTCGAGTGATCTGAAGCCCGACCACCCGGATATGATTCGACTGAAAGCTCAAATCGAGAAGGTCCGTCAAGATTACAACCGAGCCTTGAGCGACGCGGCTTCAGACGTACTGTCCGCTGCGCAATCTGAGTACCGTTCGGCAGCATCGCAGGAGCAGGCCACCCGATCAGCTCTCAATCAGCAGAAGCAGGAAGCGATGGCCATGAACAGCGACGCCGTCACCTACACCAATCTCAAGAATGAGATTGAAAGCAAACGCACGCTGCTGGACCAACTGAGCAAGAAGCTGAACGAAACGGAGGTGACGGCCCGCCTGCGTGGAGCCGCCAGCTCGAACATTCGCTTCGTCGATCGTGCCGAGCTTCCGGGTGGCCGATATAACGAAACAACCAAGAAAAATATGAAAAGTGCGCTTCCGCTGGGAATCGTGCTGGGCCTCGCTGCAGTGTTTTTCCTCGAATACATGGACCGTTCGCTGAAGTCTCCCGAAGATCTCGAGCGTCTGACGGGGTTCGCATCTCTGGGAATCATCCCTTCACCCCGATCAGTCAACAAATCCGGTTACGGGTACGGATACAGTTCGCCACATCTACAGGCCGTGCCTGCCGGTGACGACGACATTGATGGCGAGACCAACGGAATCGATCTTCTTCCGCACATCAATCCACGGTCTCCGATTTCTGAGGCCTACCGCGTATTCAGAACTTCGCTTCTGCTGGCGAGTGCAAACTCCCCGCGAGTCATGATCATCACATCCTCGCTGCCACGAGAGGGCAAGACAACGACCGCAGTGAACCTTGCGGTCGTACTGGCACAGCTCGGAAAGCCGGTACTGCTCATCGATGCCGACCTCCGCCGCCCACGCCTCGGAAAGGTGTTCAAGACATCGCAACAGAGTGGTCTGGTCAACCACCTGGTCAGTAACGCTCCACTCGAACAGGTGGTCGTCAGAACGCAGGTTCCGAATCTCTATCTGATCGAAGCAGGACCGATTCCGCCCAACCCTTCCGAACTACTCGGCGCGGAAAAAATGCGCAAGCTGGTCGCTGAGGTGCGCAAGCGCTTTGCGTACGTGATCATCGACACACCTCCACTCCTCGCGGTGACCGACGCGATCGTGTTAGCTGCGATCTCGGACGGTGTCGTTCTGACGGTCCAGGGCGGAGAAACTCCCCGTGAGCTGGTGCAACGATCAGCTGAAAAACTCAAGCAGATCAACATCCCGGTTCTCGGAACTCTGCTCAACAATCTCGACCTCAATCAGCACGGCTACAGCTTTGCGAAATCCTACTATTCCTACTACGCTGACGACGCGGAAAAACCGCAGCGAGGGTCGAAGAAAAAAAGCCGACAGTAGCCTCTCTCGGTACGCTTCGGGAGGTCGGGTTCCCCTTCAATGATCGACATTCACCATCACTGTCTTCCGGGTATCGACGACGGCCCGCGAGACATGCCTGCCGCCGTGGAACTTTGCCGCCGCGCATTCGACGAGGGGATCACCGACATCATCGCCACTCCCCACGTTCATCGAGACCCCTGGATCAATGGCGACCGCGGGATTCTCGATCGTCTACGCGAGCAACTTCAATCAGAACTAGGCCCTGAACCGCGCATCCACCCAGGGTGCGAGTACTTCTTCAGCCATGACGTCCTGCAGCAGCTCGATCCAGGCGGAGCGATCGTCTCGCTGGCCGGCAGCCGTTATGTACTGGTCGAATTTGCATCTACATCGATCCCACCCATGATCGACAAGATCTTCTACGAAATGGGCGTAAGAGGATTCGTGGCCGTCATAGCCCATCCCGAAAGGAATTTCGTGTTTCAGAAGAGGCCGGAATTGCTGGAGATGCTCGTCGAGCGTGGCGCACGAACGCAAATCACCAGCGGAAGCCTGATCGGCGACTTCGGGAGGGACGCTGAGAAGTTTTCCCGAGCATGGCTCAGTCGGGGACTCGCTCATTTCATCGCCACCGATGCGCACTCAATGCAGAAAAGGCCACCGGTAGTCAGGGCGGCTGAGAAAGTTCTGATCGGCGAAGTGGGAATCGGCATTGCCCGGCGACTCCTGGAGGAGAACCCGGCTGCGGTCCTACGGAATGAAGTTCTCCCTTTCGTGCCTCAGGTCCGGCCGACTCCCGGTCCCCCATCCTTGTCCCAGCGACTTTCCCGTTTTTTTGGTTGATGGCTGAAGATCGAAATACGGCGGGTAGCTCAGGGGTTGGCAAGGTAGGAACCTATGTTCCTCAGGTCTCCCTCGGGGAGCAAAGCGTAGAGATTTCATAGACTCTGCAGTAAGATATCGGGCTAACCCAAAAGGAAATGAGATGACACGTGCCCTGCTTGCTACTCTTCAGGTCAGCCTGATGCTCTTCATGTCGCTGCCGGTTTCGGCGCAGCTGCAGAAGTCCACCATCACGCATGAACGTCTGGGCTGTCTCCGCACCGCGGAGTTCCCCTTCCTGCAGGCAACCGTCAGCAGCGAAGGAACACCACGTGCGTATTACCGCCGCCGCGGTGCAGCAGACTGGTGTTCGGTCGACGGCGTACGAGTCCGCAACGATGCCACATTCGTGCTTCCGCAGTTTCCTGCAGAAGGCGAACTCGAGTACTACTTCGTCACAATCAAAGACGATCTCGTCACCGGGCGCAGTGACGTCATCTATCGCACCAAGCTCATGGAAGCCTGTGGCACCAGCCCTGCGCGTCACAATGCATTCGTGATCACCAACTGTGCCGGCTCCGCAGCCGACCTCGGCACCGCCATGGGCGCTGGTTACACGGTGAAACAATCTTCTCAACCGCTTGCCGTCACCCCTGCACTTCCCGGCCAGTAAATCTCAACCGCAATAACGAAAAAGAGCAGCCTCTCGGCTGCTCTTTTTTTGTCTGTACAAATTTTCAGTGCGCTTTCGCTTTCTTGACTTCTTCGGTGAGCGCGGGAAGGATCGCGAACAGGTCTCCAACCACTGCCAGATCAGCGATCCGAAAGATCGGTGCTTCCTGATCTTTGTTGATCGCGATGATGTGCTTGGACGACGACATACCGGCAAGATGTTGAATCGCGCCGGAGATGCCAGCCGCGATGTACAAATTCGGGCTCACAACGCGTCCGGTCTGCCCTACCTGATGCTGATGATCAATCCACCCTGCGTCAACCGTCGCGCGTGAAGCTCCAACCGCACCACCAATGGCATGCGCGAGGTCGCGCACGTGCGAAAAGTTAGCGGCCTCTTTCAGTCCTCTACCTCCCGACACGATGATGTCTGCTTCGGCCACGGACAGTTCGCCCGCTTCGGAGACTTTGCTCTCCAGCAACTTAGCCTTCGCCTCAATCGGAGCGAACGCGAATTCAACCACCTCGGCCGGTCCACCCCCGCCTACTTCTTCCGCCGGGAAGGCGTTGGGCCGGCAGGTCGCGATGGCAGGGACAGCATCGATCTCGACAGTCGCGAATGCGCGCCCTGAATACAACGGCCTTCGCGCACGCAATTTTCCGGAATCAAACTTCAGCGAGGTGACATCGGAAGCGACTCCCGTGTTCAGACGTGCCGCCAGGCGAGGCGCCACGTCGCGGCCGTTTGCACTTCCCGGCAGCAGAATGACCGCAGGCTTCGCGGCCTCGTTCACTTGCGCGAGCAGCGCGGTGTACGACTCGGATCCGTACTGCGCGAGTTGTTGGTGCGTCGCGCTGTAGAGTTTCTTCGCACCATACTTCCCCGCGTCTGCTGCCTGCGCGTTTGCGCCCTCACCAGCCACCAGCGCCATTAGGTCACCACCTGCCGCTGCAGCAAGCTGGCGCCCGATCGACAATGCTTCCCTGGAAGTCTTCTTCAGCTTCCCGTCTTTGATTTCACAAAAAACCAATACTCCGGCCATGAAGTCCCCTGATTAATTTGATTCGCCCACTTCTCAAACGTTTCTGCTGCTGGCTAGACTGCTTTAGCGACTTCCTGGATGTACTTCATGATCTCTCGTGCAGCGGCGGCCGGATCGGAGCCGTCAATTTTCCTGCCCGCTGTCTTCTCGGCGGGCATCTCCAGGCTAATGATTTTTGCCCGGCGTCCGAGAATGTCGGTCTCTTCGAGTCCGAGGTCCGCAATGCTCCTGGTCTCGATGACAATCTTTTTCGCAGCCATGATGCCTTTCAGCGATGAGTAGCGCGGCTCGTTCAACCCCTTCTGCGCGGTGATGACGGCGGGCAGTGAGGCCTCGATGATTTCCTCGGCGCCTTCGATCTCTCGGTGTGCGGTGAGTTTACCTTCCCCGAGTTCGAGTTTCGTCACCACGTTCACCTGCGGGTATCCAAGCAATTCAGCAGTCATGGGACCCACCAGAGCGTTGTCGGTGCCGACGCCGGACTTCCCGAAAAGAACCAGCTCGTAGCTTCCGCTCTTCGCAACCGCAGCGAGCACCTTGGCGATGCCCAGCGAGTCCGCTTCGACGCTGTCGCCCTTGACGTGAATGGCCTTTGTGGCGCCACGAGCCAGGCATTCGCGAAGACCCTGGGCTGCGCGCTCAGGCCCGAACGTGACCACGGTGACGTCGCCACCCCTGGCCTCCTTGATCCGAATCGCTTCTTCGAGCGCGAACTCGTCGTACGGTGAGACGATGAACTTCAGTCCAGTCTCGTCGATCTTCCTGCCATCGGCAGAAATCTTGATTTTTGATTCAGTGTCCGGGACATGAGAAATGCAGACGAGGGAATTCACTGATGAAACCTCCGGTGGGGCGGGAAAGCCGTGCGAATTCTAGGGAAAAGAGGACGGGGTCGCAAGGAAGAAGGGGAAAGGCGGGCCGGGGTGGGGAGCCGGAAGAAGCGGGGAGGCTGCGCAGCGTAGTATCCAGTAGCCAGTAATCAGTAGCCGTGGTGGCGACTGCGCTTGTGTGGCACAGGCAATCGTGCCTGTGTGCATTTGCCTTCGCACCGGCGGCTTCAAGGAAAGAAACAGTGTCCGTGGGTCAGCAGCAACCATCATCCCGAATCCCGGACGGCGCTGCGCGTCCACTGAGAGAAAGAAACAGGAACCACTGAGCATCATTCTTCAGCGCTCAGACAGATCGCGGAGACCGTAATCGGAAGGTGATACATCTTTCGTCAGCAGCCGCTCGACGAAGAGCTGAACCCGGTCGAATCGATTCAGGAAACGCCTGCGCAAAGGTCCCGGTTCCGCAAGACCGTACCTGACTCGCGCCTCGGAAAGTTCTCTGCGCCAGACATCTTCGAGCAGGGAGTTTTTCGTCTCACTGTGAATGCGAAGACATCCGAGGTACGCGGCGGTTTTTTCAAATTTCCCGCGACGCCACATTCTGACGAACAGATCGTGATCCATCGTGAAGGTTCTCGATCGATCGAGTCCGCCAACAGCCTCATAGGCTGAGCTTCTCCAGAACGTACACTCCTGCGCCATCGGCTGGCCCAACCACCAATGCCCCGCGGTCAGAATCCTCGGCCAGATGTGGCGGCCGGTCACTCCACCTTCTTCGTCAATGACGAAACGGTTCCCGTAGATCGCATCGGCACGCGGATGCAGTTCAAATGCGCGCGCCACCGTAGAAAGGGCGCCAGGAAGCAGAATGTCGTCCGAATTGAGCCAGCCGAAAATCTCACCGGTGGCCATCTCGAAACCAGACGCGATGGCGTCCGATTGACCGGCATCTTTCGCGCTGCGCCAGTGACTGAGGAACGGAGCGTAGGACTCGATAATCGCGGCCGACCTATCCGAACTGCCTCCATCCATCACGATGTATTCGAGGTTGGGATAGCCCTGAAGAAGCACGCTTCGCAGAGTTGCTTCCACGTACCTTCCCTGATTGTAGGAAGGAGTCACGATCGTGATCCGCGGAAGCAGTGAGGCGGCACTGACTGAAGGTGACAGCCGCGGTTGCTCGAATGGCCACCCGATCCCGGCTACGACCGGCAGATTCACCTCAGGCCTTTCACGTAAATCGACTCGTGCCGGCGAGTTTCAAGATCGATCGCCGGGTCATACTCCCGTAGCGTCACCTTTAAAAATCCCGCCTCTTGAAAGACCTTGGGAAGATTCTCTTCGTCGAACAGGAAACGGTGCTCGCCGCCAAGGTAGGCAATGAAGTTCACTACATCAATGCGGCTGGTGAATTTCAATCCAACGTCGAAACTACAATATTTCGGCAGGTCAAAAGTCTCCGGATGAAAATATCCCTCGAGAAAAATTCGGCCATTCGGCACTGCGGCGCTAATCGTTCCCCCTGGCTTCAGAACTCGAGAGCATTCCCGCAAAACGAACAGCAGCCCGTCCGGATAGGTGAAGTGTTCGAGCACGTGTG
This sequence comes from Thermoanaerobaculia bacterium, assembly GCA_046590705.1. Taxonomy (GTDB): domain Bacteria; phylum Acidobacteriota; class Thermoanaerobaculia; order Gp7-AA8; family Gp7-AA8; genus JBKJUK01. Next base: position 8,068 of record JBKJUK010000306.1, read on the forward strand.
ACGAATAGATCATATCGACGCTGCCGTCAGGGAATGGGAGCGGCTTGAGAAGATCGTGCTGAATATCCGATCCGCCGCCAAGGTTGAGACTCACCCAGTCTTCCATGCCACTGCGCGGTCCCGATCCGATTTCCAGCTTCAGTGGGGTTCTGCGCTCCATCAGCCGCCGAATCTCACGCCGGGAAGTGGGTCTGGTCCGTGAACGATTCCACCAGAAAATCCGCCGCCACAACGAAAGAGAGAGAGAAAAGATCGCCGCCGGAAGGACCCGCTCGAGCAGAGTCCGCACACTATTTTTATACGGACTCTTCTGAGTGACCAATGACACCTCCCTCGTTCCTTCGCACTGTGCCAAGGATACCTCGTCGCATGACCTCCCGCTGTGTCTACGGCCTTGGCCTCACGTGAAAACTCCGGCCGTGGAGAGAGCGCCTTTCCCTCCCAGGCAGACTCAATTCAGTGACCGCGAAGGCCGTAGCCTGCACTACTATCGTATTCTCAAACGGAGGCTTGTCCATGGCTGATGAACCGGAAGAAGGTGGTCCCCTCGATCCCTCACGACGCAAGTTTCTGATTCGTTCTGCAGTTGCCACAACCTCCGTCGCGGTTTCGACGATTCTCTCTGCAGGCTCAGTCGAGGCTGCAGAGAAAGCGGGCGAGACGAAAGATCCCTCGGCGGTCGCGATCACTCTGAAGGTCAACGGCGTGGACCATTCCCTGCGACTCGACACGCGGACCACACTGCTCGACGCGTTGCGCGAACATCTGGATCTGCAGGGATCCAAGAAAGGTTGCGACCAGGGAGCCTGCGGTGCCTGCACCGTTCTCGTCGATGGACGCAGAATCAACTCCTGCCTGACACTGGCCGTGATGCAGACCGGCCGTAGCATCACCACCATCGAAGGTCTCGCCAAAGGCGATCAATTGCATCCCGTCCAAGCTGCCTTCATCCGCAACGATGGTTTTCAGTGCGGCTACTGCACACCCGGTCAGATCTGTTCGGCTGTGGCCTGCATCAGCGAAGGACACACGAAATCTGACGAAGAGATTCGCGAGTGGATGAGCGGCAACCTGTGTCGCTGCGGCGCCTACACCAACATCGTGGCAGCTGTCCGCGAAGCAGCCGGGAAGGAGACTCCAAATGCAGCCCTTTGAGTATTCCCGCGCCGGCGACATCAATGAAGCTTCGAAAGCGGTGGCCGGAGTACGGCAGACCAAAATCGTGGCGGGCGGAACGAATCTGCTCGACCTGATGAAGGAACACGTCGAGACTCCGGGAAGGCTGCTCGACATCAACAGCCTTCCTCTCTCGAAGATCGAAGCAACCGCCACCGGAATACGCATCGGCGCACTCGTGCGGATGAGCGATGCGGCGGAGCACGAGATGATCAGGACAAAGTTCCCGGCCATCTCGGAAGCGCTGCTGCTTTCGGCCTCACCGCAGCTGCGAAACATGGCCTCTCTGGGAGGCAATCTGATGCAGCGCACGCGTTGCCCGTACTTCCGCGACATCACGTTTGCATCCTGCAACAAGCGCAATCCCGGCAGTGGCTGTTCAGCGATCAAGGGCGAGAACCGGATGCACGCAATCCTCGGGACCTCAGAGGCCTGTATCGCTACGCATGCCTCGGATTTTGCGGTAGCGCTCGCAGCCCTCGATGGAGTCATTCAGGTGACAGGTACAAAAGGAAGTCGGGATATCGCCGCGGTCGAGTTTCATCTGCTGCCAGGAAGCACGCCGAATCGGGAACATGCGCTCGCAGCGGATGAGATGATCACCAGTATTCTGATTCCATCGGCCGCACACGCGGAGCGATCGCATTACCTGAAAGTTCGCGATCGCGCATCCTACGAATTTGCTCTGACTTCTGCGGCAGTCGGGATCGCTCTCGATGGTTCGACCATCCGCTCCGCTCGTCTGGCCCTTGGTGGTGTGGGTACCAAGCCGTGGCGATCGCTGGAAGCTGAGGCGGTTCTGACCGGCAGGAGCGCCTCTGACTCTCTCTTCCGCAAAGCGGCCGAAGCCGCAATGCAGGGTGCGCGGCCACAGAAACAGAATGCGTTCAAGGTTGAACTGGCCAAGCGAACTATCGTGCGCGCGCTCCAGACCGTTCAGGGAGGCCAGGCATGATCGAGAACATCGGAAAAGGAATCGATCGGGTCGACGGACGCGCGAAGGTTACAGGAACGGCACGTTTCGCCGCGGAGAACAAAGCCGCGAGGATGGTGTACGCGGTGCTGGTGCAGAGCACCATCGCCCGAGGAAAGATCAAGTCGATCGACACAGCCGCGGCCGAAAGATATCCCGGCGTCGTCCTGGTCATGACACATCTGAATGTACCGAAAATCGAGAAGGCCAAGTCCGCGGCTGCAGTGGTCCCAGCCGTCGACGTCCGCACACCGTTCGAC
>JBKJUK010000368.1:0-7997 GCA_046590705.1 Thermoanaerobaculia bacterium
GCCGCCCCTCCGGGGCTCCGTGTGTGTTGGTAGCAGGAGTGATACTTACGATTCTCGGCGACTACTCGCTGCGAGGAGTAACCCGTTCATTCATGTAAAACCGGCGTCCCGCACCCATCCCGCCACTCTGATTGACGGCGCTTCTGCTGATGCTCGGTGATCCTGTTCCTTTCGAGCTCAAAGGCGCCGGGCGTCTCGCTCAGCTCATCGTACCGCTCAGCCCGTAGCGGTTCCCGGTGAGCCATCAGAGTGCAATGCTCGCTGGGCATCGATCGACCGCAGTGTGCACTCGGCGAATCCCTCGCATCGAACGCAGTAGCGATCTTCAGCGTTCGGTTTGAAGTCAGCGGGAGGACAGATGTTCACACCGGGAACAATGTCTCTCCGCAGCCCCGCCGCGACATTCTCGTAGTCTCCGCCTGCGACCGCTGCGCGAGTTTCGTCGAATCGAATCGTGTTCTTCAATGCCGTCGCGTCCGCAGATGGCTCACTGGAAACTTCTGGTCGGAGTGAGGCCTGAACACGCGGTTTCATCCGGATCCGCAACGCCTGAATGACGAAATAGTAATACGCAAAACTGGCCACTGCTCCGGCCGAGGCGGCAATGTAGGGAGGCAGCTGACTCACGACTCCAAGGGCCAGGAAGGCGACCAGAATCCAGGCAATCCACCGGACCTTCACCGGGATCACGAAGAGGATGTAGAAAGTCTGCTCGGGAAACATGTGCGCGTAGGCGAAGAGCAGCGAATAGCTGAGAAAGAACGAGCCGAGCAGCGTGAACCCGAACAGAAATGAAATTGCAGCAGATGCGAAGGTGGAGACGAGATAGAAGGAAACGAAATGCAGCGTTCCCCACTCTTCTTCAAGAGCGGATCCCATCACGTAAAGCACCATCAGGGTAATGAACAGCCCGAATGCCGCGCTCCCGAAAAATGAGTAGGAAAGGAACTGGTACGTGAAGAGTCGCCAGACCTCGCCAGCGGCAATGCGTCCGGCGTCGAATGCAAAGACAGAATGATAGCGAGCCTCGTCCTGCATCTGCAGCAGGAAAAGCGCAATGGTCATGAAAAGAAAAATGTAGATCGAGTGAAAATTCTCGCGTCGATTACGTATCACCAGCTCGGCTCCCTCATCCCTCGACTGCGCGATTTTCCTTCAGCGAGCAGCAGTGAACGGAACAGATGAGAATGGAGAATCATTCGATCAACGCACCTGATAGGAGTCAATGTTCTCGAGCGTTACCTTCGCTCCTGCCACGACTCCGTGCTTCGCAGCCTCACCCGCACCAAGTTCCAAGACATAGCTTGCCGCCGCTTTCGGCCCGAAGCTGGGGCAGGGATCGCCGGGACAGGGCGGGACCGAAGCTTTCACATCCACGATGACTTTCTGCTTGTCGATCCAGATCATGTCGAGCGGAATCAGGGTGTTCTTCATCCAGAACGAGTAGGCGTGAGCACCTGCAAACATGAACAACATGCCGCGACCGGACGGCAGCTGCGTACGAAACATGAGCCCGCGAGCTCGCGAATCGTCGTCTGCGGCAACTTCGATTTCAACACGAAATCCGTCGGGAAGAACGACCACAGGCGCAGTGACAGCCGGCGCAGCCGAGACCGTGACGGGTGCGGTCGTGCCACCAGTGATCGAATCAGTGGTACTGCTCGGACGACAGGAGACCAGCAGCAATGCCAGTAGCAGACAAAGCGCAAATGCGTCAGTTCTCATTTCTCAGCTCACTTTCCTCAGCCTTCTCATCTTTCGGAAGCAGATCATATTTTTTCGCGTAGTAACGAAAGGAGCGGAAACTCATCTTCAACAACTCAGCAGCCTGCGTCTGAACTCCTCGGCTTCGCTCCAGAGCCTTGAGCATCAGCACTTTGCCCACTCGTTCGAGATGTTGCTCGAGATCGATTCCTTCTGGTGGAAGGTCGAACCAGTCGGAGCTGGTGTTGACGCCGACCAGAATCGAGTCGGGAAGACTCTTGGTGGTGATCACGCCGTTTGGATCGAGTGCCACGGTCCGTTCAACGACATTCTCGAGTTCTCGAACGTTGCCTGGCCAGGAGTACTTTTCCATGGCTTTGATGGCTTCCAACGAAATCTTCTTGGGAGGCACCCCCAGAGCTTCACAGAATTTGGAGGTGAAATGATCGACCAGCAGAGGAAGATCTTCCTTTCGCTGACGAAGTGCAGGCAGCGCAATTGGAATGACGTTGATCCGGTAGAACAGATCTTCGCGAAACGTACCCTTCTGAATGGCATCCGAGAGCTCGCGATTGGTTGCAGCAATCACCCGCACATCCACGGCTATTTCGTCGGTACCACCGACCCGCCGGACCATACGATCCTGCAGGACCCGGAGCAGTTTGATCTGCATGGCCTGCGACATTTCCCCGATCTCGTCCAGGAAAATAGTGCCTCCGTCAGCCTCGTGAAAGAGTCCTTTCTTCTCCCGGATGGCACCCGTAAACGAGCCTTTTTCGTGACCGAAGAGTTCGGACTCGAGCAGATTCTCTGGCAGTGCGCCGCAATTGATGGAGACGAATTTTCCCTTGCGTTCAGAGTTGTAATGGATGGCTCGCGCGATCAACTCTTTGCCGGTACCCGACTCTCCGGTGATCAAAACCGTGGAGTTCGTGCGGGCGATTCTGGAGACGATGCTGAAAATCTCGCGCATTCTGGAGCTCTTGCCGATGATGTTCGAGAACGTGAATCGCTGCTGCAGGGCGGTCCGAAGATGGAGATTCTCTTCTTCGAGTTCTCTCCGTTCGACCGCCTTTCTGACGATGATCTTGAGCTCTTCGATGTCGAAGGGCTTGGCGATGTAGTCGAACGCTCCCGCTTTCAGCGCCTCAACCGCCGACTGCGTGGAGGTGTACGCCGTCATCATGATCACAGCGACCTCGGGGGTTGCTGCTTTCACCTCACGTAGAAGATCGATCCCTGTCCCGTCCGGCATCATCAGGTCGCACAGAATCAGCTCGGGATCGAACTGCAGCAGACGCTCCCGGGCATCCGCGAGCGAAGCCGCAGTGATCACGCGATTACCCTCTCCTTCGAAAACGATGGTGAGGAAGTCACGCAGGGAAGATTCGTCATCGACGATGAGAAGATTCAAGGGGGATCCTGTCCGCGATTATAGTGCCGCGAAGGGATCAGACCCTTCATTCCTCCCCGATTCCTCCTCAATTTCCCGAGGGCGGAACGCAGCTTGCTATGAAAGCTCTTCCCACGGAGCAATCGACCGCCATGCATTCACCCTCGACAAAAACCTTCAGCGTCACATCGGCCCCCATGGCCCGCGCATTCATGGCCGCTGCGATGATCACGCTTGTGTTCACAGGTGTTGCTGATGCGGAAACTGCAGCGACTCTTCAGATCTCGAAGACCTCAGCAAGAGCGGCCTCTCCGGCCATCGTTTCCATACGGCTCGAGCCGGTAGAAACGCAAATCAGCGCACTTACTTTCACCCTCGCCTACGACACATCGAAACTCGTTCTCGACACCTCGACCAACAAATTCGGACAGCTGACCCAACTGGAACTCGATCTACCCGACGGCTTCTCGCATACCGAAGTCGCCGACCCCGCCAAAGGCACCGTTGGCATCTCTATCTTCGACGCGAAGTTGCCGCTGTCGAGTCTGCCTGCCGGTGAGATCCTCCGAATCCGCTTCACCACCAGACCTGCTGCAGAGGGTCATGCGGCCGTGAGGATGGTCGGAAAAACGAGTGCGTCTGACCGAACTGGCAGACGACTGCCCGCCATCGCTTCGACAGAAGGTGGAGTGACCATCTCTGCTGGTCGCGCCGCGTTCACCGTGAGTCCGGCATCGGTTGATTTCGGTTCCGTACCAGCCGGGAGTTCCGAGAAGCGCTCCCTGGCCATTACCAACAACGGCTTCGCACCGCTCTCCATCGTCAATCTGAAGTTGAACGGTTCGCTGGCCTTCGCCTTCGCGTCGTTTCCTGACTTTCCGAGAGTTCTGGCTCCCGGCGCAACGGTGGCCGTGGAGTTCATATTCGGCGGTCCGCATCAGGGACTGCAGACAGGATTCGCCTCAATCGAGTTCGCCCAACCCCTGCCTTCACCGATTCTGGTTCCGCTGGCAGGAACACTCGACCGCGCGGGGGAGTACTCGTACAACAGCATCAGCCATCTGCCAGCCGTGATCAGCCGGCAGAACGGAACCCGAGTTTCCCGTACTGCGGTCGGCCTGCACAATGCCTCGAGATCCGAAGCCAGCGCACGACTCTTCCTCGTCGATCGCGACGGGCGAGAGCGCGGTTCAGCCTCCGTGAGCATCGGAGCGGATCGGACCATCCACTCGCCCGATGTCCTCTCCGATCTCTTCGCGACGACGGGTAACTACACCGGCTCGATCCGTATCGAAGCGTCAACGTCAGCACTCATCATCGCGTCGGAACTGCTCTCGACTACCGCCAGCAGCGGTACGACCACGTCGCCGCTTCCGGTGATTCGAGCAGAGGCTCTCTTTCACAGCGGGCAGACCATTGTCGTCCCACGTTTGAGTGCGGGAGGGGCCGCATCAAAGATTCATCTGCAGAACCTGAGTTCCACGACAGCTACGTTCCAGGTGAGGATACTCGGGACGGAAGGGAATGCGCTTGTCGACAGTGAGTTCACCGTCTCTGCAAACAGCAGCACCGAGATCACACCGACCTCGCTGAATGGAGCGATCTTCACGCTCCGGATCGAGGCCAAACAGGAAGGTGTGACCTTCTTCGCCTACACCACTGAAGACGATCAGACCGGCGCAACCATCGTTCACTTGCCGCGCTGAGCTGCGGCCGCGGACTGCCACTGCGCAGGAACGACCCCGAAAAGTAACTCGACGGTGAACTCTGTATGCATTTCCGGCCTTCTGTCGACCGGACCAACCTGTCCGGACTGGACTCCAGCGCGGGACCGTCTCGCCAGCAGGCGTTGCATACTTTCGGGCAGCCGCAATCCGCGACGCCGATGCGACTCAGCGAATTCAGTCTGACCGAGACGCGGCGTAATCCTCTGCCGCGACACCAGCATTCGCAAACATCCCTTCGAGAACGCTTCCAGCGCTTCGTCCCTCACCGGTCCGGCCAGAATCGCTCCGAGACCTTCGATTTCTGCCACTGCATCTCGCGTCGTCACCGGGTGGTCACAGCAGAATCGTCCGTCCCAGAGGACGACCAGTTCGCGGCTCAGTCCTGGGGAGCAGATACGCACGCCGGCGACCGCATGGACCGCGTTCGACCCTGTCACGACAAAGCCACCGCCCGTGACGTGACTGAGCCTCCCGAAAAGCTCTCGCTCGACATCCACTTCGCACACGTTGTCCAGCAATCGCCGGCGCGCCACTTTCTTCTTCCTCAGAATCATCGCTACGTGACGCGCGGAAGCGTTCCTCGAAACAAAGTAGAGCGACTCCGCTGCTGAGCCGAAGTGACCAATCCGTGCGACTCTCCCTTCTCGCTGCTCAGCGCGCGATGGATGCCACGGAAGATCGTAATGAATGACAGTGGTCGCATTCTGCAGGTTCAAGCCTTCGCTCGCGAGATCGGTCGTAACCAGAACATCGAATTCACTCTGCGGTAATGATTCGAGCATGGCCTGGCAGGTGATGATGCGGTTGCTCGGGTCGCGGGCGAATCGTGAAGTCATCATCGATGTGCGCCACTCACTGCTCAATCGCTGCTGCAACTCGACTGCGGTTGCGATCGCGTTCGTGAAGAGCAGCACCGGTTTGGAGACTCTCGAGAGTTGTTGCTGCAGAAGGCCGCGCTTCAAGTCGAGTTCGGAATCGAGAATCCGCAGCAGACGGTCGATCCGCTCGAGGCTGAGGGACAGCTCGGCGACCCGGCTTACTGGTGCGTCCGCTTCTTCGGGCATCCATCGTTCCGCGAAGAGGAGATCCTGGAACCAGACCTCGTCGAAATCGCCAAAGACTCGTTCGAAGTTCGCTTTGCGAAGTATCCGTCCTGCCGCAGCTGCATCACGGGCATGGAGGCAGTAGCGCCTCTGGCGAAGTAGTGAAGCACGCAGTGCTGCCAGGCCGGAGTCCAGCCTGCGTTCGAGTTGCTGCCTGACCAGATCTGAAGCAGCATGCTGCGTGGAGTCGGTACGCGCGAGTTCACCGATCAGCTCACGCAACAACCCTTCCTGCTCGCTGACGCGGTACCGAATCACCCGTCTACGAACACGTTCGAAAGCCATCGACGCTGGCAACTGAGTCCTGCCTCTCCGAAGCACGATCTCCGGTAGCAGCCGCACCATGTGATCGAGCTCAGGATACTGGAAGGCTGCACTGATCGACGCAACACCAATCTCGGCAAATGCGTCGTCGTCGAACATGAGAGTGAGCATGTTCTGCAGATCTCTGGCGCGATTGCAGAATGGTGTCGCGGAGATCAGAAGAGTCACGCTCTCCGCAGCGTATTTCGAGAGCGCATTGAAACGAGCAGTGTCCGCGTTTCTGAAGCGATGGGCTTCGTCGACGATTAGAATCGTACGACGCGCACTCTCCGAGGACGGGATCGCGATCGAGTCCGGTGTGGTGATCTCCAGAAGAATCCCGAATTCCGCCGCGGTCTGGCGCCACATGGAGATCAGCTGCACAGGAAGAATGGCCACGACACACCAGCCTTCTCTCTGCATCGTGGCGGCAACACTCAAGGCAATGAGTGTCTTGCCGGTTCCCGCTTCATCCGCCAGGATGGCTCCTCGATACCTGACGAGGCGCTGCAGGATCCAGGCGACCCCTTCCCTCTGATGTGGAAACATTTTCTCTCGCAATCGCTCGGGCCCTGAAAGCACCTCCCGGCCTGCAGGAAACATCGACTGCGTCATGCCGGAGAAATTCTCGACGTTGTCATACCGCGCAGGACGAATGCGTCGGAAGCAGAAAGCCCGTACAGCGAATCTACGACTTCGTTCACTCGCTCGTCGCTTCCGGCGACTCCCTCCACGGCTCGCTTTCCGAACTTCAGCAGCGCGCGCTTCGACTGCGCCGGAATCGTCGATAGAGGGATCGAAGGCAGCGCAGCGATCAGCGAACCGAAGAAGCGAAAGTGATCGTCTTTTCCGCGTTCGGCGTGCGCCAGCGCGAGAGCGTTCATGGCCGATGAGTTCAACAGAGTGGTCATCAACAAGGCCTCCTCGTCCGTGCTTGCGTCGAGACAGTAGAGAGTCTGATTCGGAATCAATGGAAACTCGCCATCGTCGCTCCGTACCCGCGATGCGACCACAGCTGCTGTGAGAGCTTTCGAGACATCTCGCCACGCCACCTTCAGAGCGAGATGCTCAGGACGAACCCAGGCCAGTCGGATGGCGCTGACATCCATCCCACGCGCGTCGGCATACGAATGCATCCACGGCTCCTCTCTCCCATCAACCGAAGGCCACAACATCCAGGTCGAGTCCGATGCGTGCCATCGCCGGAGATCACGTCCACGTACCAGACGACAGATCCTTTCACGCGGGATTCTCACACCGCTGGAAGGATCGATTGCGAAGGCGCCTTCGAATCGCAGATCGGGCAGAAAGAAGCGCGCGTTGTCACCTGTCTTCACTCCCATTACCGGCCGCCGCTGCCAGGCTTCCGAGAGCGGCGCGAACGATGCTTTGAGACGATCGAGCAGAGCCGCCGAGGGCATGTCGACGAGTGACCAGGCCTCGCCCTCGCGCTGCAGTGTGCTCTGCTCGAGTGGAAAACTTCGGGACGCCGATTTCACCAGCACTTCGGCCTCGCGCTTGCGCAGAGTGAACACCACGCCCAGCGGAAACGTGTCGGCTTTGAAGAGGGCTTTACCCCTCGACGCGTAATCGAAGATCAGAAGAACATCCGCTCGTCGATGGAGTTGCTTTCTGAGCGTGCTGGCGTAGGCAGCGTTAGCCAGCTTCTCTGGGAGGAGGAGGGCCGCAACGCCGTCGGGATTCAGCAGTTCCAATACGCGTTCGCAGAAAGCGACCGAGAGATCGGATTGATCGAAACCGGTTCCG
>JBKJUK010000147.1:0-7688 GCA_046590705.1 Thermoanaerobaculia bacterium
TCAATCCGTATCGAAAGCGAGGTTGGAGCAACCGGCTCGAAATTCAGGGAGGAATCCGCTCGCTGACAACAGTGCGTGAAATCGGACGCGCCGAAGAAATAGGCGGAGTGTTTCGAGCAGAATCAGAAAGCGATTCAACCCCTGTCGCGAACTCTGCCGACATACTACAGGCCGGGGGCCGGGGGCCGGGGGCCGGGGGGACTGAGGAAAGCAGCACCTACCTTCTTTTGATGGAAGAGACGCTGAGGAGGGCCGTCCCCAGAACTCTTCTCCTCGAGCGGGCGACGATTACTACCGGCTCGGCCACGCATCAGCTGGGTGCCAAGAACTGGAACGAGGCTGGTACACGCGGAAATCTCACCCTGATCCGGCCTGAAGTTGGGGCGCGAATCGTTCTGGAGTGGGAGGTACGAGAACTCGATGCAGCTCTACCTCCCTCACTGCTCGAAACCATTCGTACACTCGGTCTCGCCATCTCGCATGAGCCGCCGGCATCGGATGAAATGCTGCTGAGTCCATCCATCACCGCTGCACTTCTCCCACATCTTCTGCAATGGCTGCTGCGACAGAAATCGGAGGATCAGCCGATTCGTCTGGGTCAGTTCTGCCAGGACCCCGACGCACGCGACGGCGATGGCCTTCCGATCGTTAACTGTGTGCTCACTTCCACTCTTCTCCGCAACGGTGGATGGCCAAACAGCTACCGTCCTTCCTACCGCTTCCGCGCTCAGAAACTACCGCGCTACCTCCGTCTGGAAACGGCCAGTGTGGTATCGCAGTTGCCTCGACTGCCTGTGGCCATCGCGCACGTTCTTCCTTTCTCATTCCAGAGTGAAGACGAGATCGCCGCACAGTTCGTCCTCTTACATCCGGACGAAAAAACCATTTCCTTCGTCGGGGTTTCGATGCCAGCCGCTGCCTGGGTAACAGGGATTGCCACAGTGGAAGGAGCGAGACTCGAGCTTTTCCCGGAGCTCACTGAATGCTGGGGAGAGCAGCTGGTGGTGAGCGGCATCACACTCCACCCACTGACGCCGACTCGCTGAAACCGTGTTTATGGGCGCCTCTCGGGTCTGGCGCCTGAAACTCTTCGACACGAAGCCCGGAGTTGAAAACTCCGGCCACAAGTTGCGGTCTGCGTCGTGGCCGGAGTTTTCAACTCCGGGCTTCGTGCATTCAACGGTGAGGGAGGAACCGCTAGCTCGTGTGAGCCGTTGATCAGGAAATCAGAATGTCGACGCGGCGCGAAGCCGCCACGTAGATGATGTTCAACCTATGCGTGACACCTGGCTGGAAAGTCTGCCTGAGGATTCTGCGCTCCTGGATTTTCAGAGACGGAATGATGACCCAGACCTCGATCTCGAGACTGGTGGACTGCACTTCGCGCGACACCGAGATGTTTCTGGGAGTCCGCCTGCGAAGGATTCCCCGTCGCTCTTCAAAGAGATTTTCATGAACAATGGACTGCCCACCCGCTTTCACCAGAACATAACCATCGGCTGCAGGTGACTTGAACGAAGTGAGCAGAACGGCATTCTGACCGGCTCGCCCGCTTTCGACGACGGCTGCCGGACGTGCCGTACTCAACGTTCGACCAGTTGGAAGTGCGGCCTGCCTGGGAACGGGCGCATCCCGAGCCGCTCGCATCTGCTGGAACGCCAGCTGCTCCCGACTCATCCGCAGGTAGTTCACGGCATCCTCCAGATTCGGGTCGAGATGGAAGGCCTCTTCAAACAGAGGGATGGCCTTCTCGTACTGTTTCTGTCCGTAGAGCGCCGAAGCTTCCTTCAGTTTTTCTTTGGCGGCCTGCAGCCTCTGCCGCTCTGACATCTGCAGAATCCTGATCTGTTCGAGTTTTCCGAGGGTCGTAGCAACCGCGGTCGAGCGCGGAGCGATCTTCTGCAGTTCCCTGAGCGTGTCGTAGGCGCCATCTACATTACCGGCTTGAACGAAGGCCGCGGCCTCGAGTCTCAGCTTCTTCTGCTGATTCACGAGAGCCTCCCGTCTCGCGTCGACCACAGGCACTGGAACTTTCTGGTTCGAAATCACCAGACCGCTGACGGCCACCGAAGCGACGAGCAGTCCTACGATCAGGAAAAACAAAGGTGCGCCGACTTTGCTCCGCCACCAGGCTGCAGAAGTCGCTCGACCACCGGCGGCGGTTCCCCTGCGTGAAGAACCCGGCGCAGAAGGCGTTCCCTGATCTGCATCGGGAAAGGGCAGCTCGATGGTCGGGATTCGTCCGGTGTCGCGGGTGGTCATCGTCTTTTCGGTGAAGATCGGGTCCGAGGCGACGAATACTTCGCCGCGAACCGCGGCCCGTACCTCTGCGGCCATGTCGCGGCCACGCTGATAGCGGACGGCGGGATCCTTCGAAAGGGCCCGGGCCACGACCGCGTCGAATGCTTCGGGAATGGCCGGGTCGACGTCACTCAGCGGAGGAAATGCCTCATGCACGATCTTGTACGAAATCGTCGTGAGTGAATCGCCACCAAACGGCTTGCGCCGCGTCAGACATTCGTAGAGAACGATGCCCAGCGAGAAAATGTCCGTTCGACCATCGACGGCCGCACCTTTAATCTGCTCTGGAGCCATATAGTTCGGCGTTCCGAGAAATTGCCCGGTGGTGGTGAGGTTCGCCACGCTCGAGGCGATCTTGGCGATTCCAAAGTCTGTAATCTTTACTTTCGGATCGGTACCGCAAACGATGATATTTGCCGGCTTGACGTCCCGGTGCACGATGCCGCGAGCGTGGGCATAATCGAGCGCTTCGGCAACCTGCGCAATGATCTCGGCGATCTCATCGAAGGTCACCGGACGCCCCTGCGTCATGACTTCCTTCAGGGTCGGACCCTCGACATACTCCATGGCGATGAAGGAGGTCCCCGACTCGGTATCCTGTCCGATGTCGTGCACGGTGACGATCGAGGTGTGGCTGAGAATTCCTGCGGCCTGTGCTTCTCGCACGAAGCGCTGTTGAAATTCACGCGCCTCTTCCTCATCGACGGATGTGTTCATCCGGATGGTCTTCAGAGCCACCAGTCGTCCGATCAGTGGATCTTTGGCCAGGTATACGACTCCCATCGCACCCTTGCCAAGCTCCCGAACGACCTCGTAACGACCGAGGTTCAACGCGTTTCCTCTCCCGCAGACGACATGTCCACAAACCTCTCCCCGGCTACAGCTCTTCCGAGTCCGACGATCATACGCTTCTGCCCTCGGCAGTGGTTAGTGCGGATTTGCCTGTTGGATCGAGCCGCGCCCGCTCACCTCGACCGCTCGCGGAGCAAGCATGATCCAATCGCTCAACAGTTGCCTAACGCTTTACAGCAGGTACGAGTTTCAACTCCACGCGACCTACCTCATCTTTCGCTTCAGGGTCGGCAGTGACGATGAATTCCGCTTCGTTGAACCCAGGAGCTACGAGGCGGACTTCGAAGGTACCCACCGACGGAAACTCATAGATCTGTTCGGCGCTGCCGAACTGCCGGGCAATTCCGACGGCGCGATCGTTGACGTAAACGACAGCGTCGTCTGGCTCCACGAGGATCACGATCCCGCGCCGCGCAGAAAGACGCACGCGTGAGACGATCGCACCATTCACGCTGTTCATTTCCAGCTTCGCACCGCCCGTAGCCGTCGAGGTTCTCGGCTCAGGCACGTTGTCGCCATGGTCGCCGGGGGTCACGAACGAAGCGCCCGGTTCAGGCTCCCCTGGCGCTCCACGTCCCTCTCGGTAGACTGCGGCGGTCTTCGGCTTACGAAGTACGTTGCGCTCCGAGGTCTCTCGGCGGTAGCGAAGTCCCGTATAGATGGCCAGGCCAGCCATGGCCAGCAGCGCCACGGCGATGCCGGCCGGAACCCAGGGTGGAAGCCTGAGCGGCGCGCCGCTCTCCTCCGGTTCGTTGACCGCTTGCGGAGCTTCGTCGCTCATTGCTCTTCCGACTCCACGACCGTTTGCGAGTCGTCATCGATGTTGGCGGGGCCTTCGCCGGTGATCACAGTCTCACCCTCTTCGTCCATCGCTTCGTACTGCGTCTGCCGGCTCTCGAGCAGCCGCATGGCCTCGGCTTCATTCTCTGCAGCGACGTAGACACGAATCTCACCCATCCTCCCGAAATTCACAGGCTCCATGTGGAACTTGAGTGACTCGATCTGACTGGGGATGCCTTCTGCTTCGAGGAAACCCTGAAGCAGACGACCTTCGTCTTCAGTCGGCACACTACGAATTTCTACCCAGGTACTGGTAGGACCGTCCACGGTCTGGAACGGCAATTCGCCGACAAGCTGCACCCGGTCGTCAGGGCAGGTAACTTCATCCTCAGGAAAACTCTGTTTACATTCAGGGCAGAAAGGCATTCGATACTCCTTTGTATTCAGTCGACGAGGCTGATTCTTCCGGATCGCTCCGTCATCTGACCGACCCTTGCATAGAAGACGCCGTTTTTTTCAAAAGCCGCTTCGAGAGCTGACGAACGGTCGGAGGAAACCGCGATCAGCAGCCCGCCGCTGGTCTGCGCGTCGCACATCAGATCGTATTCAGAGGGAGCTGATTTCGTGTCGACGAACCTGCGGAAGGTATCGGCGTTTCGTTTAGTCCCATCAGGCCTGAAGCCTTTCGCCAGCAGTTCGCGCGCGCCCGCCAGAACAGGGACAGCCTTCAGCGAGAGCTCCGCACCGGTAGCTGAACCCCGACACATCTCGAGTAAATGACCGATCAGACCGTAGCCGGTGATGTCCGTCGCCGCGCTCACGCCAGTCTGCCGCATGGCCAGCGCTGCTTCTCGATTCAACCTGGTCATCCATTGAATGGCGTCGTCGAGCTGAGGAGCACTGCTTTTGCGAAAGAAATTCAGCAGCGATCGCCTGGTCATGGCGCGATGCGCCGAAACCAGAATGCCGTTTCCGATGGGCTTGGTCAGGTAGAGCCGGTCGCCAGTCTGCGCTGTGGAGTTGCGCACGATCGAGTCGATGTCCGCTACGCCGGTGACGGCGAGTCCGTACTTCGGAACATCATCGATGATGGTGTGACCGCCACCGATCGGGAACCCGGCCTCGGCAGCCTTCCGTGCTCCACCTTCCAGAATCTCGTGAAGCATCGACAGGGGGAGTTTGTCGGTCGGGAAGGCAGCGATGGCGAGACCCAGCACTGGTTCTGCTCCCATGGCGTAGATATCGGAAATTGAATTCGCTGCTGCGATCTCGCCGAAAAGCTGCGGAGAGTCGACGATGGGGGTGAAGAAATCAACCGTCTGAACGATGACACGACTCCCCTCGATGCGTAGTACCGCGGCATCGTCATTCGTCGAATGGCCGACGAGGAGGTCGGAATTCTGCTGCGGAGCAGACAGGTCCGAAAGGACGGATCTCAGGTCATCCTGACCGAGCTTGCAGGCTCAGCCACCTGCCGTCGCGAACGACGACAAGGCCGGAAATCGTTTGATTTTCGCTTTCACGGAATCATCTTAGTGCAGGAGAGGCGGGCCGGGGGCCGGGGTTGGGGTTGGGGGCATAGGATGGCAGGTCGCTAACGTCACCTAACGTGTGTGGCACAGGCAATCCTGCCTGTGGCGCGGAGGAGTGAGTCCGACACCATGTTTCGCACCTTCTCGTCGGATGCTCGCCGATAGCCTCATGCAGCCGCGCGGACGAAATCGTCCTTCGAAGTCAGTTGGTCCCGCCACAGGCAGGATTGCCTGTGCCACACAACCGCGTACCGTCGCGGTGCATAGAAAGAACGCATTACCGGAATGGTCGCTACTCGATTGATTCCGCCTCCGTTCCGAGCACATCCCCGCGCGCTTCCTCGCAGGCCATCAGCGACTCCTGATAGAGATAAAAAGAAAACTCACTGGTGAATGGCACCGGTGTACCGGCATGAATGACTTCCACGATTTTCGTGGCGTAGTACGAGGGAGGGGGGAGCCGCTCACCCTCGTCGAGAAGCGCATGAAAGCCGCGGGAAAGCTCTGCGCGAAGCCGCTCTCGAAAGAGGCCACTCTCCATGTCATCGGAAAGAGTCTTGTAGTCGATGTCGATCATAAGCGCCGACGATTCTACCCATTCGCATGGTGGTCTGTCGTCGCGCCGTGGACCACTCACCGCTCCATGCTGAACTCCGATATCCTTCACATCGGAGAACAACTCGCATGCGCTTTCTGCTTACCGCCTTCACATTCATGCTCTTTATCGTTCCAGCACTCGAGTCGCAAACCGTGGCCGAAGCAGCGCGCGACCTGAAACCGAAACTCATCGAGATGCGGCGCGACTTTCATCAGAATCCGGAGCTCTCCAACCGCGAAGTGCGCACAGGGCGAGTCATCGGTGAGCGTCTCAAAGCGCTGGGCATTCCGACGCAGACCGGCATCGGCGGCAACGGTGTGATCGCCACCATTACCGGGAAGCAACCCGGCCGGGTGATCGCGGTGCGGGCCGACATCGACGCTCTGCCGATCGAAGAGATCATGGACGTGCCCTACAAGTCGAAGAACAAGGGCGTCAAGCACGCCTGCGGACATGACGCACACATCACCGTAGGCCTCGGGCTAGCCGAGCTTCTCTGGAAGCGAAAAGACACATTCAACGGCACGGTGCACGTCATCTTTCAACCTGCCGAGGAAGGTCCGCCGGTTGGCGAAGAAGGCGGCGCTCCCCTGATGATGAAAGAGGGCGTGCTGGACCGGTTGAAGCCGGAGGTCATGTTCGCACTCCACGCCATGCCCACACTGCAGTCGGGCCAGGTCAGCTTCACCTCTGGTGCGCAAATGGCCTCGGCTGATCGCTTTCACATCACAGTGATCGGCAAAGGCACGCACGGCGCCACTCCACACATGGGGATCGATCCTATCGTGACGGCATCGCAGATCGTTCTGGCTCTGCAGACCATCGATAGCCGGCGCATCGATCCACTGGAACCCGTGGTCGTGACCGTTGGAGCGCTGCACGCTGGAACGCGCTTCAACGTCATTCCCGACAAGGCCGAGATGGACGGAACGGTGCGCACGCTCTCACCCACCGTACGCGAGAAAACTCTGGCGCTGATTACATCGATGACCGAAGGGATCGCCGCTGCTGCCGGAGGCGAAGCGAAAGTCGTTTTCGACCTTGGCATTCCTGTTCTCAGGAACGACGCGGCTCTGTCGATCTGGAGCGAGATTTCGCTGAAGAAACATCTGGGCGCGGATGCGGTTTTCCGCGAGGCTCCTCGCATGATCGCCGAAGACTTTGCGTTCTTCGCAGATGCAGTGCCTTCGTTCTATTTTTTCCTGGGAGTTGGAAACAAGGCCAAAGGCATTACTGGAGCCTTGCATTCCGCCGACTTTGACATCGACGAAGACTCTCTCGTTGTAGGCACGAATGCCATGACCAGCCTGGTGCTCGATTACCTCGCCATTAAACGCGACGTCGTTATGTCGAAGGCGGGGGAGCGCAAGCCCTGACATTTTGCTCAAGTTGCGTAAGAAACGACAGGAATGGTTTCGCGAATACTTTCCAGCCCCGGAGGGGCGGCATCGCGTAGCCCAGGCCGTCAGGCCTGGGACGTTGGATACGATCGAGATTCTGAGCCCCGGAGATGGTGCCATTTGGCAACCAGGTAGTTGCTGAGCTTGGTAAAATCACTGTGTGACCTGCGGATAGGTTTACCGCTTTACCGGCCCAGGCATGGGCCGGTTGGGTGAGCAGCAACA
>JBKJUK010000217.1:0-3066 GCA_046590705.1 Thermoanaerobaculia bacterium
CCGGTTCTCTTTTCGCGTCGATCGTAAACCTCTACGCTTTCAACGGTCTCCGCAACTTCCTGACCGTAGGCACCGACGTTCTGAATGGGAGTGGCTCCGGCGCTGCCAGGGATACCAGACAGGCATTCGAAGCCCGCCAGTCCGCGGGAGACCGCCAGGGCCACCAATGGATCCCACGGTTCTCCCGCGGCGACCCGGAGGATCACCGAGGTTGCTCCTGGTGGGTGAGGATCCTGCTCGATCCCCCTGCTTACGACGTGCAGGACCAGACCGTCGAATCCGGAGTCGGCGATCAGGAGATTGCTACCACCGCCGAGAACGAAGAGCGCGTGCGAGTTGACGGATGCCCAGGCGACGGCGGCGATGATCCCGGCGTCCGTTTCCGCTCGACAGTAGTAACGCGCGGGACCCCCGATGCCGATCGTGGTGAACGGAGCGAGCGGGACGTTCTCCTGAATTTCTGGAAGGTGTGAAGTGAAGTTGTCAGTCATGCATTGAAAAAGGCGACCGTTGCCGGTCGCCTCTCCAGAGTGCAGTTCGAATGCCTCAGACGCCAGGCATCGCTTTCTTGAGCGGTTTGAGTAGCACGAGCAGAACGATGGCCATGAAGAAGGCCATTCCGGCCAGCACGATAAAGAATTTCGAGTGTTCCCAGACTTCCCAGTAGATGCCGATCATGGTGAGCTTGTTTCCGATGGCCGTGGCTACGAACCAGCCGCCCATGAGCATTCCGCGCATTCGCTCCGGCGCAACCTTCGACACGAGTGAAAGCCCCATCGGACTGAGACAGAGCTCTCCAAGTGAGAGAACGAGGTAGGCCACGATCAGCCACCAGGGCGAGACTTTTCCGACATCTCCGCCTGCTTTCGCCGCGAAATAGAGAATCATGAAGGAAAGACCGGTGAGGGTCATTCCGATGGTCATCTTCATGGGAGTCGAAGGTTCGATCCCTCGCTTGCGCAGCATCTTCCAGAAGGCGATGAGCGGAAAGGTGAGCACGATGATCCAGAACGGATTGATCGAGTTGGAGATGACTCCCGAGACCGCGTCACCCTGAACAAACCCGAGGGTCATGATCTTGATGATTACCGGAAGGGCGGCTGACATCGACCAGTCGGTGTTGTCGTTGGCCCAATAGGTGAGCGTGCTGCCGTTCTGATGGAAGACCATCCAGAAGACGATGACGATGGCGAAGATGACGATGAGCGCGATCACCCGATTCTTCTCGGGAACGGCATTCATCATCTGCGCTTTTTCGTTGAGGATGGGCGGTAGATCTTCGGTGACGGCAATGGACTTCTGCTTGTCACCCGCTGTCGAAGGCGTGACGGCGATGGCGGTGCCATGAACATCGGCGTAGGCGACATGCCTCTGGAAGGTCCAGAAGATGATCATGCCGATGACCATCCCGCCTCCGGCCACGACGAAGGCCGGGTGAAAGCCGTAGCGCTGCTTCACTGCTTCAGCAATGAGCGGAGCGACGAAGGCGCCGATGTTGATCCCCATGTAGAAGATGTTGTAGGCGGCATCACGGAGTGGACTTCCAGCCGGATAAAGGTTGCCGACCAGGGTCGAGACGTTGGGCTTGAAGAAACCGTTTCCGATGACCAGACAAACCAGCGCGGCATAAAGGGAAGGGATGGTCGGAAATGCCAGCAGGACATGACCGACGGTAAAGAAGATTCCACCGATGGTGATGGCTTTTCGAAAACCGATCTTACGGTCAGCGATCCATCCACCGATGAGTGGCGAGGCATACACGAACATCAGATAGTTCGCATACAGTCCGGTCGCGCGCGCACTGGTCCAGCCGAACCCGTCCCCGGTGGTGTCCTTGAGATAAAGGGTGAGCATGGCCAGCATGGTGTAGAAGCTGAAGCGCTCCCACATTTCAGTGGCGAAAAGAACGTAGAGTCCCTTCGGATGTTTACCTCGCTCGATTGATGCTGCAGCTTCAGTTGCCGACATGCACACTCGCTCCTTTTTTCACGCAGTCTTTATTTCAGTGTGACAAGTATGGCGTATGGGAATGGAGAATGGAGAATGGAGAATGCAGAATGATGGCGGGCGGGGCGATCCCGCTCCGCGAATTCTGTGATGACGGGCCTTTGCATTTTGTCAGCGCGGGCGCATAATCCTTTCGCAGTCTCAATGGGTGTGCCGGGGGTGTTGGGTGGGTGAGACGAAGACTTTCCAGATCTGTCATCAGG
The DNA here is from genome assembly GCA_046590705.1 of Thermoanaerobaculia bacterium. Classification (GTDB taxonomy): domain Bacteria; phylum Acidobacteriota; class Thermoanaerobaculia; order Gp7-AA8; family Gp7-AA8; genus JBKJUK01. The sequence goes on from JBKJUK010000217.1 coordinate 2,211, forward strand.
GCGATCTGACTCTGGAACTGGTCGATGCCTTGCGACGCCTGGGGGCTGAGCCGAACTTCGACAGCAGCTGGCAGGTCGTACTTTCTGCAGACCGAAGCGCAGGACTTCTCCTTCGATTTCTGAGGCGACTGGCTGGCCCGGACAGCAGCCTGCTCGTTGCCGAGAGCAAACCGCTTTTTGGTCGCGACTTCCTGCTGGTCCGTCACAGCATCACTCCCGGTTATGACTACGCTCACCTCCAGAACGCGCTTCACGCATTCGGAGAGCTGGTCGACATTCCCTTCGAGACCACCTTCCTGATTCGGCCGCGACGCGAGCAGGATTCCTGGAAAATGGGAGAAACGCTGACGTTCTTCTGCCCCGACGATTCGCTGATGGTGACAGGCGTATCAGCCGACCTAGCCACCCACAGTCCTGTTTCTAAGCCGCGTGATGAAACGGGGCCATCTGCTTCGTTGTCGCTTCGGCCGGCCGGTTTCAACGTGGCTTAGGCCACGCCTCACCGTCCGACCTCGCTCCGCCTCGCATCTGACCCCGTTTGATCACGCTACGGGTTCGGGTGCGCGTGTTGCCGCTCGCCCGGGACTTTGTCCCGCTCTCGATGTCATATCCGGGACCTGTGGAGCACAGGCAATCCTGCCTGTGACGCGGCAATCTCAATTCGAGCGACGATTCTGACTCTTTTGTTACTTCATCGTTCTGCGTTCTGCGTTCTGCGTTCATCAGTGTGTGGCACAGGCAATCCTGCCTGTGACGGGACCCTCGTGCTACCAGCCATCTGAATCAACCCGCGGCTACCACACCAAAGACAAGAACTCACCTCACTGCGTGCACTGGTTCCACGGGCACCACCGTG
>JBKJUK010000282.1:0-6534 GCA_046590705.1 Thermoanaerobaculia bacterium
GTTTCAACAGAGCGAAAAAAGAGTCGCTGAGAGTCGCGGTCGGAGTGACCCCCCTTCTGAAAGCGCACAAGCTCGAAGAAGCGATCTCGTTTACGAAGGACAAACAATTCAAGCACAGCCATCTGGCGAGGGTACTGGCGGCCGGACTCACAGAATTTCAGTACGAAAAAAGTCAGGAACTTCCAGCGGATTTCGACCTGGTTGCTTCGGGACGACGCGCAATCGAACGCGAGACTCTCATGACCACCGCCGAGATGAAGAAAGGTCTCGGCAACCTCGCCACCATCTCCACCACCGCGCCATTCATCGGTCTGTTTGGTACGGTCATCGGTATCATCAACGCCTTCCGCGGGATGGCAGCCAGCGGATCGGGCGGACTCGGAGCAGTGTCGGGCGGTATCGCCGAAGCACTGGCTACTACGGCCTTCGGGCTCTTCGTGGCCATTCCAGCGGTCTGGCTGTACAACTACTTTCAGGGCAAGATCGAACGCTTCCAGGTGGAGATGGCCAACGCCTCATCTGAACTCATTGAGTACTTCATCAAGAACGAGTCGCGCGTCAAAGCGTCGAGGTAGGCCCGCATGTCATTCGGTGTGAACAGCGGTTCGGATGGAGTACAGGGTGACATCAATGTCACGCCTCTCGTCGATGTATGCCTGGTTCTGCTCATCATCTTCATGGTGGTCACGCCGATGCTGCAGTCGGGAGTCGATGTGCTGCTGCCAGCTGGTCCGCACTCGGCAAAGAAGCCGGGTGACAAGAGTGATCTCACCGTGTCCATCAAGGCCGATGGGACGGTGTTCGTCGGCAAGGACTGGATCCCGGACAAGGATCTCCTGCGCTATCTCGAGGCGGAGTATGCGCGGGATCCGGCGCGGGCGGTCATGCTCAAAGCCGACAAGCGCATCAACTTCGGGAAGGTCCGCATGGTGATGAAGGCGGCCAACGACGCCAGATTTACACAGGTCGCAATTCTCACCGAGAACCAGCAGGCGCAATAACCAGTAGCTAGTAACCAGTAGTTAGTAACCAGTAGTTAGTAACCAGTAACCAGTAGAAGGGCGCAGTGCGCAAACGGGAGCAATTCATGAATGCAGGCGGTAACGGGCTGCAGTCCGATATCAATGTGACGCCACTGGTCGACGTCGTTCTGGTGCTGCTCATCATCTTCATGGTCGTGACACCAATCCTGCAAATGGGACTCGATGTCGAGGTTCCGCCGAAAGTCGAAGTGACAGGACCGACTCCTCCCTCGGCCCAGGACCAGCTGGTGGTCACAGTGAAGCCGGACGGGATCTACCTGAACGCCTCGCGCGTGGGTGACGCCAAAGGCCTTCGTGAACGACTGGCCCCCATTCTGCTCGGACGTCCCGAGCCAGAGCGAATCGTCTTCGTGAGCAGCGACGACAAGATCGCCTTCGAGCAGTCAGTGATGGCCATGGACGCGGCCAGGGAAGCAGGCGCGCTCAAAGTCGGTTTTCTCACCGATCCGCCGAAGTGAGAATGTAGAAGTGAGAATGTAGAATGGAGAATGTTGAATGGAGAATGAAAGGGGACCTTGATCCTCTCCACATTCTCCATTCTGCATTCTCCATTCTGCATTCTTCTCTAGAATGGAGGCGAATGGGGTCCGGCGGCCCCCGCGGTCTTCAAAACCGTTGTTTCGGCGCGGAAGCGTCGAAAGGTTGGTTCGACTCCGACACGCCTCCGCCATTGAGGCAGTAATTAGTAGTCAGTAGCCAGCAACCAGTAGTGAGAGTTCGATAGTCAGTCAGCTACGCTCACGAACCTACTGGTTACTGACCTACTGGTTACTGGCTACTGGTAACTGGTAACTGGCTACTGGCTACTGGTTACTGACCTACTGGTTACTGACTACTGTTACTAATCTACTAGTTACTTGCTACTAACTACTAACTCCTGCCTCTCCAGCTACAATCACGCCGCATGTTCTATCTGCTTCTGACCTACGCCATTGTTCTCGGCGCAATCGTTGGGAGTTTCCTCAATGTCGTCATTCACCGCTATCCGCTCGGTGAGTCGATCGTCTTTCCCGGAAGCCATTGTCCCGGCTGTAGCGCCGCCATCAAGGCCTGGGACAACATACCGCTGATCAGTTACCTGCTCCTGCGCGGCCGCTGTCGCGCGTGTCATACGTCCATCTCCGCTCGTTACCCTCTGGTGGAGGCAGCCAACGCGTCGCTCTACGGCGCGGCTTTCGTCTTCACCGCTCACGAGCCGATGCTGTTCTTCCCTCTGGCAGCAATCCTGTCGATGACCATCGTCCTGATCTACATCGATCTGGACATTCAGATCCTCCCGGATGCGATCGATCTCCCTGGCATTCTGCTCGGGATGGTTCTAGGCTTTCTCGGAGCCGGCCAGCTCACCGACCTGACACTCGCCTCAAGCCTTCTCGATTCCGTTTGCGGGGCCGCGCTCGGAGGCGGAATCATTCTGATGATCGCCTGGTCCTACAAAGTTTTTCGAGGAATCGAAGGGATGGGTCAGGGCGACGTGAAAATGATGGCCATGATCGGAGCAACGACGGGCTGGCGAACGGTGCTGCCGGTACTCTTTCTCGCTTCCCTGGTGGGAGCAGCGGTCGGAATTACACTGGCGCTGCGAACAAACCGGAACCTGCAGTTCGCCCTCCCTTTCGGTGTTTTCCTCGGATTGGCCTTCATCCTCGCCATATTTTTCGGAGGAACGATGCTCACTTTCTACGACTCACTCCTGCTGCGCTGAGTTACGCAAGAAATGTGTAGGGGCGCGTTGCGCGCGCCCGCCCTCCCGTGCACTTCAGAATACACACCGGGGAGCGGGCGAACGCAGTTCGCCCCTACGCTTCGGGAGTGATCTCTCCATCCGCCGAGCCCGAAGTCCAGGGAAGCGTCAGCCGGAACGTCGTGCCGTCCGGTCCGGAACTCACCAGTTCCACCTTCCCGCCGTGAAGTGCTGCGATCCATTGCGCGATCGACAAACCCAGACCCGCGCCACTGCCACCAACGGCTTCACCGCGCGGGCGAGATTTGTCAGCACGATAGAACCGGTCGAATACGTGCGGCTGCGATTCGAGCGGGATCCCCGTACCGCTGTCCTCGACCTCCAGAAGGCAGGAATCGTCACCTACGAGAATCGTCACAATGACGGTCCCGCCGCGCGGTATGTGCTTGAGCGAATTGCCGAGCAGGTTCAGGAGGAGCTGGCGAATCAGAATCTCGTCACCGACAACGACCGCTTCAGCGTCGCACCTGAGGGTCATGCTGATCTGCTTCTCAGCTGCAAGTGAACGGAGTCCGCGAAACGTGTCTCTCACGAGTTCATCGAGATCGAACAGATTGCGCCGCAGCGGATAATTGCCTGAATCGGCTCTGGCCAGCATCAGCAGGTTCTCGACAATCCCTGTGAGACGCTCTGCCTCGTCGAGCACAATGTCGAGCGACTCCTGATATTCACCGGCCGGTCTGTCGTCACGAAGCAGTGCGATTTCGGCCTCGCCTCGGATGATCGCAATGGGCGTCCTCAGTTCGTGCGAGGCGTCAGCCATGAACGACCGCTGCTGGATGAAGGACGCCTCCAGCCGGGACAGAAGATGGTTCAGCACTCCTGCCAGCTGGGCCAGTTCGTCCCCATTCTGCGGCGCGTCGATACGAGAGCTGAGATGGTTCGCGTCGATCTCGGCAGCCTGCCTGCTCATGCGTGCGATCGGCAGGAGACTACGCATCGCCAATAAATATCCGATGATTGCGGAGAGGGCCAGGGCAAGCGGAAAGGCCAGGTAGAACGCGCGCCGGATCTGGGTGAGCGTTTCATTTTGTTTCTCTAGCGGCCGGGAGACGATGATCAGCAGGTCGCGTCCTCCTACCTGCATCGTGACCACGTACGCCCGCGCTTCGCGGCCGGGGTTGCCGAAACTCGCGAATCTCGACCCTGGAGAACCGACCAGCAGTGCGGACAGAGGCAGCGATCGCACCGAATCATCCTCTTCAGATGCTGCTTCAGAGGTGGCGATCATCCCTCTATTCGGTTCGAAGAGTGAAATCCGGCGCTCTCTGAACCGCAGCTCCCCTACGGCTTCGGCCGCCCGTTGCTCGGCGTCGGCTCCTGATCTACCTCGGGTTGCTCGCCGAATGGCCTGCACGCTCGCTTCCGCGCTCTCCTCGAGCGAGGCATCGAAGCTCCTGCGAAATTCGCGCGACAGATACGCGTAGCTCACGGTCGCGAAAACCGAGATGATCACCGCCAGCATCACCGAGTACCAGAGTGTGAGCGTAAGACGGATCGAAAGCTGCCTGGTCTTCACTCCTGCTCACCGCCTGTTCGCTTTCGGTCCGCTCGCTCGCTCGCGAGCATCGACTCAGCTCGGCCGGCATCCTGTTCAATGACATACCCAACTCCCCTCTTGGTGTGGATCAGAGGAGACTTCGAGCCATCGTCGATTTTGCGCCGGAGACGATTGATGTAGACGTCAATGACATTCGAGAGAGGATCGAAACTCTCATCCCAGACATGTTCCGAGATCTCATCGCGCGAGATCACTCGGCCGGCGTTTCGGACCAGGTACTCGAGCAGCGCGTACTCTTTCATGGTCAGAGAAAGCGGCAGGCCCGCTCGTGACACTTCCCGTCGCCGGGTGTCGATGACCAGATCTGCGATGTTCAGGTTCGTCGAATGGAGGAGAGTGCCACGACGCAGCAGCGCCCGCAGTCGCGCAACCAGCTCGACGAATTCGAATGGCTTGGTCAGATAGTCGTCGGCTCCGGCGTCCAGTCCCCTCACCTTGTCAGCGAGATCGTCTCGAGCGGTGAGCATCAGTACCGGAATGAGGATACCCAGAGCCCGCGCCCGCCGGCAGACCTCGAACCCGTCGGGTGCAGGGATCATCACATCCAGCACGACAGCGTCGTAGGAATTGAGTTCGAGAAGCTCGAGCGCGCTCTCCCCGTCACCTGCAAGATCGACGGCGTAGGCATGCTCGCGCAGCCCCCGCGAGAGCAGGGCCGCGAACCGCGCGTCATCTTCTACGACCAGGATTCGCATGGTATGGGGGCGCCATCCCGGTCGACATCATTTTTCCCGGCCGAAGGGCCAGCCGGCGCCACCGCGCGGTTCAACCGTTGGACAGGCTCATCGCGATTCATGCTCTATTCATCTTCCCTGGTCTAGTCTACCGCTCAACGTCCCCGCCAGGTCTGAAAGAGCGTTGAACGCGACGAGCCCTCCGGCCCGTCACAAGAGGTGATGATGAAGCAGAAACTGAAAGGTTCCTTCCAGCGAGGCTTTTCTCTTACCGAAATACTCGTGGTGGTCGCGATCATAGGTCTACTCAGCGTGGTCGGAGCGCCCAACTTCATCAACTTCTATCGCGCCGGAAAACTTAAAACGTCCATGCGAATGATGACCAGCGATCTACGGTTCGCAAGGCAGCAGGCCGTGACGCAGAGTACACGGACAAAGCTCAGCTTCACGCCGGGAACGCGTGAGTACAACATATTCCAGCTCCAGGGAACGCTCACCTGGCGTCTGATCCGCGGTCCGCGGCTACTGGACGAGACAGTCACCATCGCCGCGACGAATTTCCTGACCGTCGACACTGACACCGATCCGGACATCATGTTCGGCCCGTCTGGAACTGTGCAGAATGTGCCACCCGCAGCGAGTGTCACGGACCAGCTTGGAACTCTGACACTCCGCAGCAGCTTCACCAATCTTCCACGCAGTGAGTACGTCATTCAGTTTCGCCCGAGCGGTCAACTTCGTGTCGAATAAAAGGAGGCCCTCGTGAGAAAACGACTCAAACGAGAATCCGGGTACAACCTGGTCGAGGTACTGATCGCCATGGCGCTCATGGGAACGGTCATGCTCTCGATCATGGGACTGTTTTATCTCGCCCGCGGAAATGTCTACAGCGGGAAGCAGATGACCCAGGCCAACGCCGCTGCCACGCATGCCATGGAGGATCTGGCCGGACTCACCGTCCAGAGTCTCTACGACGCGTTCCAGATCGGCAGCACAGACACACTCGGGACATACACCATCGACGGAACCACGTACACCAACGTGCTGTTGCGTTCCACGTTGAGTACGATCGTGGCCAGCCCTCCAACCGGGATCTCCCTGGAAGAGGATCCTGACTCTCCTGACAATGCCGCAGCGCCTCACGGATTTCTCACGACCTGGCGCAATGAGATCACCAGCAATCAGAAGTTCCTCGATCCCTCCGTCACTTTGATCATCTCGCCCAGGACCCCGACTGCGGTGATGACGGCCGTCGCGCCTATCGGTCCGGCTCCTCAAATTCTGCAGGTCCGCGTCCTCGTTCGCTGGCAGGAAGGCCGACGACGACGGAGTGTCGCCCTCGACACCGTAAAGCTCAGGAGAAATTGACATGACCAGAAATCAATCGAACCCGAAGCGTTCTCCTGAGGCGGGTTTCAGCCTCACCGAGGTCCTGGTGGCCATGGCCATCTTCACGGTGGTCATCGTGGGCGCGCTGTTGATCTACGATCGCAGCAACAAAGTTTTCAAGAC
>JBKJUK010000302.1:0-5054 GCA_046590705.1 Thermoanaerobaculia bacterium
GTAAGAAGTAAGATATCCGTGAGCCGTTGACTATTTTCTCACTTCGACGTTCTGCGTTCTGCGTTCATCAGCCCTCTCGCAGAAGGACAACCCACTATCCACGCAACAACGCCAGCCAGCGCTTCCAGGCGGCCTCGCGAGCCTCACGGTTCGCTGCAGTTGATTCTGTTTCTTCACCAAGACGCATGAAGGCATGCCCCGCTCCGGGATAGATGACAGCCTGGAAGTTCTTGCCGGCCTGGGTCATGACCTTCTCGGATTCGGGAATGGTGGCGTTCACACGCGCATCATCACCGCCATAGAAGCCAAAGACCGGCGCGCTGATTTGCCCCACTCCCGCCTCGTCCTTCGGCCCGGTGCCGTAGAAAACGAATCCGCCTGCGAGCTTCTCTCCACTATTCGCCAGGTCCCAGGTTCTCGCGCCGCCCCAGCAGAAACCGGCCACAGAGAGCGTTCCATTCGCCGAGGGGAGTGATCGTATATACGAAGCCACGTTGCGCAGGTCGACCAGAACCTGCTCGCGGGGCAACTTCGAGATGGCCTCGCGTGCCGCGTCCTGCGTCGCAAAATCGGACGTACGCCCGCCACTCGGCCCGGCACCAGAAAGCAGATCGGGCGCGATGGCGATGAATCCCTCCTCGGCGAGTCGATCAGCGACTGTCCGCACCCAATCCGTGAGTCCGCGGTTCTCGTGGATGACAAGGACCGCAGCGGCTTTGTTCTTCACCTGCGGATAAACGACGTAGGCATGAAGTGGCCGGCCGGAGCTGTCAATGGTTACCCATTCGTCGTGCCGCGGGGTGCTCTCGAGTCGACCGCCTGATTGCGTGCCCGGATGATGCGCGCACGCGACGAAGAGCGTGAAGAAAAGTGCTGCATAAATCATCTTCGGTTTGTTTGAGGTCATGCCTGCTCCACGCTTCGATCAAGTACCGCTCGATTGCGGATAATGAATGCTACGCCCCAATGATGCGAAACGCCCGACGCCCTTGTTCGTTTGCTTCTGCCCCTGCTCCGGCCCCCGGCCCCCGGCCTGCATTCGCTTCATTCCCCGCCGAAGCGAGTGAGCCTCGAGTCGTAGCCTCTTCCACGCCATTCGACTCGCTTCCTGAAGAACCCGATCCAGGTAGAACGTGCCGTGATCCATCCCCAGCCGGCCATCATCAACGGATGCCCGACGACGGCGGCTATGGCCGAATAGCGCAAGCGTCGGAACAGGATGACGCGCGCCACCGTGATCAGGGCGACTGAAATGATTCCCAGCAGCGCGATCCTGGTCAGGTGACTCCCGACGCTGACTTCCAGCAGGCCGCGGACGGCCCAGTAATACGGGAGTAGATGGACGACGAGAATCGCCAGCTGGACGAACGCGGAAACCAGCAGACTTCCTCCGAGTGAGATGAAAGCGTTCTTGGTGAACCCTTCGATCACTTCGCGTCCCCCGCGGTACATACGGAGATGGATCAGCGTGTCGGCTGAGCAAACCATCGACGACAGGTTGTTCCTGCGTGCGAGACGCACCAGTCCCACGTCGTCGATTACCGCGTTACGCAGTGCGTGGTGCCCTCCAATGCGCATGTAGTCAGCACGATCGAGCAGATTACCGGGACCACCTCCTACCGCCAGCTTCGGTATCTGCGTGCGGTTGGCGAGCCACGTTGGCATCAGGACGAATCCCAGAATAGCCAGCTGCGGCATGAGTACGTTCTCCCAGAAACCTTTCATCTCCACATGAGGAAAGACGGAGATCACCGCACAGCCTGACGTTTCCCTGAAGGCGAGCATCGAGGCAATGACTTCAGGTTCGTAGCAGACGTCGGCGTCCACGAAGAGCAGCAACTCTCCGGTGGCGACGCCCGCACCCTGAGCCAGAGCCCAGGGTTTGCCCAGCCATCCTTCGGGCAGCTCGTCACCTTCGACCAGAATCAGGCGCTCATCCGTCAAAGCAAGGCTCTTCACCACGGCAGCTGTGTCATCCGAAGAGCGATCGTCCACCACGATCACCTCTATGTCGCGCCAGGTCTGCGCGAGAAGGCGTCGAACCGTCTCTTCGATCTCGCGCTGCTCGTTGCGCGCGGGGATGATGACCGATACCAGCGGGGATCGCGACGGGCGCGGTCCTCCGCGGAGGACCGGTATCAGCCGTAGATTGAACAGCAGATTCATCGTCGCGCCGAACCAGAACAGCGCGACGACTACTGCAACAAGAATCAGAACCTATCCCTGAAGCGTCTTTCGCTGCGCGTCGAGCATGTACGGAGAATCGGGGAACTCGTTCACGATACGTTGATATGTATCACGGGCTTTGGCCTCGTCGCCGGCGGCTTCGTAACTCCGAGCCAGCAGGGCCAGGATGGAGTCCTGCGGAAGATAGCTGTCTTCCTTGTCGAGCTGACCCTGCAGTTCTCTGGCGACTTCGGCATGTTCGCCTGCGGTGATTCGAATTTCGAGGAGGCTCAGGCGAGCGCTTGCACCGAGGAGATGATCGGGGTGGTCCTTGATGAAGCTCTCGAGTTTCTTTCGCGCTTCTACCGGCTTGCCCCTCCATCCGTCGATGCGGGCGAGGTAGAGATTCGCGACATCAGCTGCGTCGGAGCCTGAATACTCACTGACCACCTGTTTGAACATCGGCTCGGCTTTGCCCAGCTTTTCATCTTCGGACTTGTACTGGACCACGTTCGGCTGCGGTGGTGTTGCACTCTCGGCCCCTTCAGTAACAGGCGAATCCATGACGGCGATGGCCTCGGCGAGCTTCGCCTGGGCTTTTGCTTCCTCACCCGACCTCCATGCTGTGAAGGCGTAGGCCAGGACTCCGAGGAGTACCAGGGCGCCGATGGCCAGGAAGAGTGGACGGCGGTGAGAGTTGGCGTAAACGTATGCGGTACCGACCTCATCTACGAATCGGTCATGTTTCATCTGCTGGCGGTTGAGACGGTCTGACATCAGTGAAGCTCCTTCAAAAAAGGAGGAGAATCTACAGCAGCAGAAAATTGACGTCAACTTGCGGTAAAAAAGCAATACTTTGCGTCCCTTATCTGTAGTAGCTCCTATAGAATAACCACACGCGCCGGCTGACCTGATGAGAACGAATGCTGTCGGTTCGTGCTCGTACTCGGCTTTCGTTCGATTTCTCCCAAGGGGTTCAGATGTTCGCGCGTGTTGTTTTTTCCCTGATTCTCACTGTGACGCTTGCGCTGCAGCTCAATGCTGACTCGCAATCGACCGCTATTGTCCTGTGCTACCACGTCGTGGAATCGCCTCAGGACACCATCTTCACGATCAGCCGTGAAACCTTCCGGCAGCAGATGCGCTACCTCACCACCACCGGTTACAAGATCATTCCGCTCGCTGATCTCCACGCTTTCGTCGCCGGTAAAAAGAAGTCCATACCGAAGAACGCTGTGGTGGTGACCGTGGACGACGGGTGGAAGTGCACCTACAGCGAGATCTATCCGGAGATGAAGAGACTGCGCCTCCCTTTCACCGCCTTCCTTTATCCGAAGTTCGTCGGGCAGAGTGCATACGCGTTGAACTGGAAACAGATCAAGGAAATGGCGGACAACGGAGTCGACATACAGAGCCACACGTTCTCGCACGCTTTCCTCACCAAACGGCGTCATTCCTCACTCGGGAGTGACAACTACGCGAACTGGCTGCATGACGAACTGACCAGAAGCAAGAAGCGCATCGAAGAAGAGACTGGCAAGAAGGTGAGATATCTCGCCTATCCCTACGGAGACTACGACAGCAAAGTCGCTGAAGGGGCGGAGCGCGCGGGCTACGACGCAGCTCTCACCTGCGATTACGGACCAGTGCGACAAGGGAGTGATCCCTTCCGCATGAAGCGCGTGATCGTCCACAAGAACACGTCGTTCGAAATGTTCCGGGCCATGATGGGTGCCGACTCGCTGCGACTCACCGAGGAAGCGCCGTCTCGCGGTCAGACCTTCGATCCGGCCAATCCAGTGATCTCTGCCCGGATCGCGAATTACTCGAGCCTTGATCCCTCCTCGGTCGGGATGGCACTACTGAGTGTCGGCTCGACCCCGTACTCCTACGACCCGGCCAACGGAAGCATCTCACTCGTGGTTCGCGATTCACTGAAAGGGCGAAAGCAGCAGGCCGTCGTGTGGGGTAACGACAGGAAGAGCGGCAGACGCGTCGAAGCCATCTGGACCTTCAATGTGGGCGAAGAAGAATCAGAAGAGCCTCTCATCACCGCCGCGAAGATCAACACCAGAAAACGCACAGCGACGGTCTCGGCAACCACTACGGTACAAACCCCGAATCAGCCCGCTGCAATCAAACCGGCAGTATCGCTCGAGAACAAGAGGCGCTGAATGCAGGATCAGATCATGTCACTGAACAATCGACAGAAACGTCACCTCAAAGGGCTCGCGCATCACCTCGAACCAGTCTTGAGAATCGGCAAGGCCCGGATCACTCCGCAACTGCTCGCGGAAGCGGAGAAGACTCTCAACTCGCACGAGTTGATCAAGATGAGAATCGAACTCGACGACTCAAAAGAAAGACGCCAGCTGGCCGCAGCGCTGGCCGAGCAGACCAGCGCACAGCTGGTGACCAGTGTAGGCAAGGTGGCCATTCTTTTCCGGCAACGCGACGAAGATTCGAAGATCAAGCTTCCGCAGTAGTCAGTAGCACAGGAGCCAGTAGGACAGGAGCCAGTAGAACAGTAGTCAGTAACCAGTAGGGTCGAGTGGAAGAGTGCTCCCCTATTGCCGCCATTCGGATGAGCACGCGAGGCTTACGGTCAGCTTGCGCGCTGTAACTGCGAAGAGGAATCATCACGGATCACGCGGCTCGTCGGAATGGCATTGGAGAGTGCTTGCGGGTGCTTCTTTCCCCGATACGGAATCTCTGCACGATGTGGTGATACGTGAGATTTACTGACTACTGCTTCAACTACTGGTTACCGACTACTGCTTCACCTACTGGTTACCGGCTACTGCTTCACCTACTGGTTACTGACTACTGCTTCAACTACTGGTTACCGACTACTGCTTCACCTACTGGTTACTGACTACTGCTTCACC
>JBKJUK010000397.1:0-3812 GCA_046590705.1 Thermoanaerobaculia bacterium
TCTCCACGAAGATGATCGACAAGCTCGCTCCCCCACCGTCGGTATGCCGCGAGCAATATTTCTGCAGCAGTCGCGGAAAAAGGGAGACTCAGGGAGCGGCAGACATCATCCCGACGGTCGAGCCTGACGTTGCCGATCAGGTGAAGGTCTCCGGATTGTGCATGCGCTCCGGTCGTGGTCGACGGCGAGGTTCGCAGTTCCGCATGTACGCTTCCGGTTGGGCCCGTCAGGATGATGCTCGTCTCATCGGGAGCAAATGCTTGCATCGCTTTTCCGCTTCGATCGAGCAGTTCTCGATCTACGGGCCCGCCATCGCGATTCAGTACGAAGAGGAAACTACTCAACCTGCAACTCTCATCGCTCGATACGAACCAGATTCTCACTCTCGAGCCGAGCGAGAAAAGTCTCGAGATCAGCACGTAAGGTCGCTTCGTCCACTTCAAAGTCCCCGAGTAAAGCCTCCACCGCGAGATCGACAGATTGTGTCTGCAGCAACTTCTGCCACATGGTCGAGCCAACCGGGTCGAGCCCGAGATAACGGCCGCTTTTCAAGTCGAGCAGGACAATCTCGTCGCCAAGATCCTGCAATAGAACGTCATCGAGAACGGTGATCTGCATACGCCCTCCCTGGAGCACCAGTGGTGAGGGCCGGAACTTGCCCTCCGAGTCAGCGTAACGCAGGTTACTGCGACTGTGAATGACCGCGTTCAGCAAACCCCTCCCAGACGGAGTCAGAGCAAATACGGAGACAGGTCCAGAGCCCATTCCCCTTTTCGACATGGGGCGACACAGAACGATAGAGATCAAAAACCTGCGGAAGTGTCGGCGCAGGCAATCCTTCCTGCGATGGGGACAACCCTTTTTGGGGCCCGAAGCGATACGGCTGTTGCATCGTGCGGCTCGTGCAGACCTGAGCCTCGAATTTGCGGGCATTCCGGGGAATGTCAAAGATCAAAATGGGCCTCTGCGGCTTCACAATCGCTCAACGCGAGTACTACGAGACCTTCTCCCTGCTCGAGGTCCAGCAGACCTTCTACGATCCACCCGCTCTCTCCCAACTACGGCGCTGGAGATTCGCCGCGCCGGAAGAGTTCGAGTTCACCATCAAAGCATGGCAGGTAATCACGCACGCCGGATCGAGTAGCACGTATCGGCGCATGCGTAGAGCGATGACTGCGGCGCAGCGAGCAGAGTGTGGTGGATTCCGGTTGACCCCTACAGTCGTCGAGGGCTGGGCCGAGACAGTGCGCTGCGCGAATGCTCTACACGCGTCAGCAATTCTTTTTCAGTGTCCCGCCAGCTTCCGGTCGACCGAAGAGAACCTGCAGCAAATGAGAGATTTCTTCGAGGCCATCGACCGACCCGCCGATGTGAGACTTCTCTGGGAGCCGCGGGGAAAGTGGGATCACGAAGTCGTACGATCGATCTGTGAAAACCTCGATCTCGTGCATGCCCTCGACCCGTTCGTCATGAAGAGTGCCACACCCGACTTTCTTTATTACAGACTCCACGGCACCACCGGCAGCCGCCACGTTTACTCCGATCAAGAACTCAAAACACTCTTGAAGATGCTTCCCGAGGCTGCCATGGAGCGTTATGTACTCTTCAACAATATTCCGCGCACTGTGGATGCCCTGCGGTTCAGGAAATTGTATTGAAGCATGATGTTTGAACGACGGCTCGAACTCAGAACGTCCCGTCACAGGCAGGATTGCCTGTGCCACACTCGACTGATGAACGCAGAACTCAGAACGCAGAACGATGAAGTAAGAAAAAAGTCAGAATCGTCGCTTGAATCGAAATTGCCGCGTCACAGGCAGGATTGCCTGTGCTCCACACGTTCGGATATGAGATCGAGAGCTGGACGAAGTCCAGCGCGAGCGGCAACACGAGCACCCGAACCCGTAGCGTGATCAAACGGGGTCAGATGCGAGGCGGAGCGAGGTCGGACGGTGAGGCGTGGCCCAAGCCACGTTGAACCGGCCGGCCGACGCGACAACGAAGCAGATGCCCCCGTTTCATCACGCGGCTTCAGCGAATACGGGAGGAAGGGTTGCTGTGCTGCCACACCCGCACCGCCCGGCCGTTTGCGTCCATGTCGAAGGTCAGCGTCTCTCCCAGGGTGCCGTCTTTGCGCACTCTGCGGAACTTGTGCTCGCCGGACCTTCGGTACTTTGTCGGTTCCTTCAGCGGTTCCATGGTCGGAAGTGAGGTCGATACCAGCTCGTTGCCCCAGACGAAGAACAGCTCCTCCCCGCCCCATGGGAACTCATCATACGAACCTGTGTAGGCATTGAGAGTCTTGTCTGGTTCGATCTTCGATTCATCAGCTTTCAACGTCGGAGCCACGATTTCATAGATCGCTCTGGCGTAACCGCCGGTATTCACTCCTGAGGCGTTGGCCATGACCACGACTCCGACCTTGTCGTCGGTTTTGAGCATGAGATCTGATCGGAAGCCGGGGCATGATCCGCCGTGACCAACAAACCAGTTCTCCCCTCGCTTCATGACCGCGAATCCGAGGCCCCAGAAAGTCTCCATGTCGGGATCGACGAAATGCGGACGATGCATCTCCCGCAGCGTCCTCGCCTTCAGCACTTCCTCCCCGCCCTTGCCGAGAAGTCGAAACTGCCAGGAAGCAAATTTCGCAAGATCATTCACCGAAGACGCGAAGCCGGCAGCAGGTGCGATACCGCTGGTCTTGAAGAAAGGAAGGGCTGCACGAGTACCATCGCGACGGCGTGCGCTGTAACCAATCGCAAGACGTTTACCCTTCTCCGCTTCCGGCATCTCCGGAAACGTGGACGACAGCCGCAGAGGAGTGAGAACGTTCTCGCGAATGTACTGGTCGTAAGGCATTCCTGATGCCGCCCGAACCACCTCGCCAGCCAGCGTCAGGCCCAGGTTCGAGTATTGGAAATAGGAATCGGACGCGTACAGCGGTTCCTGCCTGCTCACCCGTTCGATAATCTGCTCCCGAGTCGGGAAAGCGAATTCGCCGGTCCAGTACGGGTAGTCCGACTCCCGCGGCAGTCCGGAAGAATGGGTGAGGACTCCCCCCACCGTGAAATCTCCGCTTTCGGCGCTTTGCTTCATGCCGAACCATGGAAGATGTTTCGACAGCGGATCGTCGAGGGAAAGCTTCCCGGCGTCGCGCAGCTGCATGACCCCGATGCTGGTGAAGAGTTTGGAAATCGAACAGATGCTGTACAGAGTATCGGTCGTTGCAGCGCGATTGGTGACAGGATCAGCAAGACCCGAAGCGCCGCTCCAGATCAACTCCTGGTCGCGCACGATTGCCGCGGACATCGCGGGAATTCCATCGTACGCGCGCTGCACGTCCATCCATGTGCGCGCGAGCTCGATGGCCTGCGCACGCGTGGGAGCGAGCTTCGGCGGTTCCGCGGCAGCCAGGGGCAGTACAGCCACCAGACTTAGTAGAACAGCGACCACCAGGGATGAGAATCTCATGACGCCTCCACAGACCAGTTCGGTTTGTTGTAGTGAATCTACACCCTTTGGTCCGTACGCGTGTCTGAATGTCTGAACGCATCCATGCAGATCCACTCGCTCCTCCGCCATGAACGTCAATCTTTCGCGAAAGCCAGGTAAATCGCTGCAGGAACAAAGATCAAGGCCGGCACCACCATGGCCAGGATCATCATCAGTGGCGGCGCGGCGATCACTGCTGATGGAAGCGAGAGCTCGGGAAGAGTGAGCGAGGGAAAGTTGAGGCCTGAGACGAATGAGAGAAGGGTCGACCCGATTGAATACGTTACAGCGAGAAAACTGACGATTGACGCAGTGACGAG
>JBKJUK010000089.1:0-5190 GCA_046590705.1 Thermoanaerobaculia bacterium
GAGGAATCTCCGTTCCGCGCCGCGAAGGTCGTACCGATCGACCTCATCTGCGCGGACCGGAGATTCCTCTTCGCACCGAATGCTGCGTCACGATGACGATCGCGCGGCTCATCGGAATGACGTGCCGGGGGCGGGCCGAGGGCCTGACAATCAGAACTCCTTCACCAGACTGGCCAGCGATTCCGCATCATCCGCATTCAGGATCAGCAGCCCATCGGGCGCGTCCACTACGATCACGTTTTTGAGGCCCACAACAGCCACACGACGTCCGAGTTCGGAATGGACGTAAACCTTTTCGCAATCGCGGACAAACAGGTTGGTGCGTTGCAGGTCCGTATCGGCATGCTGCGCCACCGCCTTCCAGGAACCTACATCCGACCATCCGAAGTCGCCCGGAACGGTGACGATGTCCTCGAACTTTTCCATCACCGCGTAGTCGATCGAAATCGACGGCATCTGCTCATAGACTCCGAACCGGTCTTCTGACGAACTCTCGACGAAAAGCTTCGAGAGCCGTGCGATTTCCGGAGCAGTGGACTGCAGCGCCGCGTCGAATGACTTCGCGGTCCAGATGAACATGCCACCGTTCCAGAGGTGATGTCCGGAGCAGAAAAAGGTCTGCGCGCGCGCCCGGTCTGGTTTCTCGATAAATCGCGAGACTCGTCGCAGGCCGTTGGGCATCGAATCCGAAAGTTCGAGATAACCGAAGCCGGTACTCGGCTCATCCGGTACCAGTCCAATGGTAACCAGAGACCTCGACCCTCGTGCGTACTCGATCCCCCGTTCCACCACTTCTGCGAATGCGGCATCGTCTTTGATGAACTGGTCCGAAGGAAAGATGGCCAGAGTCGCGGAGGGGAGTCGGAGGAAGATCTCCCGGCAGCAGACGGCGATTGCGGGTCCTGTGTTTCGGCGCGACGGCTCCAGCAGTATGTTCTCTTCCGGCAGCTGTGGCAGTTGTTCGATGACCTGCGCGCGGTAACGTTCGTTGGTGGAGACGAAGATGGCATCGGCGGCGGTGAAAAGCGCGAGCCTCGAATAGGTGTGTTGCAGGAGTGATCGACCCCCGAACAGCCGCAGAAACTGTTTCGGGTTCTCGTCAGTGCTCAGAGGCCAGAGTCGCGTCCCCGCGCCGCCAGCAAGGATGAGCGAGGCGTTGGCGCTCATTGCACACCAGCACTGTCAGGCCTTCTGCCCACCACGACGAGACTCAGTCCCTTGACGGGGGAGGCGGGCTCGAGCTTCCTGAAAATCGGTACCAGTAGATCGTACAGACGCGATTGTCCTGCAGGCATGTGCTTGCGGTTCAGAACCTTTGCGTTGAACCACCAGCCGAGTCTTCCGACGACGTTCTGATATGCGGCGTGTTCGACGACCAGTCCCGCCGCTACCATCTTCTGCTTCAGATCCTCGATGTCATAGCGCCGGTAGTGGCCAACCGTTTCGTCCATGGAGCCGAAGAGCGACTGATCTGCCGGCACGAAGATGGTGATCCTGCCACCTGGTTGTACCAGTTCCCGCATCCGTCGAAGGGCCGCTACGTCGTCCTCAATGTGTTCGAGCACGTTGAGGCAGATCACCGAGTCGAACTGATACCGGATGAGTTCCAGGGAAGAGTCGGCCATCAGGTCGAGCCGCTCGATCACGATTCCTGGACGCCGCCGAAACGTATTGCGCAGAATGTCGAGGTACGGTGTCTCGACGTCGGTCGCTACGATCAGATCGCGTCCGTAAAGGAATCGGGTCATGTTCCCGGTCCCTGCACCGACCTCGAGAACTCGCTGGCCGACAAAAGGAGCGATCGACTCCCAGATCCATCGGTTGTAGTGCTTGAGGCGGCTCATGCGGTGAAGTGTCAGCATGCCGCCAGGCTCACCGGTGTCGTGCTGAAACAAGCCGAACTTCAGAATGGTCCAGATCGCGCTGAAACCATCCTTCCAGTTGATTTTCTTACCTTCCCAGTAGTCGCGGCCGTGATAGGAGATTGGAACCTCGTACAGCCTGTAGCCACGTCGAGCCAGTTTGGCCGTGACTTCCGGCTCGAAGCCGAAACGGTTCGACACCAGAGGAATCGACTGAATGATTTCGCGACGGAAGACCTTGTAGCAGGTTTCCATGTCTGTGAGATTCAGGTTGGTGGTGGCGTTGGATAGAAACGTGAGAAAGTTGTTTCCGAGCGTGTGCCAGTACAGCATCACTCGCCGCGGATGTCCCTCGAAACGGGAGCCGTACACGACGTCGGCATCCCCCGACAGAATGGGTTCGATCAGCTTCGTGTACTCCTTCGGCTCGTATTCGAGATCGGCATCCTGGATGACCACAATGTCTCCAGTGGCCTCGGCGATACCTCGACGTAGCGCCGCGCCTTTGCCCTGGTTCTGCGGCTGCACGATCTGTCGGAGCTCCGGCCATTCAGCAGCGAGCTTCGCCACGATGTCCCGCGAACCATCGGTGGACTGGTCGTCGACCACGATGATTTCCTTGGAGATGGGAACCTCACGGACTTTGCGAAGAAGTTCCGCGACGGTCGCGCGTTCGTTGTAACAGGGGATGATTACGGTCAGCAGCGGCGGTTTTGCATCATTCATCTGCAGGCCATTTTACGACGAACCCCGGGAGTACGTCATTCCGATGAGCACGAAGTGCGGTCGAGCGGATTCGTGGTGTGAAGCGCGAAGAGGAATCTCCGGTCCGCGCCGCGCAGGTCGGACTGATCGTCCGAGTCTGCGCGGAACGGAGATTCCTCTTCAAAGCACCGTCTGCGCGAGGGCTGTTGACCGCGCGGCTAATCGAAATGACGCCGCGATGAAGGTGGCTGGAAGGAATCTCCCAGGAAGATTCCTTCTCGCCAAGACCCCTCTGGTAAGTTTACGATCGACTCCGCCAATTGATCAGAGCCGAATCAGAAGTTCTTCGCAAGCTGGTGCACATCTCGTTCGGGTCCGGTGCGCTTCTACTGCGATGGCTCACGCCCGCACAGGGAATGATGCTGGCGTTCGCGGCGCTGCTGTTCAATCTCTTCGTGCTCCCGCGGCTTGGCGGTAGGGTGATTGCCAGAAGTGCCGAAGGGCGTGACACAGGGATCGTTCTCTATCCGCTGGTCGTCCTGGTCCTCGTCGTAACCTTTCGTGACTCGTTGCATATTGCAGCCAGCGCCTGGATGATTCTGGCAGTAGGCGACGGTATGGCCACCCTCGCCGGAATGACGATGGGAGGAAGAAAACTTCCCTGGAATTCCGAAAAGTCAGTAGCCGGGTCTCTCGCTTTCGTGGCTTTCGGTACGCTGGCGGCGCTGGGAGCGTGGCTTTTCGTCGGCGCCGATCGAATCACTTACTTCTCGCCGTTCGTGATCGTTGCCTCGGCCGTCTTCGTCGCTGCGATCGTGGAGTCGCTTCCCTTGAATGTCGACGACAACCTCACGATCCCGGTGGCCAGCGCCTTCGTACTTTTCGCTCTGCAGCACTCTGCGCCAGCCGAACTGCTGCCGGGTGTCAGGGAATTGATGTGGGTAGCCCTGAATCTGAGTCTTGCGCTGGTCGGGTTCGCGGTACGCTCGGTAGACTGGTCTGGCGCCCTTGGCGGCGCCGTGCTCGGATCGATTCTCATTCTTTGCGGCGGTATTCCCGCATACGTCGCGCTCCTGGTTTTCTTCGTCATTGGAAGCGCAGCTACCAGGCTCGGTTACCGAAGGAAACTTCAGGCGGGTCTGGCGCAGGAGAAAGGTGGGCGCCGCAGTTTCGCTCACGCCTTCTCGAACGTCGGCGTCTCGGTACTGTTGGTCCTGCTGGCGGCGTACTCCGACTTACCCTCGAGTCTACTGATCCTTGCAGCCATTGCCTCGCTGGCCACAGCCGCCGCCGACACCACGGCCTCGGAAGTTGGTCAGTGGATTGGAAAGAGAACCTTTATGCCGTTGTCGTTCCGCTCCGTTCCGCCTGGTACCGAAGGAGCTATCTCGCTCGAAGGAACGATCGCCGGAGGTCTGGCCGCGCTGATCACCGCCGCGGCCGGGGTAGCGATGTTGCGAAGCGAAAGTACCGCTGTCAACTTTCTCCAGTCAGTGCTACTGATCACGCTGAGCGCGATGATCGGATCATGGATAGAGAGTCTGGCAGGTTCATGGAACCGCCAGCGCGTAGCGCAGGTCCCGAATGGTGCACTCAACTTTTTCAACACGGCTCTTGGCGCCGCGCTATTTCTGGCGTTAGGAGCTGTCGCAACCTTCTTTTCGTCGTAGGTCGCGAAGGCCGAAGTTGAAAACTTCGCCCACTTGTCTCGCCCCAGATTCACAGGGACGGTCGGTTCTTGAGTGGCCAAAGTTTTCAACTTTGGGCTTTTGTGATCCGAGGAGAACCCCCGACGAATACGACTCCTCCTCCTGTTCTCTAACACTCAAACGTGCTCTGGCTCATACTGCCCCCCTGCGCCGGCGCTCTTTCGGGCGAATGGATGGAGATGCTTATGGACGACGTCGAAGGGCGCGAAGAGATCGAATCGAGTGATGAAGTCGAAGAGCCGGGCATACTTACCAGGCTGAGTCGCGTGGTCATCGTAGGGCGGCCCAACGTCGGTAAGTCGACGTTTTTCAATCGGCTGGCCGGGAAGCGGCGCGCGCTCACACACGACCTTCCAGGAATGACTCGCGATCGGCTCGACGAAGTCGTGACACTGGAGAATGGCCGGAGTTTCGAGCTCACTGACACTGGCGGGCTCGAATATGGCGACAACCCTCAGTCCGAGTTTGCGGATGAGATTCGTATACAGGCCGATCTGGCGATTTCTGAGGCTGATGTCATCCTCTTTCTCGTCGACGGTTCGGTTGGAGTCATGCCTGAGGATGAAGACATCGCGCAGTCACTGCGTCGCTTTGGCGACAAGGTGATCCTGATGGTAAACAAGATCGACACCCGCGCGGCGCAGGAGAACAGTGGGCTTTTCTATGCGCTTGGATACGACAAACATTTCGAAATCTCGGCAGAACACAGTCTGGGATTCGATGAGGTTTTCGACTTTCTCTCGGAGTTGATTCCTGAGGGTTCTCTGGCTGCGCCGGATCCGGATCTGGAACCTGTTCGAGTGGCCATCATCGGAAGGCCCAACGTGGGCAAATCCTCGCTGCTCAACAAGCTCGCGCACGAAGAGCGCACTGTGGTTTCCGACATCGCTGGCACTACTCGCGACGCCATCGAC
>JBKJUK010000137.1:0-14169 GCA_046590705.1 Thermoanaerobaculia bacterium
GTAACGTTTCTGGGACGCCAAGTGCGTCAGGGGCGAAGTCGAACGTCTAACGTTCTGCGGCAGCCTTGATCCTGATGGGTGACTGGTGCTGATCATGCGATCGGACACCGCACAAACCAGACGCCGGGACTACTGAATCATCACCCAGCGAATGACGCACCACCATTGATAGCAGCTGCTAAACGCAGCTAGGGATTCGACCGCCCATATTGACAACGCCTGCTAATGGGTGACCCTTCGGTTCAGCTCCTTAAGAGTTGAGGCCACGCCGGAGGTGGCAATGGAGAACTAATAAGCGTAGGCCTGGCCCTCAATTTTTCGAGGTAGTTCACCAGGCCGTTGCCGAGGACTCCTTTCTCCGGATGCGTCTCCGAGAGCAGGAAGCCTCGCTGGTCGTAGATAAAGCTGCGGTTCTGCGTGACGCCGCCGGAAGTCATGGCCACGGAAGCGAGCCGCCGCCCTCGCCCCCGGCAGCTTGCAGCCTTTCACGCAGAGATCAAATGCTGCTTTGCAGCCCTTTCCAGGCTTCTTAATAACCTTCGGAAGTGGAGGCTTGGCCCCAACAATAGGAGTTGTTACATGCAACGGCCAAGGTGTTCGCGTCAACTGGCGCTTCAGCATCGAGCAAGCACGCATCAAACTGCACCGTGTCTATCCACAGATTCAAAGTTGAATGACGACTAGCCTGGTTCACGCGGATCCAGAGCTGAAATGTCGTCTCGCGCGCTTGATGAGTATCTCCAGATCCGTCTCGGGATCCTTCACCCCAGACTCGTTCAAAATCTCCTGAAGCAAGGAGATAAGACCTTCCTCATCTCGATCCCCGGACGCAAGAATCTGCGTGCGATTATCCTTCACTAACAATGCGAGGAGCCCTCCTTTGGAGTCGTATCCAGTAAGGATCTCATCGACAACGTCGTAAGTTTCGACCGCCGCCTCTGCGTCAGCCACCCGATCGTAGAAATGCAGATCGGAGCCTTCAGCAATAATGATGGGCGGTACGATTGCACCATTCGTTACCATCGTGGTGCTCCTCTATGGGGAGGTTCCCAAGGTCGGTGCCTACCCTTACCGTGCCCTTGGAGTGGTTTACCGTTAGGGCCAAGCCGGCCGCGGCGATGATAGTGCGGCCATCGTCCGTAGCGATGGCCAGTACGATTACCCCATGGTGCGATTCGCAATTTCTCAGTGAGGTTATATTCTTTGCTTTTCAGAAAGTTCGTACGATTGTAGGCATATGAATTTACCGTACCCGCCACAATTCCAGCCGTGTATGCCGGCGAATCGCTATCGACATTTTCTGCGTCTTCATCGTCCCGCGCCCATGCAGTTAACCCAAGACTTGACGCATCACCAAACCCGACAAGGAAGTTCGCGTTGGATGTCCAATGTTCCCCCACCGTACGCCCTGTCACCGGGTTGACTGAGTTCACGATCCCCGATACCCACGCGTCATAACTCCGCGCGATCGCGAGCGTATTGCTCGGCAGAAAGGCCGAACAGGAAATCGTCTGTGAAAGCTCGAACGGTAACTTGTGCGTTGAAGATGTCTTTCACGTAATTAACGAAAGGCCTCCAGAACAGTCCGTCAGGATCGATGTAATTTAAACTGTTTCCTTCCACATAGGCATAGCGATTCCACGATTGCGGCCGGCCGACTGAACCGAGGATCGGATCGACACTAAAAAATCTCCCTAACACGCTGCTGTAGTACCGGGCATGCATGTAATCGTGGCCTTGACACGATTCCGCATCTAAATCACTCAGATCGCTGGTGTTGTTTTCTTCAGCGACCTCAGAAAGCCCGGACGCGGGTTTCCGGCTAACTGCGAAGATCGAACGAGGAGCCTCTCTGTCGAATGGCTCGATTTCGCTGCGGGTGATTTCGCTTTGATCCGGATCGAACGGGCCGGGCGCGATCGCTGGCCGTGATCGGCTGCACCGCGTTGTCAGGGCGCGGAACGGACGCGAACGCGCTGCTGGCCGCGAGCGTGAGCAGGGCGAGCAGCAGGGCGCTGATTTTCTTTTAGCTGCCATGGTTCAGCAGAGAGGTTACGGGAAAGCGGCTAAAGAAAGAAGCCGTAGGGGCGGGTGGTGGAACGGGGAGCCCCAGAGGCGGAGCACGTCGCTCCGTCGGCGTCGCTACACCAGAGACCTCAGCGACGAGGCGGCGAGAGGGTCAAGGCGGCCGGGCGGCGGAGGCCTTGACGCTCTCGGCGACTCGGCGCTACGCGTTGCCAGCGATGCCGTCGGAGTGATGTGCGGTGATGGTGCCCGTGATCCTCGTCGGGTGGGCGGGCCAACAACAGTGGGCGGCCGGCGCTGGGGTGTGGGCGGTGGAAGCGCCGGCAGAGTGGAGCGCGGCGAGGAGAGAGCGAGGGGGCCCGGGCGGGTGTGAAGCGAACGCTCGCTGTGCGGAGCGGTGCGCGCGCAGGCGGCACGCCGAGCACGCACTGCCCGCGGGCACCGGCAGGATCTCAGTTTCCGCCGGGTCTGGCGGTGGAAGCGAACGCAAAGAGTGCCTAACGATTGGATGAAGCGCATGTGCAGCCGCGGGGTGGGAAGCCGTGCGAATTTACATAACGACGGTTATGTAAAAGGCGGAGCGCATGACGGCGAAGGCCAGTGTCGGATAATGCAGCATTATCGGACACTGGCCGTTCCCCGCGCGCGTGGGCGGGCGGAGGGCGCGGGGATCGCCGTCATGCGCGGAGCCGGTTCGCACGGCTGTGGGGGAAACGAACAGCCATGAGCGGCTGTGATTCGTGCGCTGAATGCACGAGACGCGAGGGCGGCGGGTGAAGCGAACGAACCCGGGATGATGCAGCACGGCGCGGCCGTTGCGCGCGCAGCAATCGCTCACCTTCTCCGCGCGCCCTGCAACGGCCGTGACGCGCGGGGCTCATGCGCGGGTGGGTGGGTGGAGGGATCAAGCCGCCATGCTGCAGCGGGGCGCGGCGCTTGCCGGAGGCCCTGACAACTGGCAGCAGCGGTGATCTGCAAGCGACGTGTCGCGCGTCAGGTTGGGCAGGTCTCCAGCGTCCCGGTCAGTCAGCTCGCCGGAGATCCTTCACGCTTTCAGCTGCTGCAAGGGCAGCTTGCTGTATTTGGTAGAGATACGTACCTTGCGCGCTGCCGACCTTGCCTGTGACATATGGATCACAGGCTGAGGCAATGGATTGGAAGATTTCAACGGCGTCATTCTCTTCGAGCATCGCTTCGATCTGTTCGAGCATGATCTTCCGCTTCCTCAGGATTCCAAGGTTCGTTTCCTGTTGCTGGATCTCAGAGTCGAGCCGAGCTTTTTCCGATAGCTTTACCTTTAGCTGCATGGGCGTTGCCCTCGTTTAATGGTGAATCGATCCATTCGGTGCCCGACAGAATACAGGAGCCGTATGTCAGTCATTTGCCAGGATCTCGGAGGCCTCTTCCGTCGCCCTGTCGCAGCATGCGGTGATTTGGACACTCATGCTCTTGAGAGAGTCTCCACCGATGGTGAGGCCCTCGATCGGTTGCGCGTGGTCAGGACAGCGGTAGTCTTCAAGTTCCGCCGCGTACTGCTCCTGGAGTTGTTCGCCGACGCTCGTAACGAGCTGCGATTCCAGATTACTTGCACCCGTGACGTTGATTTCGATCTTCATCGCTTTTCCTCAGCATCAGGGTAACGCCAGCAGTCGGATATCAGTCCTCGGCTTCTTCGTCACAGAGGGATGCAAGCAGCGTTTCCTGATCTCTTTCTACTGCATGTAGAACGGGCGATCGCCGCTGCAGCTTCGCTCCGGGATGCGTCAGCTCGTGCACTTCCTTCAGCTTGCGAATGGCCACTCTCGTGTAGATCTGCGTCGTGGAGATGTCGGCGTGACCGAGCATGGCCTGGATGAAGCGGATGTCGGCGCCACCTTCGAGCATGAGCGTGACCATGGTGTGGCGGAACATGTGACATGCGCCCCGTTTGCCGATGTCCGCCGCCTCGACGTACTCGCGCACCATGTCGGAGATCCGCTCGCCGGAGAACGGCTCGCGCAAGCGCGTGAGGAAGAGCGTTCCCTCGTCGGGCTCCAGAGCAACCGACGGACGCACCTCTTCGATATATTTCGCGAGCCACGCTGCAGCGCGCTCGCCGATCGGGATCATCCGGTCCTTCTTCCCTTTCCCCTGCCGGACTGTGACGCTTTGCGCTTCGATATCGACGTCGAAGAGACGAAGATTGCAGAGTTCCTGGCGGCGTATGCCGGTCGAGTAGAGCGTCTCGAGGATGGCGC
Organism: Thermoanaerobaculia bacterium; assembly: GCA_046590705.1. Classification (GTDB taxonomy): domain Bacteria; phylum Acidobacteriota; class Thermoanaerobaculia; order Gp7-AA8; family Gp7-AA8; genus JBKJUK01. The sequence goes on from JBKJUK010000137.1 coordinate 4,263, forward strand.
GATCGCGAACGCCTAACGGTGTGCTGATGTCGGGCTTCGCGAGTACAGTTTCGACTTCTTCGACGGAGAGGATCGCCTTCGGGAGCCTTCGCTCGATGCGCGGCAGATCGATCATGTCGGCGGGTGAGAGTTCAATGACACGCGACTTGGCGAGCCAGCGAAAAAAGCGCTTGACCGACCCGAGGCGGTCGTTCTGTGAGCGAAAGGAGAGTGGCTTGCCGTCACTGCGCCGCTGGTAGTAGAGCGCCCGCTGATAACGCTCGAGCACCGCGAGCGTTATCTCCTCCGGCTTCGACAGGCCGCGCTCGTCGCACCAGACGACGAAGTAGCGCAGATGTGCCGAGCGGTCTTTGATCGAGTTCTCTGAGTAGTTCCGGATGGCGAGATGCTCGAGATTCTGCTTGATGTGGAACCCAAGCGTTCCCGGGTCCGTAGACACGATCTCGTCGAGCAGCTTCACGCGGCCGCTGCGTCGATCGCGCTTCACGCTTCCGCTCTTCCATTGCCGCTACGACGCGGGGCCGCACGTACGATGGCTGTTTTTCGCAGCGGCTCCGGATGTGCTTTTTGGCGCTTTTGCGGCTTCGGAAAGCGCAAGGCCGCTTCCGTGCTCGCGTTGCCATCGTTTCCCTCGATCGCTCCTGGCGTGTCCCCGGGCTGTTCCTGATATGTCCCGGCACTCTCCCGGTCAGCGATTGGACTGTCCCGGTCGGAGTCGTACGTGCGGAACTGCTCGACGTCAATCAGATTCGACAGGAACAGAGTTCCATCTTTTCCTTTGCCGTCATAGAGCAGTTCATACACAAAGCTCTGGCCGCGGCCGCCGCGATGCACGAGCAGATACTCCATCTCGACGAGCTTCCGCATGTGCAGCTTGATCTGGTAATCGGGCCAGGCGGTAAACTCGCGGACGGTCTTCTGCGAGAAGCGAAAGTCACCACGCTCGATCTGCCGCTGCGGGCACTCACGCGCAGCGTACGCTTCGATCGCCTCGAGCAGTCGCCGCGTTTGCGGAGCGAGTTCGTCGAGCGAGCGACCGAGCATTTCGTGGGCCAGCTTGTTAGCCAGGGCGATGTCATCGAGCGTGACCTCGATGTACGCGATGCACTCGCCTCGATGTGTGACGCTTTTCTTCTCACGCTGGTGCTGATGCAGCAGAGCAATGGTTTGAATGAGCGTGAGGTACTTCACGTGATCGCGCCGTGTGCGCGTGCGGCCGTCGAGGAACGTGAGATGCCGCGCGAAGGGATTGGCCACGAGCATAGGCTTGAGTAAACGCTGCGCGTTCCGGTGAAGGCGGAGGATCCGGTCACGATCATGCCGCGCCAGGATCCCTTCGAGCGTGCGCGCTTCGCGCTGCAGCCGATGAATGGCGCGTGTCTGCTCGCGGTCCTCGTCGACGGTGAGCACGATGCAGCGGTTGAGCAGTTCCTCGTCGATCTCGATCGCGGTCGTCGTGAGGAAGATCATCACCGGACCTTCGACGCGGTACTCGTGCGTGACGAGCTTGCCCGACTGCGGATCTTTGCCGGTCGAGGCGATAGTGAGCTGTCCTTCCGACTGCAGGAGTTTGAGCGCGTAGCTCGCACGCGAGGCGCCCTCTTCTTCACTGATGGCGAGGATCTTGTGTTTCAGTCCGTCTCGCCCATGTAGAAGAGTGACTGCCCGGTCATGGCCGAGTACTGCACCCGCTCTTCTTCCGGCATCAAGGCCAGCACCGCCTCCATGAGGGCCGACTTGCCCGCGGCCGATGACGACTGCACCAGAATGGCGAGCGGCTCATCGAGCTTGCGCGACACCGCGGCGAGATATCCCATCAGTTTGTTCGTCTCCTCGCCAACCACGCCGCATCGGTGAAAGTCAGTGACGATCCGCTCGATCAGCTGCGGGTCGCGCAGCAACGCTATCGCCTCCGTCTCCTCGTCCGCAGCGAGCATCACGGCACCCTTCTTCTGCGGCTCCAGAGTCTTTTTGATGAGCTGCTCCTGGACCGCTTCGAGCTGAAAGTGCAGACGGGCAATGTCCTTTCTGATCGTCTCTTCCTTCACCCCGAGTTCGATCGCGGCCGACTTGATGAACGTGACGCGATGCCGGGCCGAGACCAGATCGAGCGTGTCGAGGAAGAACAGCTCGCCATTCGAGACGCGCAGAAGCACTTTCAGTTGTTCGTAGGAGAGATTCTTCTCGATCCCGCGGACCCGGTATTGGCGATCGCCGTAAACCACGTCGTACGGATCGATCGTCGGTTGTGAGTTGTGGATTGTGGGAGTCAGTGCGATCTGCTGCAGCGTGCTGTCAGCTGCTGGTTTTTCTTTTAGCTGCTCGTCTCCAGTTCGCTCGTGAGTTTCAGCAGCTAAAGAAAAAATAGCAGGAGCTGCGGCCGCAAGCCTCGTCGGACCGGCCATCCATTCCGCCGAGCGCACCAGCAGCGTGAGCGACTGCGCGGCCGGCGTCACTTTCAGTGCGTATTCGTTCGCATCCATCCCGCCCGGGAAGTTCAGGCGGAAGCAGCCGATCCCGGCGGCTGCAAGCCGCCTCGCCAGCTCCTCCGCTGCGTTGTCGCCTGCCTCGTCCCGGTCGTAGGCAATGTAGACGCGCTCGACCGCGTGCGCTTTGAGGGCCTCGAACATTTCCTCGGTGAAGCCGTTCACTCCATAGCTGGTCGTCACGTTGCGCAGTCCCGCACACCAGAACGTCAGCGCGTCGATGAGCGACTCGCACAAGATGATTTCCTTTGATTCAGCGACCGCCTCGAGATTCCAGACGCCGCGATGCGGACCAGGAAGATAGAGGTGATAGGCAGTGCCGGCCCGGAGGTTGTCGTTGATCTTCCGGCCGTACATCCCGGCAACCTTTCCTTCGTGATCGAAGAGAGGAACGACGAGGCAGCCGTTGAGGTGCTCGTGCCCCGACTCGCGCAACACGCCGAGCGACTGCAGACGCGAGCGGATCTCTTCGCCCGCTTTCCGGTTCGCTGCGGGCAGCCGCAGCCCGAGCGAGCGGTCGGCATAGCCGAGCTGAAAGCGAAGGATTGCTTCCTCACTCCAGATGCCGCGCCGCTCCAGATACTCGAGCGCCGGAGCAGATGCCTTCAGGGTCTCGCTGTAGTACCTGACAACCTGCTGCAGCGCGGTCACGTCATCCGCATCAGTATCGATGGGCGACGGCAGCCGTCGCACCGTCGACATCTTCACCACCTCGGCCGACGGCTCCGGCATAAACCCGCCGCGCAGCAGCTCCACCGCATGCCGGAACGACACGCCTTCCGACTTCATCACCCAGCGAATGACGTCGCCCCCTTCGCCGCATGCCCCAAGACAGTTCCAGAGATTCTTCGAAGGCGTGATGATGAGCGACGGCTCACGATCGTCGTGGAAAGGACACAGTCCGGTCAGATTCGCGCCGTGCACCTCGAGCTTCACCCCCCGCCGCCGCACCAGCGCGGCGAGATCCGTCTGTACCTTGAGCTGCTCGATCTCTTCTTCGGGGATTCTCGCCATCGCTACCTCCAAAAAACGTGTCAAGAGGCCGGAGCCTCTTTTTCTCTTTTACGAGTGAAGCAACACTACGCTACAGTATTTGTAGCAACGAGGTCAAACGATGAACGAGCTCAGAGAAAACGCCACCTACAATCGACCGCAGGACAACGTCATGCCGGTCGCGAAGAAAAAAGCTGAGGAGATCGAGACATTCGGCCGCCGCCTGGCGCGCCTACGGAAGGATGCCGGCTACTCGCAACGATCGTTCGCCGAGGAGATCGGGATCTCCAACCGAATGGTCGCGTACTACGAGGCCCAGACCGAACACCCGCCAACGCATCTACTGCCCGCCATCGCCGACGCACTCAGCATCGCCATCGATCAGCTCCTCGGACGCTCACCGATTGCGAAACGCAAAGCGCCACAAAACGAACGCCTCATGCGGCAGCTCCGCCAGGTCGAGAAGCTGCCAGCGCGGGCACGGCAATCAGTGCTCGAACACATCGACGCACTCACAACGAAGTACGGCTCACGAGGGTGAGCACGATCGCAACACCGGTCACCATCACCGCCGAAGAACTCCTCGAAGAGATCAAGCAGGACACCTGGCGTCTGCGTCACATCTGGACGACGTTTCGCTTTCTCTACGCCGGCGAAAAGAAAACCGTCGATGTACTGAACGCTACTGCGCCCGGCTTCTTCACGATGACCCAGCGCCTCATGTTCGATGACGTCATTCTGAAGATCTGCCGTCTAACAGATCCCGCAAAGAACCGACAGCAGGAGAATCTGACACTCAGACGCCTTGTCGAGGCGACTGAATGGCAGACAACGGATCCCGCACGTTACGTTGCATACGCGGCGAAGGCAGCGGCTGTTGATGAAGCGTGTGGCAGTTGCCGCGATCATCGCAATAAACGAATCTCACATCGCGATCTCGCCCTGTTCAAGGAGATGTTCGAACTCCCCGGCGCGACATTGCGCTTGATCGACGATGCAATTGCTGCGATCGAGGAGTTCGTGCGCAAGATCAACATTGAATTCAGACAAGGCGATATCGCATTCGACGTGGTCGGCGGCGAGGAATGGGGCAAGGAACTAATCCGGAAGCTCACGAACCGCGCGTCGCAGAAGAGCGACGAGACCTCGATCATCCTCTACAACGCCGGTGATCGCCTGGCGGAGTTTCACTGCGGCTACTGTGGGGGTAAGCAACAGATTGCGTTCTATCCGAACGGTGAGCCGCCCCCTGCGCGCATGGCGCGGTGGCACTTCAACACCTGCTCGGGGGTCGTCGGTTGTGAGGAATCAATCGCCGTTGAAACCGTCGAACGTAACCGACGAGAGCCTCCACGACGGTTCACGATCGATCTGGGCACCCCATTGAACGAGACGCAATGAACGTGAACGAGAAGACAACCTCGTCCGTCGATGTCCGCTGGGGCGCAATCTTCGGCCTCATGAGTTTCGTTTTCGTAGTCGGATCTGCGTTGGCGGCGGGCTACTATACGCTCACGTGGTTCTCGTCACTCCAACGAGAGATTGCTACAGCAATCATCACCGGCTTCGTTGCTGTCGTGATTTCGATCGTCTCAGTTCTGATCTCAAATGCTTACGATCGGAAGCGCGAGATCGAGCAGGCGCACCGGCCAAAGAAAACCGCGATTTACGAAGACTTGATGAAATTCGTTCTCGCTCACATGCGACAAGTTTAATGACAGGGCTCCTATCTCGTGTCTTTAGATTCCTTCCTTCAGTCAACAAGTTCATCGTCGTTCATCGAGTAGGTTCCGCAACGGTTGCATACACAGTCGCCTCCGCACACCTCGAGGACCCTCTATCAAGAGTAGAGTAATCGCGCTCGGAGCGGCGCCACGAATTCCTTCCGATGCTTCGAGGTAATCACCCGGGTTAAACGAAGTAGAAAGGATTCTTCCGCAGCTGCTCGCGGCGCTCACCGTCGTTCACGCGCTCCCAGTACTCGAGCCAGGCTTGCCACCCATCCTCGGCACACTGGGACGGTGTACGTAGGAAGGCGATCAATGCCGGAATGTCCTCTTTCGTAAGAAGTACAGCTGGCAGCGAATCCAGATAGAGCAGAACTTCGTATGCGATCGAATCATCCTCATGGTGTGGCAACTCTGGAACGTCGTACTGGTCTGTCACAGATTCGGCGAGCTGTTGAACTTGGCTCTCTGTAAGCAGGCCGACCTCCCATCTCTGTAGAATATCCAGTAACTGCGCACGGTCGATTATCGAATTCACGTTTCTCCCATTCAGTTACGGAAAGTGGTCTTCTGGTATGTTCCAACCCGGGAGTCGTTGATCTCGACTTTGGCCCCGCCGCTGCCAAATTCCCTGAACCGAACCGTAGTGCCATCCGGTAGCTTTGCTTGGTCAACCGTGCCTCTCGGTGGCCGGCCCGTGAGACGCTCGAACTGCTGGCGTGCAGCAGCGACCCCGCCTCGCTGCGTAACGTTGCCCCGCAAGATCCGACCTTTCAGAAGTCTTAGGTTCGTAATCCGGAATAGCGGACCGGCGGCTCTAGCGCCGCCGCCCCCGAACGCACTAGCAATGAACATGAACTCGTCAACGCATTCCTGACCGTGGCAGTTTGAACCGGTGCTCTGCTGAAGGGCGACAATGCCACGCTCCATCCTGGCCCCGATCCAGTTGCCTTGTTTCTGCGACCAAGCGAAGAAGTCATATAGGGCTTCGGCGTACAAAGCTCCGTCCACTCCTGGAATCAGTCTCACCGTAGGGACTGTCCCGGTGACGGTCGTTGTCTCGCAATGCGTGGTCGGGCAGTTGCCGTCAGGATCTCGATCATTCACCGGATTGTTGTAGATGTACGAGTACCTGTTCCACGTTTGAGGTTCTTCCGCTGTTCCGAGGACCGCGTCTGGAGACAAGAACCGTCCTAACACGCCGCTGTAATACCTGGCATGCATGTAATCCAGCTGATCAGTGTTGTCGCTGATGGTGCTGCCGTTGAAGTCGCGCTCGTGTCCGGTGAAGCGGAGCGGCTCGCTCTGATTTGCGGTCGAGGTAGCTTCGTCGCCGAAGGGAAAGTACTGGTGCAGCGACAGCCTCACTCCCGACCCATTGGTGACCAGACGCGGGGTGCCGAGGTGGTCGAGGTGGAAGTGGCGGGTCAGGTTGGGGGATTCAGCGGCCAGCAGCGCGTCGTCGCGCCAGATGTAGTCCGTGGTCCAGCGCCATCCCGCTCCGCCGCCATTCTTGTACTCGCGCAGCACCTGCTGCCCGAGGCTTCGGATGCGCCAGGTCGACTCGGCAATCACGGCGTTGTACGACCAGATACGTTCGTCGTCCGGCGTGTAGATGTACATCCAGTTCTTCCCGTAGCTTGGCGCCGTACCCGACTGCAGCACCTTCACCATGCCGAAGGCGTCGTAGCTGAAACGCAGTGCCCCACCGGGAGCGCTCGACCAGCTCAGCATGTTCCCCATCGCATCGTAGCTCTCGCCCGTGAGACGGTTGGTCTGATTCGACACCGCGATGGTGTTGGTGGTGGTAATCCCATCGGCCGTGGTCATCGAGGTGAGATTCCCAAAGGGATCGAAGGTCTGCGACTGTTTGACTCCCGCAGCCTTCTGACTCGCACTCCCCTCGGTCACGCGGCTGAGCGCGTCGTAGACGTAGGTATCACCGATCCCGATGGTCTTGATGTTCCCTGATCCGTCGTAGCCGTAGTTGCCGGAGTTCCAGTTCAGGCCCGAGCCGACCCCCGAGGTTGAAATCGACAGCGGCCGTGCGATTCCCTCCGGATCGTTGGCCTGCGTCACGGTCACCCCGTTGCTGTGCGCCACGCGCGCCACCATTCCGTTTGGATGATAGCCAATCCCCGGGAGGGTCGTCGCGCTGGTCGTGTAGCCGTTGACGTCGGTGAGGAAACCCTTGGTGTAGCTGCTCGTCACCGGGCGTGCAGGGTCGGTGTTCACGCAGCCGGCATGTTGGCATCGCGGATAATTGGTTGTCTGCTCGCGGCCCAGCGAGTCGTAGTCGAAGGTCTGGCTGAACTGCTCGTTGTCCGAGCAGGCAGGAACGCAGCTCTTCTGTGTGAGTCGTTCGGTGAGTTCTCCGTTGATGCCCCCGTAGCTGTAGGTCTCACTCACGACCACATCCAGGCCGTAGGCGTCCTGCCAGTTGTGCCGCTTCGCCGTGGTGAGCTTCCCTCTGCTACTTCCTGTGCTCGCTTGAGAGTAGACAAACTCCTTGAGCAGCCTCTGCTCGCAGCCTGCCTCACCATCCAAGCAGGTGATGAGGGCGCCCGAGACCAGCTTCGAGTAACGCCGCTCACGGATCTGCGTGAGCCGCTCAGCCTCGTCATAGGTAAAGAGCAGGTCGAACTCTTCGTTCTCGCCTCCCTCTCGCTTGCGCAGCAGATGGCCGCCTCCATCGTATTCGACGTAAGTGACGCTCCCGTTGCCATTCACACCTTTCTCCGGATGCGTCTCCGACAGGAGAAAGCCGCGCTGGTCGTAGAGAAAGGTGCGGTTCTGCGTTACGCCGCCCGCGGTCATGGCCACCGAGGAGAGCCGCCCGCCGACGTCATAGCCATACTGCGTGAAGGTTGCGTTCGGCTCGGTCACCTTCCAGAGCCGTCCCTGCGCGTCATACTCCTCGGTGAAGGTCGCCGCCGTTTCGGTCGTTGCACCCGTTGCGACATTGTTCGTGCGGGTACGCAGACGGCTGCCGGTGTACGACAGCCGTGTATCGTCCGCGTGATCCGTTGACGGCAGCAGATCGTCATCGGGCGGATGGATGCGGGTGGGACGTCCGAACAGGTCGTACTCATAGGTGGTCTTCTTCGGTACCTGACCATCCGTGACAGCCTCACTCACCGTCTTAGTCCGGCCGGAACTGTCGTACGTGGTCGCGCGCACGCTCCAGGTGTTGTCAGGCATGAGCTGCCGCGCTTGCACCGCACGGCCAAAGCTGTCGTAGATCACTTCCGACTTTGACGCTTCCTGCGCGCGTAGCGTGGCCGTGTCGAAGGGGATAGCGAACAAGGTTATGACCGCGGCCCAAACGAAACGAGGAAAGAATCTCATCGGATTTGTACCACTAGGTTCCCCGCCTTCTCCGGCAAACTGTCGGACTCTCAGTTCGACTGATTCCGCACACGCAGATCGATTCGACCTTTGCAGGTTGTTCAGTCTGTCATCGTGACGTAGCCTTCTTTCCATTCGTCCTGGCCAAGCGTGTATTCCTCGACCGAGAATCCGGCTCTCGCCTCACGAAATCCAGGTAAGACGCTAGCCCTACTAACAGCTTCTTCAGCTGATACTCGATCGGCGTAAACGCCGATCAACTTTATGCTCTCAGAATCGGCGTCGAACTCGTGTACATGCTGAACTATGAAAACAGACACTAGTCGTCCTTTCTCGTCGTACTTCATGAGAAGCCTCGGTCTCCATATTTCTTTAGCATGTTGAATTCACTCGTCGGGCCGGTTTTGTAATTGCCAGGACCGTACTTAGCGTCGAGCAACCGCTTCGCGAAAGCTTTCCCATTTTCGCCAGGAGCCGGACGTTGGCCCCTCGCCCAACTTGGGATATCGCTCGCTCTTTCCCGTTCTTGTTAGAACCTCGACCTTTCCCTGACATGAAGCTGTTCATGCCAACAGCGGTGAGAGCGCCGCCGTGCGCGATCACCCCAGCTGACACGACATTGAGTGGAACTCCAACGACAGCACCTACACCGGTAGCATCGAGCGCGAAGCCGCCGAGTTCGCCACCCGCACCGCCGATCATCTCAAGTCCGCCCCAGAGAATTGAGGCAACGTCGCCCGCCATCTGGTCGGCTTGGTATTGACTGTTGTAGTTCTCAACGCGTCCGCGACCCAGGAGAAAGTTCGATGCAAACGCATTCCCCGCTCCAGCGACCAGCATGTAGTAGTCGTAAAGCATCTGAGAGTAGGCGAGGTCGCCCATGTCGGGCGGGATCTGGCCGACTACAGTGATACTTCCTCCGAATCTGAAATCGGCCATACCAGATGGGTCGATTCTGTTGATCGGATCGTTCACCACGTAGCTGTATCGATTCCAACTCTGCGGCGTGCGTGATCTGCCGAGCAACGGATCCACGCTCAAAAACCTTCCTAACACGCCGCTGTAGTACCGGGCATGCATGTAATCCAGCTGGTCGGTATTGTCGCTTACCGTGCTGCCGTTGAAGTCGCGCTCGTGGCCGGTGAAGCGGAGCGGCTCGCTCTGATTCACCGTGGAGGTAGCTTCGTCGCCGAACGGGAAGTATTGATGCAGCGAAAGCTTCACTCCCGCTCCGTTGGTCACAAGGCGCGGCGTGCCGAGGTGGTCGAGATGGAAGTGGCGGGTCAGATTGAGTGACTCCGCCGCCAGCAGCGCGTCCTCGCGCCAGATGTAGTCGGTCGTTACTCGCCACCC
>JBKJUK010000349.1:0-18176 GCA_046590705.1 Thermoanaerobaculia bacterium
TCTTACTTCATCGTTCTGCGTTCTGCGTTCATCAGCCCCGGCCCCCGGCCCCCCCGAGCGCCTCAACAACGGCACAACCGCTGCAATCACTCAGGCAGACCCACGGAGGATTTATGCAGAAAGGAAAAGATTTTCTTCGCGCTCAGGTGAGCAATTCCATCATGCAGCACAGGGCGCTTCTGGAGAGCCTCTCCGATCACGTCAAACAGGCTGAGGACAAGCGCTTCCGCGAGTTGTGCGAGCGACATTCTTCCAGCATGCTGGCTCATCAGAAGGAACTCGAGGAGTATGCCGCTTCAATTGGCGTTGAGGCGCAGGGCGGAGTAAAGGAAATGCTCGGTGCTGCTCTCGGAAAGGCCAAGAACGCAGTGGATGCCGTCAGGCAGTCTGACTTCATTCGGATCGTAGAAGACATCGTGATGATTCGACAGGCTCAGGATACCTTCGCCACGTTCGCCGCAGTTGGCGAGAAGATTGGCGAGGCACGACTTAACGATATCGGACGTCGTCTCGAGCGCGCACACGATTCAATGCAGAAAGAGTTCAATCTGCTTTGTCAGGATGTATTCGTTGCCCACGTGCAGGACCGCGACACCACTTCCGCGGAGGTGCGTGGCGAGACTCGGGTCTGATCTTTCCATGAAGCTCGAACAGTTAGGGTACGGGTCGACACGACTCGTACCCTTTTTTTAATCCGCGCTTCCGGAGTTTCCACGGCAGACCTCGGCATGGAAGGTGCTTCGCTGGGCGCAGGAGACTTTCATGCCTGACCGTCGCGTCGACCACGCGCTTCGCCGGCGAAACGCGGCGCTCGATATTCTCGAGGGAGACGCCGACACACGCGACTTCTACCGTGATGTCGTTGGACTTTTCGCGGAAAAGAAGCTTCCCTTTCTGATTGGTGGAACCTTCGCGCTGCAGCGCTACACCGGAATCGCTCGAAAAACGAAAGACATCGATTTCTTCATTCGGCGAGATGACTTTCCACTCATCGAATCCACTCTCCGTGAGTCCGGCTTCAAGGTAGAGCTCACCTATCCACATTGGTTGGGAAAAGTTTTTCGGGTCGACGACTTCGCGGATCTAGCCTTTCGTTCAGCAAATGGCGAGGGTTCGGTGGATGACGAATGGTTCGAGCACTCGGTCGAAGAGCAACTCTGGGGAATCCCCGTCAGACTCTGTCCGCCCGAGGAAACCATCTGGTCGAAAGCATTCGTCATGGAGAGGGAGCGATTCGACGGCGCCGACATCATTCACATTCTGCACGCCACCGCTGCAACGCTCGACTGGAAGAGGTTGCTTCGTAGATTCGGCAGTCACTGGCGAATTCTGCTCATGCATCTCACCGCCTTCGGCTTTGTCTATCCGCACGAACGCGATCTGATTCCGGCGGCGGTGATGTCGGACCTGATCGGCCGGCTGCAGGCAGAGGTCGACAGCGGTCCGGTGATGACCGGAGAACCGGTTTGCGGTGGTACGCTGATCTCGCGCGAGCAATACCTCAAAGATGTACACGACTGGGACTATGTCGATGCGCGCCTCGAACCGCACGGCAATCTGACTCGCGAGGACATCGAACACTGGACCGCCGCGATCAATCGGTGAGCTTTCGTTGCCGGCAGGAGTAACAATGACAGAGGCCAAACCCTACACAGTCATCTATGAGGAACGAGACTCCTATCTGTACGCGCAGGTCTCCGGACCGAAGGACAGTGCTGAAGTCTCCATCTCTTACTGGAAAGATGTGGCCGCCGAGGCGCGCGGTCGAGGGCTCCGCAGGTTGCTGGTGACGGAGTCGTTTATCAGCAGCGGCTCGTTTGCGGAGTCGTACGAGGTTGCTTCGCAGTTGCCGACGATTCTGGAAGGAATCAATGTGGCTTTCGTCGATCGCTCGACGGATGACTACGAGGACAATCGGTTCGCTGAGACAGTGGCCATCAATCGGGGCACCAGGGTAAAACTTTTCTGCGATGAGTCGGCGGCGATTGAGTGGCTGGTCTCGCTTCCTCCCGAAAAGAACTGAAAATCGGAGGCGGGGGCCGGAAGGGCAACGTGGCACCGCTCGGCTCGCGATCGCGTCGAACCTGTGTGGCACAGGCGATCCCGCCTGTGACGCGCTGCCCCGAGTGAACACCCCGCGCAATTAACCTGACACTCCGCCACAGGCAGGATTGCCCGTGCCAGACAATCCTCGTCGTTACTTCTTCTTCGGTGGCCCCTTCTTCACAAACGGCTTCGCGCCGACTTTCCCCGTTCTCTTCTTCGCTCCCGGAGCGCTGCTGTAGAAGCCGGTTTTCGCAGGAGCGCTCTTTCTGACCGAATCGTCTTTCTTCGTGAAAGTCTTCGACGGACGTGCAACCGCGCGCGGCGCAGCTTTTTTTTGCGGAGTCGATTCATCGCGCACATACGGCATCTTCGCCGCACTCTCGCGTGGCAGAAACCCACGTGGGGTCTCCTCATTTCTGTCGCGATAACGGCTCGGCGCATCGGCCTTCGGTTTGTAGGTTCTACCGGAAGTCTCAGAGGGTTTGAAGCTCCGCGACGACGTCTCCCGGCTACCATAGCTCCGAGTGCTCGAGCCGGAGCCTGAGGCCGAGCGTGGGCCTGGCCGCGCGCTCGGTCGTGCAGGCTTGACGAAACTCTCGTCGGGACCGACTGGTCCGAGTTCTTTCAGATTCAGTGCACGTCCGCGAAATTTGGCGCGGGCGGTTTTCTCGAGAATCTGGTCTCGATATTTTGCGGGAACCACCACGATGGTGATCTGGTCTCGTATGTCGATCGGCCCGATTTCGCGACCCGGTACGTCGGCTTCGTTGGCGATTGATCCGACGATGTCAGCCGGCCGGATTCCATCCTGCTTGCCCACTCCGATCTGCAGCCGCACCTTTGGCTCATCGGCTAGTTCACGCTGAACGTCGGCACCGGAACTTTTCTCACGGTCTCGCGGCGGTGGCGGAAAGGCGCTCTTGCTGCGATCCCGCTCCGGCCTTTCGTAGGCCGGGGCTCGCTCACGTTTCGCTGCAGGACCCGGACGCTCGTCGGCGAAGGCAGCATTGTGCCGCGCGGTGCGAGCCTGCTCGTATCCCGCCTGTTCAGGTTCCGCTGCGAGTGAACGCGAATTGTTGGCCAGCCTCGCCGCAGCTGCGGCGACTTCGGCCATGTCGTGACCACCCTCATCGACCAGCTGCTCGACCAGACCGACGTAAAGATCGAGATCGCCTTCGGCGAGACTCTTGCGCAGAGTTTCCTTGAACAGGGCGATCCGTTTCGCGGCAACATCCGCACGCGAAGGCATCGGCATCGGTTTGATTGGAATTCCGGTGAAACGTTCAATCTCCCGCAGCATGCGACGCTCGCGCGGAGTAATGAAGATCGTCGCCAACCCGCTGCGACCTGCACGTCCCGTGCGACCGATCCGGTGCACGTACACTTCGACGTCGTGCGGCACGTCGTAGTTGATGACGTGCGAGATCTTTTCGACGTCGAGCCCGCGTGCGGCCACGTCGGTCGCCACCACGATCTCCACCGTGCCCTTCTTCAGACGGCGAATAACACTCTCGCGTAGAGGCTGGGTCATGTCGCCGTGCATTGCTTCTGCCGCAAAGCCGCGTGCCTGCAGCTTCTCCGCGAGTTCTGCGGCGCCGTTCTTGGTTCTGCGGAAGATGAGAACGGCTTCGCTCTCCTCGACTTCGAGAATCTGTGTCAGTACCTCCAACTTCTGCCCTTCCGAGATATTCAGGAAGCGTTGTTCGATGGCCGGTGTGGTGAGGGCCTTGTGTTCGATTTCCACGCGCACGGGATCCTTGAGGTAGCGCTCCGAGATGCGAAGCACTTCCCGTGGCATGGTGGCGGAGAAGAGCGCTACCTGACGTTCCGTTGAAGCGGAGGAAAGAATGCGTTCGACTTCTTCCTGGAAACCCATCTTCAGCATCTCGTCCGCTTCGTCGAGAACGATCATCTTCAGATTCTTCAAATCGAGCGTCTTGCGGTCCAGATGATCGATGAGTCGCCCGGGTGTGCCGACCACAATTTGAGCGCCTCGCTGCAGTGCTTTCAGCTGCACGACCATCGGAGCCCCGCCGTAAACAGGGACGACGCTGACACTGCCGAGATTCCTGCTGTAGGAGTGGATGGCCTCGGCGACCTGCATGGCAAGTTCCCGTGTAGGCGCGAGGACCAGTGCCTGAGTGAGGTGTGACTTGAGATCGATCCTCTCCAGCATGGGCAGGGCGAAGGCGGCCGTTTTTCCGGTTCCAGTCTGAGCCTGTCCGATCAGGTCGCGACCGCTGAGCAGCACAGGAATGGTACGTTCCTGAATCGGAGTGGGTGCCTCGTATCCGAGGTCGCTGAGAGTCTTGGTGATCTCGTCGCGCAGGCCGAGGTCGGAGAAGGGATTCGTTTTTGAGTCGCTCATGAGTCGCAGGATACCTTGTGACGGTTCTGGAATCACTCACAAGTGAGCTCATCTGCCGCGTCATTCCGAGGAGCGCGAACTGCTGTCGAGCGCACTTGCGCTGTATCTCGCGAAGAGGAATCTCCGGTCTGCGGCTCGAAGGGCGCTCTGATCGACCGCAGTTGCCGTCGCACCACCCGGTCATAGCTTCGTCTGCGTGCCGCCGCTGGTATTCCGTGAAAATGAATTCCGACGCAGTCAGTTCTCGTTTTTCCGGAAGGCTGCCGAGTAGCGTTTCGATGCGTCCTGGTCGGCGCTGACCGCGCGAATTGCTGCGGCAAAACTTTCATCCGTCAAACCGCGTTCACGCAGGAGATCGTCTGCGCGATCGGGGCTTTTCTTCAAACTGGCGCCAAGGGCACCCAACTCCTCAGGTGTGAGGGTAGCGGCGGTGGCCGATGTCGCGGCGGAGTCTGTCCCGACCACCTGCGTCTTCTTCTCCCGGTCGCAGCCGGTCAGGGCTAAGAGCGCGAGCAACAGGGCGGCATACGCAAGTTCTCTCATGATTTTCATCCCTTGTTCTTCCCTTTTCCGTTCCTGCCACCGTTGCCGTTCCCTTTACTTCTGGCTGCTTTGTCGCTTCCTCGATTCTCTTTCCACTCTCTTCTCTCTGGTCGCTGATCTGCGCCTCGAAATTCGTTCTTACCGCGGCGTAGCTCACCAGGAGATTTTCCCCTGGCCTTCCGCTCCTCCTTCTCGAAAGGGCGCACTCGGTCGCGAATCCGGCCATGAACGACTTCCGCACCAGTCTGCAGGCCGGCCTGCTTTTTGAGCTGGCCGGGAGGTCCACCATGAGGATGCGAGTTTCTGGTCGCCAGTCTGGTCACCACGAGTGCCGGGATCAACGAGCGAGCTTCGAAGTAGTCTTCACGTGGGGCACGCACGGTCAGCTCGATGCCTGACGGTTCATAGGAGCGGAACTCGGTTTCGATGGCGCTGGTCAGTTCGCCGCCGCGCAGGCCCTCACCGGTGCGGTCGCGCACATAGCGAACGAAATCGCGCTCTGCTGCGGGGTCCACCAGAGCCACCGGCGCGTAGCGGACGATTTCAATGAATTGCGCCGCAGGAACCCGCGCTTCCAGGAGCAGGCTGATCAGATCGAACAGAGGTTCTTTCGGCACTGATTCGATTTCCGATACGGCCGCCACGGTCAGGGGCATCGCGACGAGTGCCATCAGCTCATCGGTGGCAATGGCCGAGGCCGGACGGACACTCAGGCACACCAGCAGGACCAGAATTGCTTTCTTCATCAGGTTTCCTTCCCTTTCAATCAATTCGTCAATTACATCTGCAATTGCAGTGCTCGTCGCAGATCCGGAGTTCCGCTCGTATACTCGCGGTATGAACTCCGATGCTGCGGTCCACGCCATCGAGCGTCCGCACGCCAGTCTCTGGACCTATTACATACTCAGTTCGTTTCTGTTGGGGCCGCTGTTTTTCCTCGCCCTCATCCCGCTTTACTTTCGCTATCACACCATGCGTTACAGGTTCGATGGAGAAGGTATCTCCATGCGGTGGGGAATTCTTTTTCGTCGCGAGATCAATCTGACCTACGCGCGAATCCAGGATATTCACCTGGTGAGCAACGTAGTCGAGCGATGGCTGGGACTGGCCAGAATTCAGGTGCAGACCGCCAGCGGTTCTGCAAACGCGGAGCTCACGATCGAAGGCATTCGCGAGTACGAGATGCTGCGCGACTACCTCTACTCGCAGATGCGTGGTATTCGCGGGAATTCTGCTGGAACGAAAGAACACGTCATCGAAACCGGGGATGAACTGGCTGCGACGCTGAACCTCGTGGCCGCCGAGATGCGCGAGACCAATCGGCTGCTGGCACTGCTGACATCGAAGGAAGATCGGTGATGGGCTGGCGGGAGTTGGTGTCGCGAGTGATGAAGGTTCCGGCGCAGCCGTCTCCTCCACCTGGAGCAGCGCCCAGAGTCTTTCGTGCCGCGAACAACTACTTCTACCTGAAAGCCCTGGGGTGGTTTGCTGGGCAGATCTTCGTACTCGGTGCGGCGATTGCCGGCTGGTACTTCGAGCGATACCTGCTGACACTCGACCTGCCGTACTTCGTGGATGTCCTTCTGAAGATCGGTCTGGTTTCGATCTGGATCACGCTGATCGGCGGTTTCATCCTTGGATTTGGAATCATGCGACTCGACTACGAGCTTCGTTGGTATCTCGTTTCTGATCGCGCTATCCGCATCCGTGAAGGCATCAGGACGGTGCGGGAAAAAACCATCGCTCTGGCCAACATTCAGAACATTTCCGTCAAGCAGGGACCTTTACAAAGACTCTTCGGCATCGCTGACGTGGAAGTGCGGACGGCCGGTGGTGGCTCGAGTGGTTCGGGCGGAAAGGATTCACCGGCTCTCGAACTCATGCACATCGGCTATTTCCGCGGGGTCGACAATGCCTCGGAGATCCGGGATCTTCTGCTGACTGCAGTGAATCGTCACAAGGATTCGGGACTCGGCGATCCTGATGATCATCATCACTCCGATTCCGGGAACGTCGATCGCGCTGCGCGAGTCGCGGCCCTGGCCATACTGGGTGAGGCGCGGAAAATGAACGATCTTCTCCGGGCAGGTCTTTCCTCACGGGAGTCGCCGCAGACCTCCTGACTCGGCCGGTATGGAAACATGAACGTTCGCGGGTTTGCGCGAGTGATCTCCGGCCCATACTCCGGCCCCCGGCCCGGTCCCACATGGCATGTTTCGTTCATCGCCGACGCCATGACTAACCGAGCGTCATCCATTCTCTCTTCTCATACTTCACCTGCGATCGAGCGGCTTGCGCGCGTCGGCTTCGCCGCGAAAGGCGTGGTTTACATCATTGTCGGCTGGCTTGCTGCCCAGGCCGCCTTCGGGGAAGGCGGCGAGACGACCGGCTCGAAGGGCGCCTTGCACTCTCTTCTCGAGAAGCCGTTCGGACGTTTCATGCTTGCGATCATCGCCCTCGGACTGATCGGCTACGCGATCTGGAGAATCATCGATGCGGTCAGCGACCCAAGGGGCCGAGGTAAGGATGGCAAGGGCGTGGCACTCAGACTCATGAGCGCAGCGAAAGGCCTGGTCTACGGAGGACTGGCCATCAGTGCCGCGCGTCTGGCCATGCATCGAGGTTCGGCATCTTCAGGGGATAACGCCGAGGCTAGAAGTGCATCCTCGGCGCTTATGGACAAACCGATGGGCTGGGCTCTGGTCACGATCGTGGGTCTCGGCATTCTCGGATACGGCGTTTACCAGCTCGTGAGCGCCTGGAAGTCGAAGCTGAGTGAAGATCTGGATCTCGGCTCCATCGCGCCGGCGCAGCGATCTGCTTTGATTGCCACCTCCCGATTCGGGATCGCTGCGCGGGGGGTGGTGTTCATCATGATGGGTTACTTCTTCGCGCGCGCGGGACTCGACGGTAGATCCTCACAGGCGCGAGGCGTCGGCGGCGTGCTCGATTCGATTGCGGAGTTCGGGAAGTACCCGCTTGCACTGATCGCGGTCGGTTTAATCGCCTACGGCATCTACGAGTTGCTCAATAGCCGTTACCGTCGCATACGGGTGGCCTGACACGACGCTGCAGGTGGATGAGTCATGCTCCGCGACGCGACCGCAGTTGTGTGGCACAGGCAATCCTGCCTGTGACGCGACGCACTGAGTTCGAAGGAATTCGTTTCGAGTAGCAGAGACGTCGCTCCCATGGGCGAACCTCCGGCGACACATTCGATACATCAAAACCTTGGGCCCGAACTCACTTCTCCGCGCCACAGGCAGGATTGCCTGTGCTCCACCTGCTCGGATATGAGTTGAAGCGCCGGACGAAGTCGATCGCACCCTATTAGAACTTCGGGATCGGTCTTACCACTGCAGGCCGCAGTTGCGGCAGAACGATTGCTTGGCGGAGAAAACCGAGATCAGTGCCAGTGGCATGAGCACCACCGTCCACGAGAATGCCGCCAGCAGGACGGCGCCTCCCAGTCTGCGCTTCAGATGTCCGTAGATCTCCTCAGATTTGCAACGCGGGCAGGCGCCGGTCGGTTCCCGATGGAGGTCGGCTTCGTCGGGCGGAACAAGGGGGCGCGATACTTTTGCAGACCAGCGATGGTCGCAGTCGTCGCAGATGTGCGTGGACGCGAAGACTGCGAATCCCAGCGCCATGAGAACGAAGATGATTGCGAACTCTGCATACCCGGCTCCCACACCGACGACTGCACCGAGCACAGCGACGAGACCTGCCTGCTTCAGGATCGGTCGGGTGCGAATGTGATCGCTCCCGCAATCGGGGCAGACCGCCGGGAGTTCGCCGTACACGCCATCAAAGCGCCCGAGGAGAAACGGCGGGTCGTAGACGGGAGAACTCGGGGTACCGAGTGTTTTGGAAGAAGTCGAGTGCTCATGCACGGAAGGTTCGTCGATCGACCTGGTCATCAATTCTGCGTAACGCCGCCGGCTGGTCAGGCATTCTCGCAACTCACGGACGGACGCACGTGGGCTAGCGAACCTGGCCTTCCCGCTGCTACTCTCTCTCGTACACAACTCTCGTAACACTGGAAAATGAATGTCCTGGTGGATCTGGATACTGATCGCCTTTCTTCTGCTGATCGCAGAGTTCTTTGTCACCACTATGCACGTTGGCTTTTTTGCGGCAGGCGCATTTCTGGTCGCGGCGCTGGTGGCGATGGGCTATGGCGGAACGCTCACCGTCCAGCTGCTGATCTTCAGCGGCTTCTCACTCTTCGCACTGCTGGTCCTGCGGCCGCAGGTGATGAAGCGGCTCACTGTGGCGAACGGCCCGGAAGTCGATTCGATGGTCGGAGAGCAGGCCATCACCATGACTGAGCTGGCGGCAGGTTCGATCGGTCGCGTGGAACTGCGTGGAAGCACCTGGAATGCACGCAACGTGGGCGAGAACACGCTGGCCGCGGGCGTGCGATGTACGGTGGTGCAGATCGAAGGTCTGATGTTTCACGTTCGCGCCTGAAGGCGTCTGAAAATCTGAGGGAAAGATGGAAATGTCGAATGTAGTGGTCGCAGTCGTGGTCGCGATCTTCGTAATGATTCTGGTGTCGAAGATTGCCCGTATCGTGCCGCAACAGAACGCCTGGGTCGTGGAACGGCTTGGGAAATACCATAAGACCCTCAACGCCGGATTCCACATCCTTTACCCGTTTATCGACGTGGTTCAGTACAGGCATCTTCTGAAGGAAATCGTCATCGACGTTCCGGAACAGGTCTGTATCACGCGGGACAACGTGCAGGTCGGAGTCGACGGAGTGCTCTACATTCGCGTGCTCGATCCGCAGCGTGCTTCGTACGGCATCAATGATTACAGAACCGCGATCCAGCAGCTCGCACAGACGAACCTTCGCAGCGAAATCGGAAAGATCGAGCTCGATCGCACCTTCGAAGAGCGGACCAACATCAATTCGTCGGTCGTAAGCGAAGTCGATAAAGCCTCGGAAGCGTGGGGTGTCAAGGTGTTGCGCTACGAAATCAAGAACATCACCCCGCCGCAGGACGTACTGGCCGCGATGGAGAAGCAGATGCGCGCCGAGCGTGAGAAGCGCGCCACCATCCTTACATCGGAAGGTGCGCGTGACTCCGCGATCAACAGCGCCGAAGGGGAGAAGCAACAGGTCATCAAAGCCTCAGAAGCGACCAAGCAGCAGAACATCAACGAGGCCGAGGGTCAGGCCGCCGCGATCCTCTCAGTGGCTACGGCCACCGCGGAAGGCATCCGGCAGATCGCCAGTGCAATTCAGATTCAGGGCGGACATGAAGCGATGCAGCTACGCGTCGCCGAGCAGTACATCCGCGAGTTCGGAGAGCTGGCCAAGAGCGGAACGACCATGATCATTCCGGCGAATCTGTCGGATGTGAGTTCGATGATCGCCATGGCCACCAACGTGATCAAGCACGCAGGAGAAGGAAAAACGCGTTAGACCTTTCCCTCTCCCGAGGGAGAGGGTGGCGCGAAGCGACGGGTGAGGGCTCCTGGTCGATAAGACCTAAGGCTCAACCCCGCCTCCCTGGGGCGGCGGAAGAGAAATGAAAACCTGGCGCGTGGATTCTCTACTATTTCGCTCTCTGGCGGCCGGGTGTTTCTGCCGGGCAACTCGTGAAGATGTGAGCGGACTCCGAGGTACAATCGAGCGCGTGAGTGACGATCTCTTCTCGGTTCTTCTTCGGTTTCATCGTGAGGTAGCGATGCCGGACGTGCGCGCCGAAATCAGCGCGGCGAGGGAAGAAGTCAGCGCGCTTCGCGGCGACATACTGACGCACTTCGACGCGATCTACCTCCGGTTCGAAAAACTCGAAACGGAATACGAGGCTCTTCGTGCCGCGGTTGGCCGCATCGAGCGCGCAGTCGGGAGCGACGGAGCTGAGCCGTCGTTTCGCGAGCAAGTTCAGACGTTGAAGCAGAAAGTCTCTGAACTTCAGCGACGAATCGAGGAACTCGAGTCCTCGGCTAGTTGACGCGATTCTCGCCACCCGGCGGGATAAACCTTCCAGAACTTCTCTGGGTCACACGCCCGGTTTTCGCTCTTCGCTTATGAATGTACGCCGAGGTTCGGCACGCCGTCACTGGCGTGATCGTCTACGTCGAAACGAACTTCGTCCTCGGGATGGGATCAGTTCACTGGCGGGGAACCTGCCCTCCGCGACACTTTGCTCTCGCGCCACGTTCGTCCTCACCCGGTTGCTGGCGCAACCACCCTCTCCCTCGGGAGAGGGTAAGCTTCGCTTCAGCGCTTTGTCAGGTCGGCTGTCTTCAGGAAGCGGGGTGCTCGCCTTGCCTTGGTGGCCTGCTCGAACCCATGGGCGAGCGAAATCAGCTTTGCTTCGCTCCATGCTGCACCAAAGATAGAAAGCCCGATCGGCATACCGAAGAGAAATCCTGCTGGAACGGTGATGTGCGGATATCCAGCTACGGCGGACACGCTGGAGTTGCCACCGCTGTAGCTGTCGCCGTTGACCAGGTCGATGAGCCAGGCCGGGCCGTTACTGAGAGACACCAGGGCGTCCAGCTTGTGCTCCTTCAGCGCACCATCGATCCCAGCGCGCGCAAGTTTGCGCGATTTCTCCAGGGCCTCTCGGTACTTCTTGTCGGTCAGCGGACCTTTCTCTTCGGCCTGCAGCAGAATTTCCTGACCAAAATACGGCAATTCCTGATCACGATTGGTTTCGTTGAACTTGATGACCTCAGCGAGACTTTTCACCGAGGACGTGCTGCCACGGGCAGTCAGGTACTTGTTGAGGTTGTCCTTGAATTCAAAGAGGAGGACTTCAAATTCTGCGTCATCGTATTCGCCGAGATGCTTGATCTCGACCGGGTCGACGAGGATCGCTCCCTGCTGTTTGAGCGCAGCGAGTGATGCGTCGTAAATAGTGTCGAGTTTTGTTCCGAGCCCGAACTGTTTGGCCCGCACCACGCCGAGTCTCGCGCCGGAGAGCGCACCTGGCTTCAGGGCCAGCGTGTAA
This sequence comes from Thermoanaerobaculia bacterium, assembly GCA_046590705.1. Taxonomy (GTDB): domain Bacteria; phylum Acidobacteriota; class Thermoanaerobaculia; order Gp7-AA8; family Gp7-AA8; genus JBKJUK01. Next base: position 11,932 of record JBKJUK010000349.1, read on the forward strand.
TCTTCTCGGCGGCGGTCCGCCTCGCGGGTGTCTTGATCAGCCGGATCTGATCCGGCCATCGCTGTCAGCAGTGCTGCCGCGTCTGCAACGGTTCGCGCCATCGGTCCGGCCGTGTCCTGACTGTGCGAAATCGGGACGATCCCGCTCCGGCTGACCAGGCCGACGGTGGGCTTGATGCCGACCACACCGTTCGATGAAGCAGGCGATACGATGGAGCCATCGGTTTCTGTTCCAACGGCAATCGCGGCCAGCGCTGCGGCCATCGAGCTACCGGCGCCTGAACTCGAGCCCGATGTGTTGCGGTCGAGTGCGTAAGGGTTTCGAGATTGACCTCCGCGACCGCTCCATCCACTCACTGATTTAGTGGACCTGAAGTTCGCCCATTCGCTGAGGTTGGTCTTGCCGAGGAGGATGGCTCCTGCTTTCCGGAGCCTTTCGACGATGTGCGCGTCGCGTGGGGCCGGCGGTCCGATCAGCGCCATCGATCCAGCTGTGGTCATCATTCGGTCAGCGGTATCGATGTTGTCTTTGATGAGGATGGGGATTCCATGGAGAGGGCCGCGAGTTCCGCTCGCTTTCCGTTCGGCGTCGAGTTCGTCCGCGATGCGGAGTGCATCGGGATTGAGCTCGATGATTGAATTGATGGCCGGGCCGCTCTTGTCGATTGCAGCGATGCGGGAGAGGTACTTTTCGCACAGAGCGCGGGAGGTGAGTTTCCCGGCAGTGAGTGCGGCCTGCAGGTCGGCCACAGTCATCTCCGCGAGGTCGAAGTCGGGCACCTGCCAGACGTTTGATTGGGAGTTCTGCGCGAGTGCGTCACTCGAGCCAAGCGTCGCGGCACCGATGGAGAGCGCGACACCAGCGAGAGCAGAACTCTTCAACAAATCGCGACGGCTGAGGACAGCAGGTTTCGTAAAATTTTCTGACATCGGAAGATGGTAGCAAGAGTGGGGCGATTGGAGAATGGAGAATGGAGAATGGAGAATGTGGAATGGAGAATGGAGAATGGAGGATGTTGAATGAAACCGGGCCTGTGTGGCACAGGCAATCCTGCCTGTGACGCGCTGAACCGAATTATCGCCACGGCCCCGCCACTCCGCCACCGCCCCGCAGGCAAGATTGCCTGCGCCACACAAGATTGCCTGCGCCACACAGGATTGCCCGCGCCACACAATTTCGGGGACTTCTACTGGTTACTGACTCCTGGCTACTAACTACTGCAACGAACGGCAGCACTCTTGTAAGGGGAATTCCTATGAAGAAACTCGCCCCTCTAATCTTGACGCTTTCAACCGCACTCTTTCTACCCAGCTGCAGCAGTGCCACCTGCCCCACGCCCACTCCTGTAGGTGTCCTGAAGCCTCCGCCGGCCAGTCCTGTGAGTACGGCCTTCGAAACCGGTGCCGCCAGGTTCGAGGTCGACTCGTATGAGATCACCCTCGTCGACCAGAAACGCTCGCGAACGCTGGTGACGACCGTCTATGAGCCGCAGGGAAATGCGACGTCTCTTCCGCTGATCATCTTCTCCCACGGCCTCGGCAGTTCGCGTCGCGGCTACGGCTACCTCGGGCGGGAATGGGCTTCCCGCGGCTACATCGTCGTGCACCCCCAGCATCCCGACAGTGACTCGTCACTCTCGAAGTTCCGCCTGTACCGCGCCGCTTCGGACAGAAATGTGTGGCGCAACCGGCCGCTGGACATGACCTTTCTCATCGACGAATTCACGCGTGCACAGAACGGTTCGGCGGACGAAAAGGTGAGCCGCCTGGCGCGGCGGATGAACCTCGAGAAGATCGGCGTTGGTGGACATTCATATGGGGCCTACACCGGACTGGTAGCGACAGGAACACTGATCGACTTTCCTGCGCAGAAAGATGTCAGCTTCGACGACGATCGGATCGATGCGGTGGTCGCGCTGTCTTCTCCGAGGTTGCGAGGAGCGGAGGATGCTGCCGCGTATGCACGCGTATCTACACCGATCCTGCACATGACCGGCACAGTCGATAACTCGCCGATCTTCAAAACCAGAGCGTGTCATCGAAGAATCCCGTTCGACTGGATCCCGGCCTCGAACCAGTACCTGGTCACCATCGACGGTGCGGGACATGGATCGTTCTCCGATCTCGTCGATAAGGCGCCGCCGGAGAATCTGGAGAGGACCCACAACCTCACCCTTTCATTCAGTAACGCCTTCTGGGACGCCTATCTTCGCGGCGACGCAGTTGCCAGACAGTGGCTCGATCGGGTAGTGCCTGCAGAGGCCGTGGTCGAACGGAAGTAAATGGGGCCGGGGTCGGGGGGCCGGGGGCCGGGGCGTTATAGTTCACGCCATGGATACTTTCTCCGCCGGCATCGCTCTCTTCCTGGTCCTCGACCCGATCGGCAATGTTCCGTTTTTCCTCTCTGTACTGAGCCGCGTCCCGCCTGAGCGCCGGCAGCGTGTGCTGCTTCGCGAGCTGATGATCGCCTACGCCACGCTGGTCGGATTTCTCTTTCTGGGTCGCTACTTCGTGGCGTTCCTTCGCCTCAAGCAGGAATCGATCAGCGTTGCGGGCGGGGTGATTCTTTTTCTCATCGCGTTGCGAATGGTTTTCCCGAAACATGACCCGGACCGGGAGGGAGGCGACCGCGAACCGCTGGTGGTACCGCTGGCCATCCCCGGTGTAGCGGGACCTTCGGCGCTGGCGATGCTGCTGCTGCTCTCGAACTCGCAGCCGCACCGTCAGATGGAGTGGCTCATCGCGCTGACTGCGGCATGGAGCATCACGGCGATCGTATTACTCGCTTCGCCACTCATTTATCGACTGCTGAAAGAGAGCGGACTCGCTGCCATGGAGCGCCTGATGGGAATGATTCTCGTAGCCATGGCCGTGCAGATGTTTCTCGACGGTTTCGGCGCCTTTCTGAAGCGCTGAAATCACGCAAGTGACACGTCGCGCGTCGTCGAAAATGCCAAAGAAAAAGGCCTCCCTTGCGGGAGACCTTTCAACGATTCATTCTTCTGGCCTTCGCGGGGGCGAACTGCGCTCGCCCGCTCTTCCGGCCGTTGGTCGATGGACAGGGGCTACTTCGAAACTGCTGGACCAGCGGCCTTCACCACACCTTTCAGAGGAACGGTGACGGTCGGGTTCAATGAATCGTTGGTGTAGATGGTGAGTTTGCCATCGAGTTCGCCCGCGGCTGCTTTGTCTTTCACCACGACGATGACTTCGTACTTGCCCGGATCGGAAAGCATTCTGCTCTGAGCGGACACCAGGTTCGGAAGCGATGACTCGACGCGAGTCACTTTGAAGTCTGCTGGCGTGATCTTGTTCATCGTCTGGAGCAAGATCGTACGCGTGGCGCTGTCATCGCCCGGTGCCACTTCGCCGAAGTTGAGAATCGACGGCGCAACGGTGTAGCGGGGACGAACGACACCGGTGAGGCTCACCTGATACTCAGGCTGGAATTTGGAATTCGTGAACAGCATGACCTTCTCGGCGACAGGTCCGATGGTGGTCGACGGCCCGCCGAAAGTCACGGAGACCTTGTACTGATTCTGATTGAGGCGACCGGCCTGAACGCGATCTTCAGCCTTCTCGATCTTGGAGTAGTTCACTTTCACATACTCACCAGGAACCTCAACCTTCGTGATTTCAAAGGGTGCCTCTTCCTCGGAGTAAACGGTGAAGGTCTTGGTATCGACATCGCCCTGCAGCACGTTGAAGCGAAGGAAGCCGGCCGGGAATGCTTCGACGTAAGGCTTGACGATGGCCTGAATCGTGAGCTGCATGGTCGGGGCGTCCGCATCATTGGTCTGAATGGTGACTGCCTTTGAGATTGGGCCTGAAAACTGTTTGGTGTCGACGTGAGCAGTGACTTTTCCACTGGCTCCCGGCTTGATCACCTTATCGAAGTCGGCCACGGTGCAGCCGCATCCCGGCTGCACGCTGAGAATCTGCAGATCGCTCTTGCCGTCGTTCTTCACAGTGAATGACCAGTCCAGCATCGAGCCTTTCGGGACGGTGCCGAAGTCCTTGATCGGTTCGGCCACGGAGAGTTTCGGAGTCGATACGGCGGCTGTTTTCTTGACGGTGGCCGCTTTTTTGGCAGGTTTGGTTTCGGCCGCGAATACGGAGAGCGAGGTGGCGAGTGTGCCGACCAGCGCCATTGAGACGAGATTGCGCGTTGATGACATGTGGTGAGTCCTCCCAGACAGGTGAATCGATATATTCAGCGGTTTCCCTGACGAACATGCCCTGTGAGGGGGTCATTCCCGAAGGGATGGGCCGTTTGAGAACAGCTGCTGCTTCAGTTGAATGCACGAATTTTGCTGTGGGGCACGCTGAAACCCTGTCACTGTACGAGCTGAAACGAGGAACGAATGCCGCACTTGAAAGATTTGAGTAAGATCCACAAAGTTTATCTGATCGGCATCTGCGGAACCGCAATGGCGTCGCTGGCCGGAATGCTGAAAGAACGTGGCTTCGAAGTCACTGGTTCGGACGAGCATGTCTACCCTCCGATGTCCACTTACCTCGAGAGGCTCGGAATCCCGATCCTCGAAGGCTATACGAAACAGCACCTCGAGACGTTTCGTCCGGACGTCGTAGTCGTCGGAAATGCCGCTGCCATTACCAACCCCGAGGCTGCCGCCGTGCTCGAATTCGACCTGCCATATACGTCGATGCCCGAGGCCATCTATCACCTGTTTATCAAGGGAAAGCATTCCGTGGTCGTGGCTGGTACGCACGGGAAGACCAGCACCACTTCGCTGCTGGCCTGGATTTTCGAGGCCGCGGGCCGCGACCCCGGTATGGTCGTCGGCGGAATTCCCGTCAACTTCAACCAGAATTACAAACTCGGCGAAGGCGACGTCTTCGTCATCGAAGGCGACGAGTACAACACAGCGTTTTTCGACAAGGGACCGAAGTTCCTTCACTACCACGCCAATTCGCTGCTGCTCAACAACATCGAATTCGATCACGCTGACATCTACGACAGCCTGGAGTCGATCGTGGCGGCCTTCAGGCAGGCAGTTCAGGATGTGGCGCCGGGCGATTCGATCATCGCCAACGGGGACGACGAAGTAGTGATGAGCCTGAAGGCTGAGGCTAAAGCCAACTGGTACACCTTCGGACTCGATCCCTCCTGCGACATCTACGCGACCGACATCGTTTACTCACCCGAGGGCACTGAGTTCACCGCACACCGCGGCGGAAGGGAGTGGTTCCGTTTCAAGTCCACACTCTCGGGAGAGCACAACGTGCTCAATGCGCTGGCAAACATCGAAGTTGCGGCGTTGCGCGGTCTCTCCGCCGAAGAGATTCAGAAAGGTCTGGGCTCCTTCGCCGGCATCAAGCGCAGGATGGAAGTGCGTGGAGTCGAGCGCGGTGTGACCGTCATCGACGACTTTGCGCATCACCCCACTGCAATTGACACCACGTTGCGCGGCGCCCGGGGACGCTATCCCGATTCGCGTATCTGGGCTCTCTTCGAGCCGCGCTCGATTTCATCGGGACGCAAAGAATTCGAGGCTGGTTACATGGAGGCATTCAAGCCTGCCCACCGGGTGACCATTGGCCCGATTTTCCACAAACAGAGATACGAAACCAGATATGGCCTCGACAAAATGATGTCGGTTCCCGCGATCGTAGAGAGCCTCCGCGCGAACGGCGTGGAGACTGACCATGTCGAGGACATTGACGAGATCGCGGAACTGGTAGGACGAGAAGCGAAGGACGGCGACGTGGTCCTGGCCATGTCCTCAGGAGCCTTCGAGGGCATCCACGAGAAGATTCTGGCAGCCCTGAGACGTTCCTGAGGATCGGCCCCATCGAACGTTCGACGTCATTCCGATGAGCGACGCATTGACGTAGCGAGCCTGCGCGGCGTGGCTTGCGAAGAGGAATCTCCGTTCCGCGCCGCGATGGGCGTTCTGTTTCACCGCGTCCGCGCGGATCGGAGATTCCTCTTCGCAGTGAAGGCTGCGTAGGTCCTGCGACCGCTCGGCTCATCGGAATGACGCCTTTTACGAACGCGAACGTTTTCATGCGGGATTGCGACCCGTCTGATGCTGCTCATCGCCGGTGACCAGACTGTTACCGGCTCATGGTTGAGCCAGTCACATTCAGCATTCATCGTTCAATATTCAGCTTTCCGTCATAAACTGCGCTCTTTCCCCTGCCGCGCTGCGGCTGGGCGCCGTTTGCCGGAGGTGTCTGTTTGTCTTTGAGTGACGATGCAAAGAACCTGATCGAGAAGAA
>JBKJUK010000051.1:0-6130 GCA_046590705.1 Thermoanaerobaculia bacterium
CTTCAGCGGATCCCTTACGGGACAACCTGCAGCTATGGCGATCTGGCGCGCGCGATCGGCCGTCCCGCTGCCGTGCGTGCGGTAGGTGCAGCCAATGGCGCGAATCGCGTCGCCATCATCGTTCCTTGCCATCGTGTCATCGGGTCGAACGGAAAGCTCGTCGGCTACGCGTCCGGCCTCGAGAGAAAAGAAGCGCTGCTGGCGATCGAGCAAGGCGTAAAGGCGACCCGGTCGAACGCGCAGTCGACCATGTTCGCGAGTGCGGGCTAGACTTCGCGTACCATGATCGACATCCAACGATTGAGTCTCCGGAGGCTTTTCTGGAACAGACGAAACCGACCGCGAGTGAGTCTGCTGCATCGCCGCGCCGCCTGACGCAGCAGCAATGGAGCGAGATTGAACAGCAGTCTGATTTTCAAGAGCTGATCGCCCAGAAGCGTCGCTTCATCCTCCCCGCAACCCTGTTCTTCCTGATCTATTACTTCGCGCTCCCCATCCTCAACGGATTCTTCCCCGAGATGATGTCTCGCCGGATCTTCGGCACTGTCAACGTAGCCTACGCGTTTGCCCTTTCGCAGTTCCTGATGGCCTGGATCATCGCCTTCTGGTACCTGGCGCGCGCGGCGGGCTTCGATGAACAAGCCAGAGCCATCAGGGATCGCGTCGGTCGGGAGAACGCATGAGCTTCGCGCTTCTGATGTTTCTGGTCATCGTAGCCATCACTCTGTTGATTACATGGTGGGCATCGCGGAAGACGCAGACCACGCGTGACTTCTACGCCGCCGGTCGTTCCATCACCGGATTTCAGAATGGTCTGGCCGTGGCCGGTGATTACATGTCCGCCGCATCGTTTCTCGGGATTGCAGGTCTGATTGCTTTCTTCGGGTACGACGGATTCATGTACTCGGTCGGGTTTCTCGTGGCTTACCTGACGGTGCTTCTCCTCGTCGCGGAGCCGCTGCGGAATACCGGAAAATACACCATGGCCGACGTGCTGGCCTTCAGACTGAAAGCGCGCCCGGTCCGCATGGTCGCAGCCCTGTCCACGCTGGTGGTCAGTCTGTTCTACATGATTGCGCAGATGGTTGGTGCAGGCTCGATCGTGAACCTTCTGATTCCATCTGTCAGCTTCAACAGCGCCATTGTGATCGTCGGCGTACTCATGATCATCTACGTCGTCTTCGGAGGGATGCTGGCCACGACCTGGGTGCAGATCGTGAAGGCGGTGCTGCTCATGGGCGGGACCCTGCTCCTATCCATTCTGGTGATGGCGCAGTTCGACTTTTCCTTCAGCGCATTCTTCAACGCCATCGCCGGACTCAAGGGAAGCTTCGTCGACGGCGCAGGCGCCACGGTCGTCCGCAGCTTCAGCGAGCCCGGCCTCCGCTATCACGGCGCTACCGGTGCCATCGATCTGATCTCCCTGGGCGTCGCGCTGATCTTCGGTACGGCCGGTCTGCCGCACATACTGGTGCGTTTCTACACCGTTCCCGACGCGAAGACCGCGCGGGCCTCAGTGGTGTGGGCCATGATCCTCATCGGCGCGTTCTACATCATGACCACCTTCCTCGGATTCGGTGCTGCGACGCTGGTTGGCAAGAGCAACATCGGGGTGCGTCTGGCCGGCGGTGAAGCGAGCCAGTACATCGCTGCACATCCGGAGAAAGCAGATTCGCTGAGCGGACAACTCACGGAGCGCGGCTACATCGTTCCGACACCGAACAACAATCTTGCGGCGCCTCTGCTGGCGCTGGAGATCGGGGGCGAAGTTTTTCTGGCATTCATCGCCGCTGTGGCCTTCGCGACCATTCTTGCTGTCGTGGCTGGACTGACCATCGCCGCTTCGTCCGCGTTTGCACACGATGTCTGGCTCAACATCGTGAAAGGCGGGGTTGAGAACGAGCAGGAGCAGGTGAGGGTGGCCAGGATCACCGCGTTCGTCATCGGAGCGCTCTCGATCGTCTTCGGAATCGCTCTGAAGTCACTCAACGTGGCCTTCCTCGTGGGCCTGGCCTTCGCCGTTGCTGCCAGTGCCAACGTGCCGTCAATCGTGCTCACTCTGTTCTGGCGGCGTTTCAATACGACCGGAATGGTCAGCGGCATGCTTGCTGGTTTAATCTCTTCACTGGTCTTGATTGCATTGAGTCCGGCCGTGATGGGAATCGATGCAGCAGGCGCGGCTACGCGGCATCTCATTCAGCGGGAACCGCTTTTTCCGCTGGAGAATCCAGGATTGCTTTCGGTTCCAATCGGATTTCTGGCGGCGTTTCTAGGGACGGTCTTCTCGAAGGATCCCGACGCGCTGGCGAAGTATCCTGAACTCAACGTCCGAGCCAACACCGGGATCGAAGCTGAGGTCTGAAATCCATCGAGTGGCCCGTCCGGCGAAGCTGCGCCTGTGGGGAGGGGATCATGTTCGGAAAAGTCTTCTGCAGTGTGTGAATGCTGCCGGTAAATTTTTTGAGAATGCATAACGGCGCTCAGCTGTTTCATAATGCAGAAGTAGACAGGAGGAAATCGCATGAAGCAGAAGTTTCTCTCCTGCGCTGTAGCCGTGGCGCTGGTCGCCGTCGGTTGCAGTACGCAGGATCCGAGTAACGCAGCAACACCTGCAGCAGCAGATGCACCTGTTGCCGCAGTGAGTGAGGCCCCTCCGGTCGTTGCGGAGCCTTCACCTGCCCCGGTGGCAGTGGCCCCGTCCGCTCCGGCAATGCCGAGCGTGGCTATGACCACACCGTCAGCAACTGCAGCCCCGGCTGCAGCAGGTAGTACTGTCGAGACGGCGGCACGCATCAACGTTGCGGAAGCAGCCCGTCTGGTAGCCGCAGGTTCTGCAGTGATCGTCGACGTTCGCGACGAGGCATCCTTCAAAGCCAGCAGAGCAAAAGGCGCGATTCACATTCCGTATGCGCAAATCGGTCAGCGTCTATCCGAGCTGCCTATGGGGAAGACAGTCATCACGTACTGTACGTGACCATCGGAACATACGAGCGCCGGTGCGGTGCTCGCTCTCAAGGAAAAAGGAATCACAAACGCGTTTGCTCTGATCGGTGGTCTCGACGCCTGGCGTAATGCCGGCAATCCAGTCGAACCGTAAGCGGCGGCATCTGCAATCAGAAAAGGACGGCCTTGGCCGTCCTTTTTCATGGCGAATAAAGTGGAGCACAGGCAATCCTGCCTGTGACTGGACCCTGAGAGTTCTGGGGCCCCGCGTGGTAGCGGTGTCGAATCAAGACCTCGCAGCGCTGAACGGAGATTCCTCTTCGCAGTCCCAGCCGGGAATCACGCACCTGCTCGTCGTGCTCATCGGAATGACGTTACCGCGAGTCTATGCTCCACGATCTCCATTCAGCATTCAGCATTCAGCATTCAGCATTCTCCATTCTCCATTCTCCATTCTCCATTCTCCATTCTCTGTATCATCCCGCGAATGGTGATCACGGCAGGTGAGCGGCGAGTGCAGCAGAGCAGAGGCCGTGCACTTCTCCTGATCGCTGCTGTCGAGCTCCTGGCTATGTCGCTCTGGTTCGGGGTCTCGGCCTCGGCACCCGACATTGCACGGGAGTGGAGCCTGAGTGCATCGGAAACCTCCTGGCTAACGCTGGCCGTGCAGCTCGGTTTCGTGGCCGGTACGTTGATGAGTGCCCTTCTCAATCTCGCCGACGTCGTCCCGATTCGACGGCTCATCGCTCTGGCCGCGCTCGGAGGAGGTGTCACGAACGCGCTCTTCGCGCTCTCGTCTGACGGTCTTTCATCAGCCATCGTGTATCGCTTCCTCACAGGATGCTTTCTGGCGGGTGTCTACCCACCCGGCATGAAGCTCGTCGCTAGCTGGTATCAGTCATCGCGCGGTTTCGCGCTCGGCGTCCTGGTAGGTGCCCTCACACTCGGGAAGGCCACGCCCTACCTCGTGAACGCAATCGCATTACCCGGCTGGCGCTGGAACGTCGCGCTTTTCTCGTGCGCGGCGGCGGCATCCGCGGTGCTGATTGCCTTTGCTGTCGCTGATGGACCCTACGCGCTTGCGCCGTCCCGCTTCGATCGCACCAGGATCCTGGAAGTGTTCCGCAATCGGGGAGTGCGCTACGCCTCGCTCGGATACTTTGGCCACATGTGGGAGCTGTACGCCATGTGGACCTGGATTCCGGTGATGCTTCGCTCGAGTTTCGAGCTTACTGGCAACAGTCACAATGCGGCCGAGGTGGCTAGTTTCCTGGTCATCGCCAGTGGTGCGGTGGGATGTGTTGTGGCCGGATTGTTTGCCGATCGTTCCGGGCGGACCATCATCACCTCGGTGGCCATGACCATCAGTGGCGCCTGCTGTGTAGTGATAGGTCTCTTCTATGGTGCGGCGCCAACCCTGCTACTGATCGTCGCCTTGATCTGGGGGGCGTCGGTGGTAGCCGACTCAGCTCAGTTCTCGGCCTGCGTCACAGAACTCAGCGATCCCCGTTCGGTGGGGACGGCCCTGACACTGCAGACCAGTATCGGCTTTCTGCTCACCATCGTCTCGATTGAACTCATTCCGCATGCGGTCGACCTCGTCTCCTGGAAATGGGCCTTCGTTCTTCTTGCGCCGGGACCAATCCTCGGAACGCTTGCCATGCTTCGACTTCGTTCATTTCCCGAGGCCTCCAGAATCGCGCAGGGGAGGCGGTGAAACGGTTGTATCTTCGGGTCGGGGACAGCGCTACCGGCCCCGAAGAAAGCCATCTCTACAACGCCTGATCGAGGGGGCCGGACACGACCAGCGAATGAGCTTATGCAGGATTCACCATCCGGCTTTGTTAACGATACTTGTTCGCTCCGGTGTTGAAGAGAACGACTGTTTCATCCCTATCTACTTTCTTCTCTGCGAGAAGCATTCGCAGTCCAACCAGAGCTGCTCCTGCCTCCGGCCCGGCGTCGGTTCCTTCCTTCCTGCGAAGCTCCGCTGCGGCCGGTTCGATGGAGTCCTCGGGGACTGCGATGGCGCCACCTCGTGACTCGCGGAGCGCAGTGAGCATCAGTCGATCGCCTACAGCCCTCGGCACGCGCAGACCCCATGCCGAAGTTTGTGGCGATTCCCACTCTGGCGCTCGTTCGAGCCCCTGATCGAAAGCACGAACGATCGGAGCGCACCCGTCGGACTGAATGGTGTAGAGCCGAGGACGCTCCTTCCCGATCCAGCCGAGACGCTCCATCTCCTCGAAGGCTTTCCACATTCCGATCAACCCCGTTCCGCCGCCGGTTGGGTAGAGGACTACATCAGGAAGCCTCCCTAGATCGTCGAGCAGTTCGTAACCCATGGTCTTTTTGCCTTCCACACGATACGGCTCCTTGAGCGTGGACAGATCGAAACCCCCAGTGGCAGCGACGCGGGCCTGAACGAGCCTGGCGGCGTCAGTGATCACGCCTGGAACGGTGTCGACCTCGGCTCCGTAGCTTCGGCACTCATCGAGAATCGAGTCCGGAGTATCGGAGGGCATGACCACATAGACCGGAAGGGAAGCGCGTGCGCCGTAAGCCGCAAGTGCGCAGCCTGCGTTTCCAGCAGTAGGAGCAGCGAGCATCGTTGCCCCGAGTTTTCTGGCCATGGTCACGGCGGTGGACATTCCGCGCGACTTGAACGAGCGGGTGGGATTCAGCGACTCGTCCTTGATGAACAGTAGCGGCATTTCCAGTTCGGCGCCGAGTGTCTCTGCCACCAGCAGGGGCGTCGATCCCTCACCGAGCGAAACGATCTCGTCGCAAATCTCAGTGGGGAGAATCTCTGCGTAGCGCCACATGCCAGCGGCTCGCGTTCGAATCGTTTCGCGAAGACCAGGTACCGGTCTCAGGTCGTAGTGCACCAGGATTGGCGCGTTGCAGGATGGGCAAAGATTGCGAAGCCGGGTGATGGGTTCATTCCAGACGCACTCGGAACACTGAAGCTGCTTGGCAAACTCGGGATTGCTCAAGATTCACGCCCTTCGATGTAGATTTCATCCTCATAGTCTCACGGGAGGGAATCTCTCTTTGTCGGCGCCATGAAATTGAAGGTCCGGGGCCGAGTGCTGAAGAAGTGGCGCCCTTGTGGCCTTCTCTCACACCTGGCTGAGCTGTCACCGTTTGAAGGTCCAGGCAGGAACGCGCTGCGCGCGCGCCGATC
>JBKJUK010000174.1:0-11807 GCA_046590705.1 Thermoanaerobaculia bacterium
AGGGCTGCGTTTGGAATGACGTGCGCGACCCTTGCTCGTAGATTCCTCAGTCGCAGCTCTCTCTGCGTTGGATACCGAGCACGGCGCGCTCCTTCGGAATGACGGCCGAACTGCCCGCACTGATCACCTCAACGTCGTGGCCTCTTCCTTCCAGCACCCGGCGGCGTAACCACCGGTGGCGCCAACGCCACGAAGGCAACCGGCATGTCGTGGTCGGACAGCCTTTCCGGTCGATTGGGATCGCTGCGAAAAACTTCGGGGAAGTCGGCATTGCTCCGCGCGAACTCCAACCTTGCCACGATGTTGGATGTGACCAGGATGTGATCCAGAGCCTGCGCGTTCCCGTTGAATACGAACGAATATCTCTGAAACCCGGGAGTGGTCTCAATCAGATTTCTGAGATCCGGATTGACGATGTCCTCGCCACCAAGCAGAGTCTCTGACGCGGAAGCCGGCTGTCCTCGGATCATGCCGACAACATCGACGTAGCCGTCGTTGAACTGGAAGGCGTTGAGATCACCGAGCGAGACGATGCGTTCATCGGGATTCGCACTCTGCCTGGCCTGAATCAAACGCGCTAAAAACTCCGCCTGTGCTCGCCGCTTCGCTCGTACGCGCGGACCGTCTTTCTCATCTTCGACGCCGATCAACGAACGCAGGTGATTGGTGATGACCGTGACCGGATACTCAGCGCTGGCCAGCCGCACCGTCGCACGCAGCAACAGCGGAGGACGGTCATTCAACCGCTCGTTTTGACCGTTGGCAGGATTGACGAAAACCGTGTCCTTCCCCTCCTGCACAACGCTGCTCACGCTCACACGCGAGGTCTTGACGAGGAAACCGACCTCAATCGAACCGGCATCATTTCCTTTCTCGACGAACCCAGCGTAGCGAGGATCGCTGCCACCAGCGGCCAGGGCGTCACGCCCGACTTTCTCGGCCAGGGCCCTCAGTACCTCGATATTCTCAACTTCCTGCAGACCGATGATGTCCGGCGTGCCGAGAACGTTGCGAATCACCAGCGACGCTTTGTTCAAGCGGTTCGCGAACGCTTCAGCCGTGAGCACCACGTCGCCCGACCCAGCCGCTGCGTCATAGAACCGCTCCATGTTGAACGAAGCCACGGTGAACTCATCCGCGGCAGCGCGCGAAACCGCCAGCGCCGACATCGGTGGCGACGCGGCCTGCAGCGTCATGTCAGGCAGTATCGTGTAAGTTCTGGACGAGTAGTCGACCACTCCCACTACATTTTCGATTCGCTGGCCGGTAGTTACATCAAGTGGGGTGGTACCGCGAATGGCATCACTATCGACTCGGATCCGCTCAGGATTCCCGTCGAAGCGCGGAATGCAGCAGGGCGGAGAGGGAAGCGTGGTCGGTGCCTCGATTCCCGGCTCTCGAAACGGTCTGGCGGTTCCAGCGATAACCGCGTAGAAGAGACCACTGGAGGTCGACGAGGCACTCTTCTCGTTCTTGAAGCCTTCGGTCGGTGCGACAGAGATCATTGCGCCGACCTTCACTCTCATTCCCTCGAAACGTTCGAGTTGTTCGAATCCACCAGAAGCAAGCAGATCCGACGCAGAGATCACTGACGGCGAGGGAACCGGGTTCCCGGACGAGACGATGTTCACCACCGCAGGCGCGCTGATTTCAGTCAGCGTCGGCGATGCCGGATCACTGGAAGGCCGAAACTCGACGACGTTCCCCGTCACGGTCACCAGGTCGCCCGGATTCACGCCAAAAACGCGGCTCCCAGTGAAGATCAACAATCCCTCGGAAGTCGACGGATCGCTGTCAACGCTTCCGTCTCTTTCCTGAATAAAGAACCCGCCGCTGGTGGTCGACGCTTTCACTGCAGTGACGATTCCACTGGTACTGACCGTACGACCGGCCAGTGGAGAGATCGAAGCGTTGCCCTGGATGTCGCGGATGAGGACTGCGCTGGACTGGGATGCCGCGGTACCTGCGGTGAGAACAAAGACGAGGAGAAGATTCAGGTAGGCGGTGCGACGGATCATGGGCGTTCCCGGGAAAGTTGAAGTTATGAAGATTGTAGGTGATCCGGCGCTAGGTGTCGTCGTCTCTCCATTCTCCATTCTCCATTCTCCATTCTCCATCTGCCTTAACATATGCACATGCGCGAAGAAGAGCTGCACCGGCGTTTGTCTTTAATCGAGCATCGCCTCAGCTCTATCGAACAGTACCTCGGCGCCCCGAAAGGACCCGACCAAACAGCCGTCTCACCTGACGTTGTGCTGCAGTCGCCTTCTGCGACCGGCACCGTATCACCGGAAGACCTACCTGTGCTACCCGCGAACGCCAGGGCTGCGGACGCGCTGCTGCGCGTCCCTACCCTGGTCGACGATCCCACCACGCCACCTGCTTCTCACACTCAGCCACCCAGGGCGCCAGCGCGCGACTGGGAGAATCGCATCGGTGCGGACTGGCTGAACCGGATTGGCATCGCTGCAGTTCTCATCGGCTGTGCATACTTTCTCAAGTACGCGTTCGAGAACCGCTGGATCGGGCCCGCTGGTCGCGTGGCCCTTGGACTTTTCACCGGCCTGGCCATCCTGGTCTGGGCTGAACGCCTCCTTCGACGCGGGCACCGCACCTTCTCCTGTTCCATGGTGGTTCTCAGCGTCGGGATCCTTTATCTCAGCATCTGGGCGTCATCGCAGATGTATCAGCTCGTTCCAGTCGGTGTGGCCTTCGGAGGAATGCTCTTGGTCACGGCGATGCTCACCGCTTTTTCGCTTCGGCACCGAGCGGAGTTCATCGCGGCGCTGGCTCTTACCAGCGGTTTCCTCACACCTGTGCTGCTTTCAACGCACGCAAATCAGGCGCTGGAGCTGTTCAGCTATATCGCGCTGCTCGATCTGGCGGCGCTGGTCCTGCTCTTTCTACATCCCTGGTACCGCCTCCTGATTGTCAGCTTCATAGGCTCAGCATCTCTCTTCACTGCATGGTACGGAGCCTGGTACGGAGTGGAGCAACGCGGCCTGGCCACCATTGCTGCGACGCTTTTCTTCCTCATCTTCGCGGCAGTTCCTTTCATCAGAAGCCGCAGCCGTGTAGAGCGACGCGCCATTCCGCGCTTTCTCGGAGTGGTGCTGATGACCAACGCTGCCTGGTTCTTCACCGCGCAACTCCTTGCGATGTACAAGGACGATTCATCACGCGCGATACTGGCGTTGCTTCTCGCCGCCTTTCATCTACTGGTGGCATCGCTGCTCGCAAAGCTTTCCACTGCAGGCTGGCGTGACTTCCTGGTCCGTTTCTACGCACTGATCGGGATCGCGTTGCTGGCGGTCGCAGTTCCCTTCGAATTCAGCGGCTATATGGTCACGGTGGGCTGGTTGATCGAAGCCGCCGTTCTGCTGATGGTCGGCGCTCGCAGCGGGCGGACATACTTCGCACGCGCTGGCGGAATCATTCTGACCGCGGCTACCTGGGTTCTGCTCACGGTCGACGCCTACCCGCCCGGAATTCTGCTGCTGAACATCAGTGTGGCAGTCCATCTGTTTGCGGCGGCCATCTTCGCGGTCATAGCCTGGCAGCAGCGTCGTGTCAGAGAGGCGCTCTACAAGTTTTCGGTCATCATGGTTGCCACGATCTGTCTGGTCGCGGCTACGCGCGAGGTGACGGCGTGGTTCGCACTGCACATGCCTGACGCCAACGTAGCGAAGGAATTCACGTACTCGGCAGTGTGGATGACATTCGCGGCGTTCATGATGATTCTCGGCTTCATCCGAGAAGCGCCGTTCATCCGAAAGATCGCCCTGGCAATTCTCGGATTCACCATCGTCAAAGTCTTCCTTTTCGACCTGTCCGCGCTCGACCGCGGATACCGGATCATCAGCTTCATCGTTCTGGGCGTGCTGCTGCTGGCCATTTCATTCGTTTATCAGAAGCGCGCCGGGGCTGATGGAAGCAGGGCGTCGCCGCAACCGTGAAAAACGGCCCAGGGAGCGGGCGAGCGCAGCTCGCCCCTACCAACATCACTAGTCCTGCGCTTACTCGCGGCGTAGGGGCGCGTTGCGCGCGCCCGCTCTCTCGGCCTCTTTCAGGTCGCAGAAAAGTATCGGTCCTCGGACCAGCGGCGGGGGTTGTCCGCGATGTACTTTCGAATCGTTTCTAGTTCGCGCGAACTTCGCACGACATGCTCATGAAAGCTACGTTGCCACACCGGCGAATCGAAGTGCAGAACTCTCTTTGCTTTCGAGGACACGCCCGCTTTGAACCCGGCGATGACAGACGCGAGTGATCCGGCGGGTAGCGATCCCTCCTTGTTTTTCGGGATAAACAATAGCGCGTGAAAGTGATTGGGCATGATCACGAAATCTCCGAGGATGATTCCGGGATGAAGGACACCAGAGCGAATCCACTCCTCGGAAATCAACGCGCCGAGCGAAGTCAGAATACTTTGTTCGTCTGCGATCTGGCCGAAGACCATTCGCTTTTCATGAGCACAGAGAGTAACGAAGTAGTTGCGGTCATCGGCGTAGTCGAACGATAGTCGCACTGAGCGGCGCACTGGCTTTCCGCTGCTGCTGATCATGATCAAAGTCTCCCTCGGATTCGCGGCAAAGTCCACGAGAGAGCGGGCGAGCGCAACTCACCCCTACCAGCATCACCCCAGTAGAAACGCGATTCGTTCAGTTGCTCGCCCCTACACCATCAAACCAACGGATGCTATCGTGCCCCTACCTATGAAGACCGCGTCCCCAACGCTCGACCCCTCCCCCGAATCGCCCGACTCGCAGCCGCTCAGGGCCGACGAACGCGACCTCGGATTTGGCCCGGTCGTCGCCCGCGACACGCGACGCAGGCTGCTCAACCGCGATGGCTCGTTCAACGTTCGAAGGGAAGGGCAGGCATTTTCGATCTATCACTTCCTGCTCACCGTGTCCTGGCCGCGATTTCTCCTGTTCGTGACAGGTTCCTACGTCGCAATGAATCTGCTCTTCGCCGCCCTGTACTACGCATGCGGACCGGGAGCCCTGGTCAGCAGCCATACCTCCGCAAGCAATGGTCGTTTTGCAGATGCGTTTTTCTTCAGCGTTCACACGCTGGCAACAATCGGCTACGGCAGTATCAGCCCCGGAAATCTGGCCTCCAACCTCGTGGTCACCGTAGAATCGCTGCTCGGTCTGCTCCTCTTCGCGCTCGCGGCCGGCGTTGTTTTCGCACGTTTCGCCAGACCGACCGCGCAGATTGTCTTCAGCGACCGCGCCCTGATCTCGCCTTATCAGAACGGTGGCCGTGCGCTGATGTTCCGCATCGCCAACAGCCGAAGCAATCAGCTGATGAATCTCGAGGCCAGGGTTCTTCTTAGTCGCTTCAGCGATCCCGTTGCCCGAACCGATCGGGAGTTCCTCGCGCTGGATCTCGAGCGCGAAAGGGTCGTATTTTTCCCACTCACATGGACCGTGGTGCATCCGATCAACGAAATCAGTCCTCTTTTCGGAGCTAGCGAAGAGTCGCTGCGAGCATCGGATCTCGAGATCCTCATCCTTCTATCAGGCACCGACGAGACCTTCGCGCAGACCGTTCACGCACGCTCGTCATACAAATGGAATGAAGTCGTATTCGGTGCGAAGTTCCGCAGCATGTTCGAGCCGATCAGCGGAGACGACGAGATCAGCGTTGATATCCGCCAGCTCGACGACTTTGACCAAGTGACGTTCTAGCCGGATCCGTGGCGCAACCCACTCCCACGGCATCGCGTTTGCTTCATCAAAATAAGACGGACATCAACGCCCGTTACACAGGAGACTCAATGCCAAACCGTGATGAAGTAAAAGGAAAGATCGATCAGGCAGCAGGAACCGTGAAAGAGCACGTCGGCCGTGCAACAGGCGACGGCGATCTCGAAGCAAGAGGCGCAGCGCAGAAAGCTGGCGGCGATATTCGCGAGGGATTTGGTGAAGCGAAGCGCAAGGTCGGAGAAGTCGTCAAGGATATCGGCGACAGCATTAAGAAGAGCTGAATGATACGGGTGTTTTAGAAATGGCCGGGGGCCGGGGGCCTTCGGCCATTTTCGTTCGATGAACCAGCTGCACCGTCGAGCCTCATGCCTTTCGGCGCCTGTCCCTCACGCGCCGGAGGCGCGCATCGAGGGTAGCCGGTGGTAGGCGCGAAGCGCGCAGCCACCGGAACGTGACCCCGTTCAAATCAGCATGCGCCCCGGCAGGGGCGCCAGGCCTCCTCGCGACCCTATCAGTTTGCGGCAGCTGGATTTTCTCTACCGCTACCGGCTAACATTCCGCATCCACCGTTCACGTCCTGGCCGCCGCTATATCTTCGTGCTACGGGCATTCCCAATTCTTTCCGGAGTGCATCGCGGAACCGATTCCGCTCCGCGTCGTCCGGTGGCTGATACCTGCCGGTGGCGTCGTTCACGTCGATCAGGTCGAGTTTGATGGGCAGCCCCGCGGTGAGCTCCGCCAGCTGACGCGCGTCCTGCTCGCTGGTGTTGAACCCGCGGATCAGCGTCCATGCGAGCGTGATCCGTCGCCCTGAGGATGCGTGATAGTCGCGGACCGCTGCCATGAGTTGAGGGAGTGGCCAGGTGTGCTCGACAGGGAGCAGACCAGCCCTCGAAGCGGAATCAGCAGAGGTCAGCGAAACGACCAGACGATAACGAAGCTTCTCTTCTGTGAAGCGTCGAATCATTGGCACGACGCCCACCGTCGAAATGGTGATGGCTTTGGCAGAAATGGCCATACCGCACGGTTCGGAGAAGATGGCCGCAGCGCGCATGACGTTGTCGTAATTCAGCATCGGCTCACCCATGCCCATGAACACCACGCCCGTGACTGGATGGGTGGAGAGTCGCTGCACCTGTACGACCTGATCGACGATCTCCCAGGTGGCCAGGTTGCGACGAAAGCCGAGGCGACCGGTCGCGCAGAAATCGCAGGCGAGAGCGCAGCCGACCTGCGAGCTCACGCAGACGACGTACTTCTCGTGGCCAGGCCGATGCACGATCGGAATTCTCACGGTCTCGAAAGGTTCCCCTCCCTCACCGCGAAAGAGCAGTCGGGTGAAGCCGTCGACGTTCGAAGTGCGCTGCTCCAACAGCTCGAGATGAGGAACCCGCGCGGCCTCAGCGACAGATGCAAGTACACGCGGAGAGATTTCGGACATCGAGGAAGGGATTTCGCTCGCGCCGCCACGTACCACTGCAGCTTGCAGGCGGCGGGCATCCCGCTCGCGTACGCCGAGAGGTGCGAGGGCGCTGTAGAGTTCAGAAGACGTCTGATTTTTCAGCAGTAGTGGCTGGTCGTGGTGTAGCACGGGGTAAGTGTGTCACAGGAACAAGTGCACCGCGCTCATGGCCACGTCATTCCGATGAGCGACGCCATCCCTGAGCAGGCCTGCGCCGTGTGAGGCGCGAAGAGGAATCTCCGTTCCGCGTGGCGAGGGTCGCACCGATCCACCGCGTCGGCGCGGACCGGAGATTCCTCCTCGCGTGTACGGCTTGGCGAGATCGGCGATCGCGCCGCTCGTCGGAATGACGCCGCGTACGTTCGGCCCGAGCGAATGTGGGGCAGATCAGCAGTTCACCCCTCGCCTCCGGCCCCGGCCCCCGGCCCATTTCAAAGCCCTGCATCGCATTTGCAGAGAGCCGGAACGAGCAGTACAGGAGGCGCAGATGAAACTCGGTGGCAGCCGGAACAGTTCCAATGTTGAAGATCGTCGAGGAATGGGCGGCCCCCTCATGGCAGGTGGCGGAATTGGAGGCGTGGTGCTGTTGGTCCTCTACGTCCTTCTCGGTGGCGATCCGAGCGATGTGGCCACGCAGATGCCGCAGACTGGCGGGCAGCAGACGCAGGCCTCGCAGCCTGGGCAGCCAGACGAGATGCGTGATTTCATCGAGAAGGTCGTCGGTGAAACCGAAGACGTCTGGACCGGCGTCTTCCGCGAGCAACTCAACTCCAGTTACCAGCCTCCCAAACTCGTACTGTTCAGCAACGCTGTGCAATCCGGGTGCGGAACAGCTTCTTCCGCGGCAGGACCTTTCTACTGTCCCCTCGACCAGAAGGTCTACATCGATCTCGCTTTCTACCAGCAACTCAGGGACCGTTTCAACGCGCCGGGCGACTTCGCCCAGGCTTACGTCATCGCGCACGAAGTCGGACACCATGTTCAGACCCTCACCGGCATTTCGGAACGGGTTCAGAATGCCCGCCAGAGAGTGTCTGAGCGGGAAGGCAATCAGCTCTCCGTTCGGCAGGAACTTCAGGCCGACTGCTACGCAGGGTTATGGGCGAAGCAGGCCAATCAGGCCAGACAAATCCTCGAAGCAGGAGATGTCGAGGAAGGACTGGCGGCAGCCAGTGCCATCGGCGATGACAACATCCAGAAGCAGACCACCGGTACGATACGGCCTGAGTCCTTCACGCACGGGTCCGCAGAACAGCGCGTGAGCTGGTTCAAGCGCGGCCTCGAATCCGGATCGGTCGCTCAATGCGACACATTTTCGCAGTAGGTTAAGCGGGCCGGGGGCCGGAGTGGAATCGGCATTGGTAGTAAGTAATTTTCTCTCGAACAGGTCGAGCACTCGATCTGATCGAATCGAGCGTACCAGCCCGCATTTCGTCCCGTGATGGGCTTGATCACCCCGGAAGGGAAGAGGCACTCCCGAGAACATACGCGACGTCATTCCGACGAGCCGCATAACTCGTGTTGCTCACGCAGCTGTGGCTGCGAGGAGGAATCTCCGGTCCGCGCAGCCGCGGTGAAACGGAACGACCAACGCGGCGCGGAACGGAGATTCCTCCTCGCAGTCACAGCGCGCAAGTTGACGTGAACCCTCGCGTGCTCCTCGGAATGACGGTGCCGCGATTCGGTGTGACTTCGCGATGGTGATGACATTTGCTAGACCTGCAGCGGTTTACTACTGAGCGCTGAATCCGGACCGAAGCGTACGATTGTCGAGTATGTTCACCCCTGCGGATTCGCGGTTGAAGCACCCTACGAGAGCCGGTGAGCGCGTTGTCGCCCTCGGGCTGCGCGGTGAACTCCAGCCACTCGCGAAACTCTGCCTTCTGCGGTTTCGACTTGAAACGCAGAACATCATCTTCCTGCTTGTAAAAGAACGAGCCCCATTGGTCAGGCTTGCGGTTCAAAATCAGAGTCCACTCCTGAGCCGCGGGGATCGCGAACAGACCGTATCGGCATGGGAAGGTCTCCGTGGGAGTTCGATGTCAACACCATTTGATAACGAAACATTTGACATCCGCAATCCACCAGGCGGATCATCCTTCAGCGCGGCAAAGGTTCGCAGCGCTTCAGAAGAGATGACCATCAAACGCACTAAGCGCAATACCCGCTCAAATCCGCGCTCCAGAAGGAGCAGCGGATCAGCCGAGATCTCGCCCTGAGGGCGGATTCAAGAACTGACGCACCTGCGGCTCCTTCGAAGATTCAATCTTCGAAGGAGCTTTTTTTTACTCGAAAAGAATTGCTGGAGGAAACGATGTGCTCAATTTTCGCTACGCTCGAAATCAAAGGTGACGCAGCTCGTCTGCGACAGGATGCGCTGAAGCAATCAAAGACGCAGCGCCACCGCGGACCAGACTGGTCCGGCATCTGGTCGAATGAAAGAGCAATCCTGGTGCACGAGCGACTGGCCATCGTGGACGTAACCCACGGTTCGCAGCCACTCGTCACCAGCGACGGGAATCTGGTGCTGGCCGTGAACGGCGAGATCTACAACCATCGGGAACTCCGGGCCACGACGCCAGACTTCGACTACCAGACCGAGTCGGACTGCGAAGTCATTCTGGCTCTCTACCGCGAGCATGGAACCGCGTTCCTCGACCAGCTCAACGGAATCTACGCCTTCGTACTTTACGACGTCGCAGCGAATCGATACCTGATCGCACGCGATCACCTCGGCATCATCCCGCTCTACACCGGCCGCGACGCCGAAGGCAACCTGCACGTGGCCTCGGAGATGAAAGCGCTGGCCACCATTTGCCGCACCATCGAGGAGTTTCCGCCGGGGCACTTTCTCGACAGCAGCACTGGAGTTCTGACCAGCCACTACTCCCGAACCTGGCGTACCTATCAGTCCGTGCAAGCGAACTCCGCTGATCCGGACACGATCCGGGAGGCCATGGAGAGGGCCGTACAGCGGCAGCTCATGTCGGATGTTCCGTACGGAGTTCTGCTGTCGGGCGGACTCGATTCTTCGATCATCGCTGCCTGTGCCAAAAAGTTCGCTGCGGGAAGAATAGAAACTGGAGGCAAATCCGCAGCGTGGTGGCCACAACTGCATACGTTCGCTATCGGTCTGGCCGGTTCACCCGACACCGCAGCGGCACGAATCGTGGCGGCGCATCTCGACACGATTCACCATGAGTTCGTTTTCACTGAGCAGGAAGGACTCGACGCAATCAGCGACGTGATCTTTCATCTCGAGACCTACGACGTAACCACCATTCGCGCTGCAACTCCCATGTATCTGATGGCCAGACGAATTCGCGCCATGGGAATCAAGATGGTTCTCTCCGGCGAAGGCGCCGACGAGATCTTCGGCGGCTACCTCTACTTTCACCGCGCGCCGGATGCGAAATCGTTCCACGAAGAGACCGTGCGCAAGCTCGACCGTCTTCATTCATACGACTGCCTTCGCGCCAATAAGGCCATGGCTGCATGGGGAGTGGAAGCGCGCGTTCCGTTCCTCGACAAAGAATTTCTGGATGTAGCCATGCAGATCAATCCGGCGGCCAAGATGGCCGGAAACGGCCGTATGGAGAAACATATCCTTCGCACAGCCTTCGCCGAGTTGCTTCCGGAGAGCGTGGTCTGGCGCCAGAAAGAGCAATTCTCTGACGGCGTCGGTTATGGATGGATCGACATGCTTCGCTCAACTGCAGAGTCGTTGATCTCAGCAAAAGAACTGGCCAGCGCGGAGTATCGCTTTCCCTGGAACACGCCGCTCACCAGCGAGGCCTACTTCTATCGCTCGCTCTTCGCCGAACATTTCCCGCTCGAGGCCTGCGCTCTCACCGTTCCCGGTGGAAAGTCCGTGGCCTGCAGCACGCCGGAAGCACTGGCCTGGGACGCATCGCTATCCGCCGTCACCGATCCCTCGGGAAGAGCAGTAAGAGGAGTGCATGTCAGCTCATATTGAGGCGCTAGGAAACTCAGAGATTCATGCGGCTTCGCAATTCGCCTATTGCCGAAACAGGAACGTAATTCCGGAGAAGCGCGCCACGCCTTCCGCGGGTCGAGACTGGTGCTGCGACTGAGGAATCTACGCGAACGGATCGCGCTGAACATTTACAGCGCGATCCCTGTGCGTAGATTCCTCGCACCCACCCATCCCGCCGCTTCTAATGAACCTCCTCCACGGGAATGAGGCGGTTCATTCATGTAAAACAGGCGCGCAGCGCCGATCGCGGTCTCGGGATGCCATTGCGCGCTCGCTGCACGTCTTCATCGCACGCCACATGCGTTGGCCTCACAGGGCCGGAGGCCCGGCATCGTTGTAGCCACGGCCGTGAGGCCGTGGAACACGCGCTCTGCGCCCAATTCTCAGCCGCGGAGCGGCGGCATCGCGACTTTCCGCCATTCGGTACGACCCACAATTCGTACGCATCGGCCCAACGTTGGCGTAACGTCGACGCTCTACTCGGTCCCGGTCGAATCGATGTCGCCCCGCTGGGGCTCCGAAGGATGTCGGGTGCGCTACTTCCACGGCCTCACGGCCGTGGCTACAGCGATGCCGGGCCTCCGGCCCTCTGAGTGCGGGCATCGCTCTCAACAATGAATAGCGCGGTGGATCCCTC
>JBKJUK010000240.1:0-2840 GCA_046590705.1 Thermoanaerobaculia bacterium
GCTCCACATTCGACATGCGCGCCTGTCGTACGCGCAGTTCCAGCTTCTCCATGACTTCGGTGGTCAGTTCAGCGCCGACATCCGCTCCGAGCAGGCCTTCTTCCATGGCATCGACCACGGACTGATCGATGGGAAGATCGGGAATGAAGGCCACCTTCACTTTTTCGATCATCTCCGTGTGCGTCATGAACAGGCCGCGCTTGAGTTTCGAGAATATCGATTTCTCAGTCATCTGCGATTCTGGGTTCCCTGCGAGTCGTCGCGAAGAATCGAGCGCACCATCTGCTCGTCGATGGTGAAGACGTTCCCCGATTCTTCAGCGCTGCGTTTCTCAGTCATTGCGGGATCGAACTCGAGCTTGCGAATGATCCGGCGATAAACTTCCTTCAATGCTCGCGCCCCAAGGCGTTTCTGCTTTCCAGCTTCCCAGGCGATGAGTGCTGCTGCGGGACGGGTGATCTGCAAATCGATCCCGAACCGTTCGAAGTATTCGCGCGAGACGCGGAAGATGGAACGTTCAGGCTCGATGAAAATTCTGGCCAGATCTTTCTCGTTGAGATGATTCAGAACCACCAGCGACTCGAACCTGGAGACGAACTGTGGCGACATCCCATAACGGAATAGATCCTCGTAACGGAGATAGTCGCGCAGATGAAACGAGATCTCTTCTCTCACCTCTCCCGAGTCGGACACGATGACCACCGGCTTGAGCGGTGTGGCCTCCGAGCCGGTGGTCGCTCTGCGGTACACCGTATCGTAGAGTTCCTCGAAAGCACCGCCTGCCACGAAAAGCAGCGAAGCGGAGTTGATCACCAGCGTTGCAGGAAACGGCTTCTGCACTTCGAGTTCTACCTGCTCGTTCTCCATGAGCGTGAGCAGCGCTTCCTGGGCGATGATGCCGCGCACGTTCGGAGCTCCGCCAGCGGTGGTGCGGATCTTGTCGATCTCATCGATGAAGACGATGCCCTTCTCGACACGACGTACCAGCTGCTCCATGGTGGCGTCGGGTCCAAGCTGCTGCAGCGCATTCAGGTAGAGTCGCCCCAGCACCGCACGACCGTATCCCTGATGTTCTTCAGCCAGCACATTGGCGTTGATCCGAACAATGTTGGCGTGAGGCTGAAGTTCCGGCCGAGTGGTGAGGAACGTCTCTACAGCCTTCATCAGGGTGGTCTTCCCCGATCCCGAATTCCCGATCAGCAGAATATTGCCGGCGGGATGGCCGATCAGATGCTTGACCAGTGCGACCGACAGTTCGCGAATAGCGTCGTCCTGTCCGAGTACCGTCCGGCGAAGCTCTTCGAAGATTTCCTGAGGACGCACCTCGAATGGACCGCTCATGCAGCGCGCATTCTAGTGCACTACACCAGTGCAGTGTCACATGGGTCGCCATTTCGAGCGACGAGGGCGATGCCGGTCGGCCGCGAAGTCAAAAGTTGAAAACTTTGGCCACTAAAACCCAACATTCGGGGGATGAGCGCGATCCTTTCGCGCAGATTCCTCAGTCGCATCGCGAACGTTGATGCGGCTCACGTAAACGGTGTGCTTCTTCGGAATGACGTTCCTGCGGTCGCGACGAATTTGCGGCAGACGTGGCGCGCCGGCATTAGCTTCACAGGGCCGGAGGCCCGGCATCGCTTAGCCCATGGCCGTAAGGCCTGGGAAACGACCACACCTCGAATGTGTCGGAGCCCCAGAGGGGCGGCATCGAGGTTTTCTTGGGACGGTGAGGATTGATCTTCCGAGGGCAGCGTGCGTCGCGAACCATTGAACCCTCTCAAAAAATCAGTTGGTCCCGTCACAGGCAGGATTGCCTGTGCTCCACAGAACCCGTTTGCACACCGTGCAAGGAACGTTATACGCGGCCCCTTCGAAGACCACTCTTCGCCGCACCAAAGAAACCTCGATGCCGGGCCTCCGGCCCTGTACGGCGACGGCGTGAGGTCCGCCGGTCCAGAGATCGGGCCGCGGAATGTTGAGCGCGAGCCCTTCGCGTAGATTCCTCAGTCGCATTAAGACCACCGACAGGCTGGCAGGCACGGCGTGCTTCTTCGGAATGACATTGCTGCCACGATCGCGTTGCTCTCGCGCTCCGGCCCCCAGACCCCGGCCTCCGGCCTGACGCTTCTAATTCAGTTGGTCCCGTCACAGGCAGGATTGCCTGTGCTCCACAGGAACCTGCTTCACTCAGGTGATGGTGGCGAAGATCATGGCCAGTACCAGCAACGCCAGGATCGCTGCCGAGATGTAGAAGGTCCGCACGGTCTGTTTGTGGACGTCGATGGCTTGCGTTCTCTCTCCGAGAATGTACTGCAGGTACTGCACGCGTGAGCGTACAACGCCGACCTTCTCTTCGAAGCTGGGGTAGACCACCTGATTGATTTCCGGGACCAGAACCACCGGAATGATCACAGCACCGCCCACGGATTGCACGTAACGATTCAAGCCTTCGTTGTGCGGCGACTCGTTCCTGGCCACGATGCAGACGTACACCGTGGTCGACTGCAGGACCGAGAACGCTTTCTCGCGCAGACTTTTGGCCCGATACAGCTTGGTCAGTCCTTCGACCGCCTGTGAAAGCGTCTTCTCGTTGAGGAGCGGGTAATCGATGATCACGAACACCGTTTCACCGCGGGCAAAGACCACGTTTGATGGGCGGCGGTAAACGCGCTCACCGATGACTTCCCAGTCGAGATCGGGATCGGTGGTGTAGCCCTCCGCCTCGAGGACCGAGATCAGCCGGGATACCGGATCCGGTTCTGAGGGAGATTCCGTTGGCTTAACAGTCTTGATTGTCTGCATATTTTTTGACCAGGCAAATCAGATCGTCGAATTCGAAG